>NZ_JBEXHU010000005.1:0-262501 GCF_040608175.1 Micromonospora sp. NPDC005206
GAGCGCGACAGCGATGGGGCCGGCGATTCCCCGTCCCCGCCACCATGGCAGGGGTGGCCTACGAGGCCCGATCTCGATGACGTCCATCTCGTTGTCGCGAGATTGCGATCCGCTAGTGATGGCACCGACCTCCGGTCTGGTTGGTCCATCGGCATTGACGCCCTTCATGCATCCAAGATATGTCGGACAGCCAGAACGCGTGGGCCCGAAGCAGCAAACCGAGCAGCCAAGCCTGCAAGTCGTGGCGGACACTGGCGGACGTCAGAAGAAGCTCGACAAGGACCGGGGCCACGCCGACAAGCAGGCCGCGGCGGACTCGTAATGCATAGGTCGTGGCGACAGCAACGGCGACAGCAACCGAGGCGCGTTGCACCAGCCACAGACGGGGATCGGCCGTCACGGCAGGCGAGGCGACACGGCGACGGCCATCGCTCGGTGTGTGCCTCTTAATCCGCTGGTCTGGAGGCGACCGGAGTCACCAGTCATGTAGCCACGGCGGTGCACCGGGCCGGACGTCTCGGGACCTGTCCGGACCAGCTGGGCATCGAGCGAGCCTGACCGGGGGTCGACCACTCCTGGCGGTGTGGGGCACCCAGGGGGCACACGACACTGTCAAACGTCGGCAATCAGCCACCGCCGATGGCAGGCCGAGACGCCGTGAGAGCAGGTGTCGCCGGCCGTTCACGCTGGTGGCGGGACAGCGGCTCTATGTTCCGCTTCAACGTCTGAATTGGCTGGACCGGCTATCTCGGCCGCATCGATCCTGACTCCCGCCCTGTCGCTCGGCGGAACCGTCGCGGAGGCAGGACGGACCGGAGCTTGTCGGCTGCCTGAGCGAAGTCGGAGATGGCGGTGACGCAGCCATGGCCGATGTGGGCGAGCCAGAGCGAGCCGTCCCGCTCGGCGACGAGCGCCTGAGACAGCGGAACGGTGTGCACGTTGCCGTCACCATCCACCGTGGAAATCGCGTCCGTGCCGATGATCAGCGAGCCCTTGTTGCCGAACCGCTTCATGAGCGTCGGCCTGACCACCTCACCTGCCGGCACGAAGCGGGTGCTGGGGCAGGAGACATCGGTGGTGCCAAGAAGATCCGGTCGCGATCCGTACGGCACGACGATCATGGCGGATGAGAGCCAGTCCGACATGACGTCCCGCGCCGCTGTCGGAGTGAGGCCAGTCAGCTCGGTGAGTGAATCGGAGTAGTAATGCTCGGTTGTGCCGAACAACTCCAGGTGGGTCGCGGGTTCGAGCTCTTGGATCGGCCGCATCCAGGCCAGCGCCTCATACGTGGGCACGAGGACCGCGGGTAGGGCCAGGTTCCTAATCGCCTCCGGGTTGGCCATGTCCACCTGGTCGAGCCCTTCGTGCACAAGTCTTCGCAGCTCGGCCCAGAGCAGTTCCGCCGCGGTAGCAGCTTCGAAATTCTTGGCTTTCCTGTCGTCCTGCGGGGTGACCCTCAGCCCGAGTTGGTGCCGCGTACTGTCGACGACCTCGAACATGAGTTCAGCGCCGTTGCCGAGCCCGGCCCGCTGTACTGCTTGGCCGACTCGCAACTGCAGCGCCCGCATCAGCAGAAGCGCTTCCACGCTGGGTGCGGCACCGACGACCAGCGCGACCCCGCGAACCTCATCGGCGTACCAGACCGGACCCGATTGGTGGTTCACGAGGTGTGTGCCGTGGGTGATTCGCGGACCAGCGGGCAATCGAAGTCGCATCGCCCCAGGCGCTTCGGCGGTCACGGCGAGGACGGCGTTGCCGCTAGTGAAGAACCTCTCCACATGTTGTCTGATCTCGTCAGCCGTGAAGAGCCGGTAATCCACCGCGGGCCAGCGCGACAGGCCATGTCCGCGCGACCCGAAACGCCGCGCGAGCAGTGCTCCCCAGGGGTCGAGCACGCCCTCGTCGATGTTGAAGATGTCCCGGCTGTCTGCCTCGACGTCCGCGACAGCATCGGACAGGTCCTCCGGCGGAAGATCGCTGATAGCCGAGCAGATGGCGGTGAAGTGTTCCGCGATCTGCTCGGGAGTGCCGGCCGCGAGGAACGACGTCTCGTTCACCCAGGTGTCGTTCGAGTATTTCTCCGCGACGTGAGGATCGGACCATTCCACCAGGTGCTGCACCAGATGATTCAGGCCGACGGAGTCGATCTCTTCGTCGCGGGTGCCACAGCCGAACGTCAGCGATGCGGCCAGCATGCCCGGCAGATTTCGTTGGAGGACCGTAACTCCATCTATCTCCTCACGGTGCATGCGCGGATCGTAAGGCGACCGGTCAAGCTCGTGGGCTGCCGCCGCGCGGGTGACCCGGTGCTACCGCTCGGCCCAGGCACCCAGCTCGTTGCCGCTGGGGTCGGTGAAGTGGAATCGCCGGCCACCGGGGAACTCGTACGGCCCATTGACGACCTGCCCGCCGGCGGCCTTCACCGCCTGCACCGACCGGTCGAGGTCGGCCGAGTAGAGCAGCACCAGCGGGCCGCCCGCCCGGACTGCCTGGTCCACGCGCAGGCCGCCGACCTCGGGCGCGGAGTCGCCCTGCGGGCTCCGGATGCCGGCGTACCCCGGGCCGTAGTCGTTGAACTGCCAGTCGAACGCTTCGGCGTAGAAGCGTTTGGCCTGGTCGAGGTCGGTGACCGTGAACTCCACATAGTCGATGGCGTGGTGTTGGTGCGCAGATGACTCAGACATGCTCCGCATCGTGCCCGCCGGGTACGACATGGCCAGTGCGGCGCAGGCCCCCAGGTGCGCGCGATCACCGGTCCGGGTGGTCGTCCTCAACGCGAGGACGGTCAGCAGGTGTGTCTGCTCGCGGTGGGCTCTCGCCGCCGAGTAGCGCCGCCCGCAGGCGGGCGTTCTCGCGTGCGGCGCGGCGGTTCGGGCGGATGCCGGCGACGATGACGCCCACCCAGGCGAGGGCTACCAGCCCCCAGCCGATCCAGTAAACCGGGCCGTCGTTGGACCCCTCCACGACCAGGCCCACGACCAACAGGATCACCGACAGTGCCCTGACGACCAGGCGGGTCCGTCTGCTCATGGCGGGAACCTCGCTTCCGCTGACGGAGGTCGACTCCGGTTCCGTGGAGGTCGGGTGTCAGTGACACCGTGACACATCGACACCACCGGCTTCCGGCCCCGGAGTCGACCAACCGCCGCTACTCCGCTCGGTAGACGGAGATGTGGGCCGTGCTGTCCGCCTCGAACGGTCGCCGGTGCCAGTCGGCGTACCGCTCGGTGAGCCGGAGCCCGGCCTGCTGCGCCATCGCGTCGATCTGGTGCGGCCAGGCGTATCGCATCGCGAACGGCTTCAGGTGTACGCCGTCGCCGTCGAAGGTGATGGTCTGCCGGATGAACCGCTGCGCCGGCCGGTCGTACCGGTGCAGCCGGATCGTCGCGGAGTCCTCGGTCACGGCGCGGACCTGCACCTGCTCGTCCCGGTCGAAGCTGCGCGGGTCGGGCACGAACGCCTCGACGACGAACGCGCCGCCGGGCGACAGCACCCGGGCGACGTTGCGGAAGCAGTCCGCCTGCCGCTCGGCGTCCACCAGGTTGAACAGCGTGTTGAAGACCAGGTACGCCAGCTGGAACTGGCCCGGCACTCCTACGTCGGCCATGTCACCGACCACCACGGGGATCTGGTCGCCGCCGGGCTTGGCCCGCAGTTGCGCCATCATCTCCTCGGACGCCTCAACGCCCTGCACGCCGAGGCCACGCCCGGCGAGTGGCAGCGCGACCCGGCCGGTGCCGATCGCCAGTTCGAGGACCGGACCGCCGTTGGCCAGATCGGCCAGGAAATCCACGGCGGGCGCCGGGTCGGGGTTGGTGCCGTCGTCGTAGCCGGCGGCCCACAGCCGGCCGAAGAGGCCGGGATCGTCGAAGACCGACATTAGCGGCCTCCGGGGTTGGTGTCAGTGGCGCCCAGCAGCGCCGTGGTCAGGGGAACAGGTGTGCTCACGAAGTCTCGATTCCTCAGGTCGGATGACGTTCGGTCGGGGGGACTTCGCTGTGTCGGGCATGGCGGCTGCTCCCTTCGCGCGGCTGTCGAGTCAGGACAGCAGCGCCTGCCGGGCCCGGCAAGGCATTTACCTCAGCCGGGGCCACGGCAGACCGGGTTGGTCAGGAGATGTGGTGCAGGATCACGTTGTGCACGTGGTGGCTCTTCTGCGCGCCACGGAACTCCACCTCGTAGGTGTGCGTGCCGACGTGGATGGCGATCGCCCCGGTGGAGAAGAACGTGCCGCCCCAGGACTTGTTGCTGACCACGCTCACGCTGGTGATCTTCGAGTACGGGATGCTGGTGATCGCATGCCGCTTCCCGACGAACGAGCGGTCCTGGATGATCACGCGCCGGTCGGTCAGCCCGATGAATCCGGTGCCGGTGCCGACAGCGTCGTAGACGGCGATGATCTGCTCACCGTCGAGGAGTCCACTCTCGATCTGCTGGACCTGCTCCTTGCGGTCGTACGCGATGTTCGCCATGCGGACCAGGCTAGGCAACCGGCGCCAGCCGGCTGCTGTGGGCGACGACCAGGAACTCGCCGTCGCCCTGGCCGACGGGCTCACGGTGCCAGCCGCCGTGGATCCGGTCCACGGTGAAACCCGCGGCGGCCAGGGAGTCGCGGAGCTGCGCTTCGGAGCGGAAGCGCAGCGACGCCGAGCTGAGCAGTTCCGCGCCGTCGGCGAAGCGGTAGTGGTGGGTGAAGCTGACCGTGCCGTCGCCGTCCGGCAGCCTGATCAGCCGCCGGGCGTCAGCGCCCGGTGCCGTAGCCCAGGTCGAGGACCCGGGCGGCCGGGGTCTCGTCGACCACCGCCCGGAAGAAGTCGTCGTCCGGCCCCCACGCGCACTCGGCGTCGTAGACCTGGACCGGGCGGAGATGACCGAACTCGCCGTGTCTCATCGGTCCGCGTTGTTCGCGTCGGTCGCCGCGCGGACGAACTCCCGTACCCGGGTGGTGGTGTTGCTGGCCAGCCACACCGGGCCTCGCTCGATGGGTGGCGCGTCGTGGATCGGCACGTACGCCACGTCGGGGCGTGGGTAGTAGCGGCGGGTGTGCTCGCCCACCGGCAGCACGCCCCGGCCCATCGCCACCAGCGTCAGCATCTCGGAGAAGGTGTTCCCGGCGGGGCCCTTCGGCACCGGCCGGCCGGACGGGGTGCTCTCCGGGGTCCGGTCCCGCTTGAACTCCGCCGACGTCACCGACGGGTACTGCACCACGGGATGGTCGGCGAGCACCTCCAGCGACACGGACCGTTGCCGGGTGAGCGGGTGATCCGCGGCCACCGCCAGCATCCGGTCCTCGGACAGCAGCGCCGGGCCGTTGACCATCCCGTCGAACGGGTACGAGGCGATCAGCACGTCGGTCGAGCCGTCGAGCAGGCCGGACCGGGTGGTGGACAACTGCGCCTCGTGCACCTCCACCCGGCAGTCGGGGTGCCGTTCGGAGAACAGGGCCACCGCACGGAGCAGCACCGGCGCCGTCCACTCGCCGAGGAACGCCACCCGCAGCGTCCCGGTGACGCCCCGGCCGGCGTCGACCGCCCGGCGGACCGCCTCGTCGATCCCGGCCACGTGCGGGGCCAGGTCGTCGGCGAGTTGCCGCCCGATCGGGGTGAGCCGGACGACCCGACTGGTCCGGGCGAACAGCGGTGCCCCGATCTGGCGCTCCAGCTTCTTGATGACGTGACTGACCCTGCCGGTGCTGACCCGTAGTCGCTCGGCGGTCCGGCCGAAGTGCAGCTCCTCGGCGAGGGTCAGGAACGTCTCGACCTCGTACCGCTCCAGCACGTCGCTCCCACCGTTGACCTGTGGTCAACGATCGTAGCGGCAACCGGTCTTGGTCCGCGGCCCCCGTCGGCGGATCGTGAAGTCGGCAAGGAAACCCGCCCGATTGAGAGGCTGCGAGATGAGCATCGACGACTACCTGGCCGGCCTGGCCGGCCCGCTCCGCGAGATAGGGGAGAAGCTGACGCCCGTCATCGCGGACGCCCTGCCCGGGGCGACCGGCGCGATGTGGCACGGCCACCCGGTGTGGAGTCTGGGCGACCGGCCCGGTCAGCGCCCGGTCTGCCTGCTCAAGGGGTACGGGTCCTACGTCACCTTCGGGCTGTGGCGGGGGCAGGAGATCGCCGACCCCTCCGGGCGACTGGTGCCCGCCGCGCGGGCGATGGCGGTGGTGAAGCTGCACGGCGTCGCGGACATCGACCCGGCCCTGTTCACCGACTGGCTGCGTGCGGCGGCCGCGCTGGAGGAGGCGTGAGCGAGCGCAGCGAGCGAACCAGCAGACACGGCAGCGCGGTGCGGGTAACCGGCTTCGACCACCTGGTGCTGACCGTCACGGACGTGGAGCGGGCCCTGGACTTCTATTGCGGCCGGCTCGGGTTCGCGCCGGTACGGGTCGATGAGTGGCGGGCCGGAACCGTCCCGTTCCCGTCGGTGCGGATCAGTCCCGAGAGCATCATCGACCTCGTCCGGGGCGACCCGCAGGGCACGAACGTCGATCACTTCTGCCTGGTGGTGGCGCCGCTGGACTGGGCGCAGGTGATCGACTCGGGCGTCTTCACGGTGCTGACCGGGCCGGTCAACCGGTTCGGCGCCCGCGGCTCGGCAACCTCGATCTACGTGCGGGACCCGGACGGCAACTCGGTGGAGCTGCGCTGGTATCCGCAGGACGCCCGCGCCGGTGCTTAACGGAAAATGCCTCGCAACGAGCGGTCAGGACTCGGTGACCGCGCGGTAGGCGTCTTCGATGCGGGCCGCCAGCAGGACCTCGCCCTCGGTCAACGGTTCGCCGTTACCGTGCCCGACCCGGATCTGGGTACTGTCTGACCGGCGGCTGATCTCGGGACGAAGACGCAGCGCGTCGGCGACGACCTTCACCCGTTCAGTCAGCGCCGCGTGTTGGGTATCGTCGATCTCCAGAGTCCGTCGGATCTGCTCGCCCTCACGCGTCCAACCCGATAGCAAGGTCAACGCGTCGGAAAGGTAGTCGTGCTTGGCCCGGCTGTTGAACAGCACGCGCATAACCGCACCCCCCAAGCGCCGTTGCCGGCTTGTGGCCAAATCGTCGCCATCCCGTGTCTTGTCGGTGCCCTCTAGTCTGTCGTCGCTCGGAAGGGGTGTCCACGCCCACACTTCCGTGTTCTGTTGGCCTAGCGGACGGCGACGGTACCCAAACCGCCGATTGATCTGGCACCCTGGACGCCCGTGCGGACCGAACGGGCTAATGGTGGCGGGCAGACCGAACGACGGGACCTGAAGGTGATCGTGGGAGCGGCGATCATCCGGGACGGGCGGGTGCTCGCCTGTGCCCGTTCCGCCCCGCCAGAGGTGGCGGGGATGTGGGAGTTTCCCGGTGGAAAGGTCGAGCCGGGGGAGGCCGAGATTGACGCGCTGGTCCGCGAGTGTGCGGAGGAACTGGCCGTACGCGTGGAGATCGGCGACCGGGTCGGCCGCAACGTGCGGATGGCGCACGGCCGCTCGGTGCTCAAGGTGTACGCCGCCCGGCTGCTGCACGACGATCAGCCGCAGGCCCTGGAGCACTCGGGGCTGCGCTGGCTCTCGGCCGACGAACTGGACTCGGTCACCTGGCTCCCCGCCGACGCCCCCATCGTGGCCGCCCTCCGCCCCCTGCTCGCGGATCCCCGGCCACCGAGCCGTTGATCATGAGGTTGGCGGGCTCGGGGAGCTCTGAAGCGCCCGCCAACCTCATGATCAACGCTGGAAATGGGGACGGGGGCTACCGGTTGTGCCGGTAGCCCCCGTTTTGGTGGTCTTTCAGTGCTTGTCGTCCTGCTCCGGGTGGGCGAAGTTGAGGTGCTCCGGAGGCAGCGGGAAGGTCACGTCGTCGCCGAACGGCGACGGCGCGGCGGCCCGGTCGAAGGTGAGCTCGGTCAGCGGCAGCCTGCCCCGGTCGTCGACCGCCGGCGCGGTCGGGTGTGGCACCTCCCGGTGCCAGTTGACGCCGCTCTGCGCCTGCACCTCAGCCTGCGGGTCGTGCGAACCACCCGCGTGCGAGTGCATGCCACCCTGGCTCGTACTCGGCGACGTCGCCGAGCCCTGACGGGCGGTGGTCACGCTGGTCTGGGGCGTCTCGCCCCGGCGGAAGATCTTGCTACCAAGCCACACAAGGGGATCGTACCTGCCGTCGACGACCCGCTCCTTCATGGGGATGATCCCGTTGTCAGTGATCTTGATGTGCTCGGGGCAAACCTCCGTGCAGCACTTGGTGATGTTGCAGAAGCCGAGGCCCTGTTCGGCCTGCGCGTAATCCTTGCGGTCGGTCCGGGTGTCCAACGGGTGCATGTCCAGCTCGGCCGCCCGGATGAAGTACCGAGGCC
This sequence comes from Micromonospora sp. NPDC005206, assembly GCF_040608175.1. Classification (NCBI taxonomy): domain Bacteria; kingdom Bacillati; phylum Actinomycetota; class Actinomycetes; order Micromonosporales; family Micromonosporaceae; genus Micromonospora; species Micromonospora sp. NPDC005206. Next base: position 8,331 of record NZ_JBEXHU010000005.1, read on the forward strand.
CGGAGAACGCCTGCTTGTTCTCGTCGTGGTCGCGGATCACGTGGCAGACGGTCTGGCACAGGAAGCACTCGATGCACTTGCGGAACTCCTGCGAGCGCTCGACGTCGACCTGCTGCATCCGGTAGTCGCCCGGAGCCACGTCCGCCGGCGGAGCGAACGCCGGCGTCTCCCGGGCCTTCTCGTAGTTGAACGAGACGTCGGTGACCAGGTCCCGGATCACCGGGAAGGTGCGCAGCGGGGTGACCGTGACGGTCTCCTCGTCCCCGAAGGTCGACATGCGGGTCATGCAGCCCAGCCGTGGCTTGCCGTTGATCTCCATCGAGCACGAGCCGCACTTGCCGGCCTTGCAGTTCCACCGGCACGCCAGGTCGGGCGCGTCGGTGGCCTGCAGGCGGTGGATGATGTCGAGGACGACCTCGCCCTCGTTCACCTCGACCATGTAGTCCTGCAGGTCACCGCCGGTCTCGTCGCCCCGCCAGATCCGGAACTGACGCTTCGCGCTCATCGGTTGTCCGCCTCTCCAGCGTCGGGGACGAGGGCGTCGATGTCAGCCAGCTCCTCGTCGGTGAGGTACTTGGCCAGCTCCGCCCGGTCGAAGAGGCCGAGCAGCTCCGGCCGCATCTTCGGCAGCGGCTTGCGGGTCAGCCGCACGGTGTCGCCGTCCAGCGCGCAGACCAGGTTGACCTGCCGCCACTTGGGCTCCATCGCCGGATAGTCCTCCCGGGTGTGCCCGCCGCGCGACTCCTGCCGCTCCAACGCCGCCTTCGCGGTGCACTCCGAGACCACCAGCATGTTGCGCAGGTCCAGTGCCAGGTGCCAGCCGGGGTTGTAGCGCCGGCCACCGGCCGCGCTCACCTTCGCCACGCGCTCGCGCAGCTCGGCCAGCCGGCCCAGAGCGTCGGCCAGCTCGCCCTCCCGCCGGATGATCCCGACCAGATCCCCCATGACCGCCTGGAGATCCTGCTGGAGGGTGTACGGGCTCTCGCCCGTGTCCCGCTGCAGCGGGGCCAGCGCGGTCTCCACCGCGGCCTCGACCGCGTCCACGGCCACCTTCGGCCGGGCATCCAGCCCGTCGGCGTAGCTGGCCGCGTGCCCACCCGCCCGCTTGCCGAAGACCAGCAGGTCGGACAGCGAGTTGCCGCCCAGCCGGTTGGAGCCGTGCATACCGCCGGAGACCTCACCGGCGGCGAAGAGCCCCCGAACGTGGCCGAAGGCGGCACCGGAGTCCGGGTCCACCTCGACACCACCCATCACGTAGTGGCAGGTCGGCCCGACCTCCATCGGCTCGGCGGTGATGTCGACGTCGGCCAGCTCCTTGAACTGGTGGTACATCGAAGGCAGCCGCCGGCGGATCTCGTCGGCCGAGCGCCGGCTGGCGATGTCCAGGAAGACGCCGCCGGCGGGGGAGCCCCGACCGGCCTTGACCTCGCTGTTGATCGCGCGGGCCACCTCGTCGCGGGGCAGCAGCTCCGGCGGACGCCGGTTGTTGTCCGGGTCGGTGTACCAGCGGTCCGCCTCCTCCTCGGTCTCCGCGTACTGCTTGCGGAAGACGTCCGGGACGTAGTCGAACATGAACCGCTTGCCGTCGGAGTTCTTCAGTACGCCGCCGTCGCCGCGTACCGATTCGGTGACCAGGATGCCCTTCACCGACGGCGGCCAGACCATGCCGGTCGGGTGGAACTGGAGGAACTCCATGTTGATCAGAGTCGCCCCGGCGCGCAGCGCCAGCGCGTGCCCGTCCCCGGTGTACTCCCAGGAGTTCGAGGTGACCTTGTAGGAGCGCCCGACGCCGCCGGTCGCCAGCACCACGGCCGGCGCCTCGAAGAGGACGAACTCCCCGGACTCCCGGTAGTAGCCGAACGCGCCGGCGACCCGGTCACCGTCCAGCAGCAGCTCGGTGATGGTGGTCTCGGAGAACACCTTGATCCGGGCGTCGTACGAGCCGAACTCCCGGTGGTCCTCCTGCTGGAGCGAGACGATCTTCTGCTGGAGGGTGCGGATCAGCTCCAGGCCGGTCCGGTCACCGACGTGCGCCAGCCGGGGGTACTCGTGGCCGCCGAAGTTGCGCTGGGAGATCTTGCCGTCCTTGGTGCGGTCGAAGAGCGCACCGTACGTCTCCAGCTCCCAGATCCGCTGCGGCGACTCCTTCGCGTGCAGCTCGGCCATCCGGAAGTTGTTGAGGAACTTGCCGCCGCGCATGGTGTCGCGGAAGTGCACCTGCCAGCTGTCCCGGCTGTTCACGTTCCCCATCGCGGCGGCCGCGCCGCCCTCGGCCATCACCGTGTGCGCCTTGCCGAAGAGCGACTTGGAGATGATCGCGGTCTTCTTGCCGGCGAGCCGGGCCTCGATCGCCGCCCGCAGGCCGGCGCCGCCGGCCCCGATCACGACGACGTCGTAGTGGTGTCGTTCGATTCGCGTGGTAGTGGTCATGTCGGGGGCCCTTTAGTTGATGAACCGCAGGTCGGGGAACCAGTCCGCGGCGATCGCCATGATGTAGAAGTCCGTCAGCGCGAGCGTGCCGAGGGTGATCCAGGCGAGCTGCATGTGCCGGACGTTCAACGCCGAGATGAAGGTCCAGGCCCGATAGCGCACCGGGTGCTTGGAGAAGTGCTTGAGCCGGCCGCCGATGATGTGCCGGCAGGAGTGGCAGGAGATGGTGTACGCCCAGAGCATCACCACGTTGACCAGCAGGACGATGTTGCCCAGACCGAAGCCGAAGCCCTTCGGCGAGTGGAAGGCGAGGATCGCGTCCCAGGTGTTGATCAGCGAGATGATCACGGCGGCGTAGAAGAAGTAGCGGTGCAGGTTCTGACCGAGCAGCGGGAAGCGGGTCTCACCGCCGTACTCCTTGTGACCGTCCGGCACGGCGCAGGCCGGCGGGGACAGCCAGAACGACCGGTAGTACGCCTTGCGGTAGTAGTAGCAGGTGAGCCGGAACAGCAGCAGGAACGGCAGGGTCAGCGCCGCGTCCGGAATGATCCACCAGCCGGGCAGGAACCGGCCGAAGTGCGAGGCGCCCTCCACACACCGCTCGGTGACGCAGGGGGAGTAGAACGGGGTCAGGTAGTGGAACTCGTCGACCCAGTAGTAGTCGTGCATGAAGACCCGGACCGTCGCGTACGCGATCCAGGCGCTCAGCCCGATCACGGTGATCAGCGGGGCGAACCACCAGCGGTCGGTACGCAACGTCTTCGCCGCGATGGCGGCGCGCGCCCGCGCTCCCCGCGGCCTCGTTGCCGTTGATGTCATTCGAGTCGTCTCCTCGACGGGCCCGTACGGGCGGGCTGATCTTCTCCGGTCGGCACGCGGACCGGCGAACCCGCACCCGCTGCCACGTCATGCGCACACCAACAACCACGCCGGATCGACCGGCGCAGCTAAGTGACACACGTTACGCCGATCTTTGCGAGCCGTCCCCGCAAGGGACCGTCCCGTGTGTCCGACCTGCGGAAAAGCCCTGGTAAGCCGGTCAATGGCGCGGTGTTAAGAACGTCACTGTCCCGCCCCGCCCGCTCAGCCGGAGGCACCCCCGGTGAAGTGCCACGACGCCAGTCGCACCGGTGGCGCCGCCCACCAGGCACCGTCCACCCGGTCCGGTTGGCGTACCGGCCGCGCGCCCAGCCCGAGCACCGCGCCCGGCCCGAGCGCCCGCGGGTACGACTCGGTGAACCGCAGATCGCGGACCGCCCGCACCACCGTGCCGTCCTCGACCAGCCAGACGCCGTTGCGGGTCAACCCGGTGACGACGAGGCTCTTCGGGTCGAGCACCCGCGTGTACCAGAGGTCGGTGACCAGCAGCCCCCGACGTACGCCGGCGACCAGCGCCGCGGTGTCCGAGTCGACGACGGCGCCGGCCGCCGCGCCGGTGGTGCTCCGGCCCACCGGGCTGGCGGGGCCGGCCACCGCGCCGGACAGGCGCAGGTTGCGGGCCATCGGGCCCCAGGTGGCACCGCCCGCGACCGCGTGCCCGGTGGACTCCGCGCCCGCCTCGACGGCGGTGCGCCGGTCGTGTGCCACCGCCCGGGTGGTGCCCGCCTCGACCAGGGTCAGCGCCCGCCGGCCGGTGCCCTCGGCGTCGAACGGCAGCCCCGACGCACTGAGCGGGTCGTCCACCAGGGTCACCGTCCGGTCGAACTGGTCCGCCCCCGGCTCGGCGAAGGACTGCCGCTCGGCGTACCGCTTGCCGTTGAAGCCGTACCAGGAGAGGTTCTGCAGCAGGTCCGCCACGGCGGCCGGTTCGAACACCACCTCGTAGTGCCCCGGTGGCAGCTCGATCGGGTCGGCCGCGGCCTGGGCCTTGGCAGCGGCACGTCCACCCAGCTCGGCGCCGTCGATGTCGGACAGCCGGTCGGCGCACTGCCGGGCCACCCCGTCCGCGCCGGCCTGGCGGGCGATGCCGTCCATCGCCGCCTCCACCGAGCGGCCGTGCGCGGTGTGCCCCGCCGAGTTGGCGTACGCCGACGATCGGTGCGCGGTGCGGCAGTAGCCCGCCGTGGTGAGACCCCCGGCGGCGGCCACGAACGCGCGGACCCGGTCGGCCCGCTGATCCGGCTCGGCGTGCGCGGTGGCCTCGTCGACGGGCGGGGCGAGCGGCGCGGGCGTGGGCGGGGCCAGCCCCGGCCAGCCCGGGTCGGGCGGGCAGAGCCGCGCCGCGGCCAGGGTGCGCTCGACCAGCGCGCGCAACCCGTCGGCGGTGACGACGCTGCCGCTGCCGGCGGCGGTCCGCCCGTCGACGTGCACCCGTAGCCGGATTCCGACGGTCGACTCGGCGACGTTCTGGTGGATGGCCGAGTTGGCGAACCGGGTCAGCGCCAGATCGGCGCGGGTCACCACCGCCTCGGCCTGCGCGGCCGGGCCGCCGAGACGCCGGACCAGCTCGATGACCTGCGCGGCAAGCTCCAGCTCCGTCGGCCCGCTCATGCCGACACCCCCACCCGGACGTTGCGGAAGCGGGCGGGCGCGGCCGGATGGCCGGTGTGCCCGGTCTGGCCGGGCTGGCCCTTGCCGCAGTTGGGCGTCCCCCAGGGCACCGTCTCGCCGGAGAGCATGTCCATCGAGCGCCAGAAGAGCGGGCCGATCCCGGTGTAGGTGGGGTTGCGCAGCATCCGCCCGCGCCGACCCTTCTTGATCTCCCAGCCGACCTCGCAGCCGAACTGGAAGTTGAGGCGCTTGTCGTCGATCGACCAGGATCGGTTGAGGTCCATCAGCACCCCGTCGTCGGTGGCCGCGATGATCTCGTCCAGCGTGTGCGGGCCCGGTTCGAGGCCCACGTTGGTCATTCGCACCATCGGCAGCCGGGCCCACCCGTCGGCGCGTACGCTGCCGCCGTAGTCCAGGCTGGCCATGGCGGCCGAGTCCCGGCCGGCGAGCACACCCACCCACCGCCCGTCGCGGACCGCGTCCCGCTTGACCGCCGGGGAGCCCTCGTCGTCGAAGCCGAAGCTGCCCAGCGCGCCGGGGATGGTCGGGTCGATGGTGATGTTCATCAGTTCGGAGCCGTAGCGCAGCGAGCCGAGCTGGGCCAGGTCCAGCCAGGACGTGCCGGCGAACGCGGCCTCCCAGCCGAGGATCCGGTCCAGCTCGATGGCGTGCCCGACCGACTCGTGGATCTGCAGGGCCAACTGCTCGCCGCCGAGGATCAGATCCGTCTCGCCGGCGGGGCAGGGCGGTGCGGTGAGCAGCGCCCGGGACTCCTCGGCGATCTGCGCGGCGTGGGCGGCCAGGTCGAGCGACTCGACCAGCTCCCAACCGGTGGTGCCGTACTGCCCCCGGTAGCTGGGCCAGGAGCGACGCTGCGTCTCGCCGTCACCGATCGAGGTGGCCGAGATGCCGCCGCCGCACTCGCGGATCCGCTGGTCGATCCGGTGGCCCTCGCTGGAGACGAACCACTTGGCGGTGTCCCAGATCTGGTACAGCCCCTCGGCCAGGTCGGCGCCGTGCTCGGCCATCGTGCGGGTCGCGCCGACCAGCAGGTCGCCCTTGTCCGACAGGGGCACCCCGAGCGGATCGATCTGGCAGCCCGAGGCCCAGCTCGCGGTGACCGCCTCGACCGGCACCAGGTCGACCGGCGGGCCGGGCACCCGCGCGCTCGCCGTGGCGATCCGAGCCGCGCGCCGGCCGGCGTCGCGGGCGGCGGCATCCGAGAGATCGGGTACGGCATGGAAGCCCCAGCTCGCCCCGACCAGCGCGCGGACGCCGATCCCGATGCTCTCGTCCTGGGTCAGCTCCTCCACGTCGCCGTTGCGCGCGGTCATCGACTCGTAGCGGCGGTGCATCACCCGGGCGTCGGCGTATCGGGCGCCCGCGTCGAGGGCGGCCTGGACGGCGGCGGTGGCCGCGTCGAACTCGGTCATGCGACCGACCCTAGGCCAGCCGACCGACGCCCGTCAGGGGAGCAGATCCTCCGGCCGGATGGTGGCCCGCACGGGCTCCGTCAGCTCCAACACCTCGCCGGCCTTGGTCGTCGACCGCTGCACGTAGTGGGAGTTCTGCCGTTGATAGAGGTGCATCGTCAGGGTCTCCTGCTCGACGAGCAGGTACCACTCGATCCCGGCGGCGGCGTAGACGTGCGGCTTCAGCACCCGGTCAATGATCGCGGTGTGTGGCGCGGCGATCTCTCCGACCAGGAGGACGGCGCTGGCCGGCACGCAGGCTGCGGTGAAGTCGAGCTCCGCCGTCACCACCAGGTCGGGATTGAGGATCCGCCTCGCGTCCAGCCTCAGGTTGATCACCGATAGCAGGGTGCGATCTGCGGCGGCACACCCGGATTTCAAGGCTGTTGCCAGGGCACCGACGATCACCTGGTGGATGACGGTCGGCGGTGGTCCGATGAGCAGTCCGCCGTCGAGGAGTTCGATTCGGCAGGCCGTCTCACCGAGGGCGAGGTAGTCCGGTTCGGTCCAGGGCAGCGGGTGGTCGGCAATTCCCGTGGGTAGCACCTGCCAAGTGCAGCTGAGGTGGCGTCACCGAGGTCGCACCTGAGGTGCGAGCACGGCATGAATGGCCATGGATGGCGAGGTGAGGGGTGTTCAGGCCGATGCCGACTCGTTACGCTCGGGCCCGCTGACAGGTGCCGACTTTGTAGCTTATTTTCACCCTCGGGACTTTCCTGTAAGTTCTCTTCGTCACTGAGGGAGGCGGCCGTGGACAGCTCGGATCCGGCGCCGTCCGGGGAACCGGACGACCGTCCCACCGTGCCGGTGCAGCGCTCCGACCAGGACGCCTACCTGCGGGTGACCGACCTGCGGGTCCGGTTCGACACCGAGGACGGCGTGGTGCGCGCGGTCGACGGGGTGTCGTTCGCCGTCGAGCGGGGTCGCACCCTCGGCATCGTCGGCGAGTCCGGCTCCGGCAAGAGCGTCACCTCGCTGGCCATCCTCGGCCTGCACGATCCCAAGCGGACGACCATCACCGGCGAGATTTCGGTCGGCGGCCGGCAGGTGGTGGGCCTCGGAGACGAGGAGGTACGCCGGCTGCGCGGCCGCGACATGGCGATGATCTTCCAGGACCCGCTCTCCGCGCTGCACCCGTACTACACCGTGGGCCGGCAGATCGCCGAGGCGTACCGGGTGCACCACCCGAAGGCCAGCCGGCGAGAGGCCCGCCAGCGGGCGGTGGACATGCTGGACCGGGTCGGCATCCCACAGCCGGCGCGTCGCTTCGACCAGTACCCGCACGAGTTCTCCGGCGGCATGCGCCAGCGGGCGATGATCGCCATGGCGCTGGTCAACGACCCGGCCCTGCTGATCGCCGACGAGCCGACCACCGCGCTGGACGTCACCGTGCAGGCGCAGATCCTGGACCTGCTCGCCGACCTCCAGGCCGAGTTCCACTCCGCGATCATCCTGATCACCCACGACCTCGGCGTGGTCGGCCAGGTCGCCGACGAGGTGCTGGTGATGTACGGCGGTCGCGCCGTGGAGCGCGGCAGCGTCGAGCAGGTGCTCCGCTCGCCGCAGCACCCGTACACCTGGGGGTTGCTCTCCAGCGTGCCGTCGCTGCACGGCGACGCGGACGCGGACCTGCTGCCGATCCAGGGCAACCCGCCCAGCCTCATCAACCTGCCGCCCGGCTGCGCCTTCCACCCGCGCTGCCGTTACGCGGACCGCCCCGGGGACCGGGCCCGCACCGAGGTGCCCGAGCTGCGCCCCGCGGGCGCAACCGGCTCAGCCGGCGCGGACGGCCACCTGGTCGCCTGCCACCTGACCGCCGAGGAGCGCAGCACGCTCTACGCCGAGGACGTCGCATCCGTGGGGGTGGCCCGATGACCGATCAGCCGCTGCTGCGGGTACGCGGCCTGACCAAGCACTTCCCGGTACGCCAGGGGCTGCGCGCCACCGGTCTGGTGCAGGCGGTGGACGGGCTCGACTTCGACGTGCGCCCGGGCGAGACGCTCGGCCTGGTGGGGGAGTCCGGCTGCGGCAAGACCACCACCGGTCGAATGTTGGTGCGGTTGCTGGAGCCGACCGCCGGCAGCATCGAGTTCGATGGACGGGACATCACGCACGCCGGCCGGCGCGAGCTGCGCCCGCTGCGCCAGGACCTTCAGATCATCTTCCAGGACCCGTACGCCTCCCTGAACCCCCGGCACACCGTGGGCCGGATCGTGGCGATGCCCCTGCAGGTCAACGGGATCAAGCCGCCGGGTGGGATCAAGGCCCGCGTGCAGGAGCTGCTGGAGCTGGTCGGGTTGAACCCGGAGCACTACAACCGGTACCCGCACGAGTTCTCCGGTGGCCAGCGCCAGCGCATCGGCATCGCCCGTGCGCTGGCCCTGCGGCCCAAGCTGATCGTCGCCGACGAGCCGGTCTCGGCGCTGGACGTCTCGATCCAGGCGCAGGTGGTCAACCTGCTGCGGGACCTGCAACGGGACCTGGGCCTGGCGTTCGTGTTCATCGCCCACGACCTGGCCGTGGTCCGGCACTTCTGTCAGCGGGTCGCGGTGATGTACCTGGGGCGGATTGTGGAGATCGGCGACCGGGCGGACATCTACGAGCGTCCGCAGCACCCGTACACCCGGGCGCTGCTCTCGGCGATCCCGGACGTCACCCGGCTCGGCCCGGGGGGCCGGATCCGGTTGACCGGCGACGTGCCCACCCCGCTCGACCCGCCGTCGGGCTGCCGGTTCCGCACCCGCTGCTGGAAGGCGCAGGACATCTGCGCCACCGAGGAGCCGGCGCTGGTGCCGCGCGACGGCGGCGACCAGGCCACCGCGTGTCACTTCCCGGAAGCGGGAGGGGCCCCCGCAGGGGAGGCCGCCGACGCGATCGTCGAGGAGGTGTCGCCGTGAGCCTGTCCCCGGTGGAGGGTGTGGCGCTGGCCGAGATCGAGTCCGGCACGGGCGCGGGCGGTCCGGAGGTCAAGGGTGTGGTCGGCCGCTCGCCCGGCCAGCTCGCCTGGCTCCGGCTGCGCCGCGACCGTACGGCCATCGTCAGCGGCGCGCTGCTGATCTTCTTCGTTCTGCTGGCGCTCGCCGCCCCGCTGGTCGAGATGGTCTACGGGGTCGGCCCCCGTGACCAGTTCCAGAAGCTGTTGGACAACTTCGGCATGCCGTTGGGCTACGCCGGCGGTGTCACCGGGGACCACTGGTTCGGTCTGGAGCCGGGGCTGGGCCGGGACATCTTCATCCGGTTGATCTATGGGCTGCGGACCTCGCTCTTCATCGCGTTCGCCGCGGCCCTGATCACCGCGACGATCGGCATCGTGCTCGGCGCCCTCGCCGGCTACCTGGGCGGCTGGCTCGACGCGGTCATCAACTGGATCACCGACCTGACCCTGGCCATGCCGTTCCTGATCATCGCGCTGGCGCTCACCCCCACCCTGACGCTGCGCTTCTACGGCGAGCGGGGGCAGGTGTCGGCGGCCTTCGGGGTGGGCGTGCTGATCGCCGTATTCGCCATCTTCGGCTGGACCAGTACGGCCCGACTGGTGCGTGGGCAGGTGATCGCGCTGCGCGAGCGGGAGTTCGTGGAGGCGGCCAAGGCCAGCGGCGCCGGGCTCGGGCACATGCTCTTCCGGCAGTTGCTGCCGAACATCTGGGCGCCGATCCTGGTCTCGTTCTCGCTGGCGGTGCCGCAGTTCATCACCAGCGAGGCAGCGCTCTCGTTCATCGGCGTCGGCCTCAGCGACGAGACCCCGAGCTTCGGCCGGATGATCTACGACAGTCTGGACTTCCTCCAGACCGACCCGGCGTACGTGTTCTTCCCGGGCATCACGATCTTCGCGCTGGTGTTCGCCTTCAACCTTTTCGGCGACGCGTTGCGTGACGCGCTCGACCCGAAGTCGTCCCGGTAGGGGTTTTCCATGGCGCGATTTCTGATCAAGCGGCTCTTCTCCGCCACGCTGACCCTCTTCGCGGTCAGCGTGCTGACCTTCCTGATGTTCTTCGCCCTGCCGCGTGACCCGGTCACCGGCATGTGCCCGAAGAACTGCAACCCGGAGCGGCTGGAGCGGGTCCGGACCGAGTTGGGCCTGAACGACCCGCTGATCAGCCAGTACGCCGGCTACATGAAGGGCATCGTGGCCGGACGGGACCTGGGCAGCGCCCAGGGCGGCCGGTGTGACGCGCCCTGCCTGGGCTGGTCGTACGTCACCAACGAGGCGGTCTCGGACACCATCGCCCGGGTGCTGCCGGTGACGCTGAGCATCGTGATCCCGGCGGCCATCCTCTGGCTGCTGCTCGGGGTTGGTCTGGGCATGGTCTCCGCGCTGCGCCGGGGCACCTGGCTGGACCGGCTGGCGATCGGCTTCTCCCTGACCGGCGCCTCGTTGCAGCTCTACTTCGTGGGCGCGGTGCTGCTGCTGGTGTTCGTCTACAACCTGCGGCTGCTGCCGGTGCCCAGCTACACCTCGATCTTCGACAGTCCGGGGAAGTGGGCCAGTGGGCTGGTGCTGGCCTGGGTCGCGCTGGCCTTCCTGTTCTCGGCCATCTACGCCCGGCTGTCCCGGGCGCAGATGCTGGAGACGTTGTCGGAGGACTTCGTCCGCACCGCGCGGGCCAAGGGCCTGGCGAAACCCAAGGTGTACGGGCGGCACGCGCTGCGCGCGGCGATCACCCCGGTGGTGACGATCGCCGGCCTGGACGTCGGTGGCGCGCTCGGTGGCACCGTCATCACCGAGACGACCTTCGGCATCCAGGGGCTGGGGCGTACCGCGGTGGATGCGGTGCGCTCGGGCGACCTGCCCACCATCATGGCCACCGTGCTGATCGCGGCCGTCTTCGTGGTGCTGGCGAACGTGCTGGTGGATCTGCTCTACGCGGCCATCGACCCGCGGGTCCGGCTGCACTGAACCCGGCCGTCGATCTGGGTGTCCACCACCCGGATGGCGGCGAAATTTATCGACAACTGTTACACAATTCGTAGGTTTTCTTCTTTACGATCCTCGAGACGTCGGCGGTTCTCGCCCCGACGGACCGCACGGCACATTGATGAAGGAGGTACTTCATGCGACCACGCGTGGCGGCCGCCGTAGGCGGCGCGATCGCTCTGGTTGTGGCATTGGGTGCGTGCTCGGAGAACACGGGCGAGGGCACCACGGTGGACACCGAGCGGAAGCAGACCGGGGTCATCGCGACCGACCCCAAGGACTCCCAGGGCCCGGCGGCCGAGGTGAGCGGCGCCCAGAAGGGCGGCACGTTCACCATCATCCGCGAGACGCCGATCTCCCACCTGGACCCGCAGCGGACGTACTCGTTCGCCGGTCTGATGGCGAACCCGCTCTTCGCTCGCTACCTGACCACCTGGAAGGACGACGGCAAGGGCGGCCTCGTTCTCGTCGGTGACCTGGCCGAGACGCCGGGCACCAATGTCAACAAGGACTGCAAGGTCTGGGAATTCAAGATCAAGGACGGGGTGAAGTTCGAGGACGGCCGCCCGATCACCTCCAAGGAGATCGCGTACGGCATCGCCCGCTCCTTCGACCCGGACCTCTCCGGTGGCCCGACCTACATTCAGGAGTGGCTGGCCGACACCGCCCAGTTCGACACCAAGTGGGACTTCAAGAAGAACAAGACGTCGCTGCCGCCCGGGCTGACCACGCCGGACGAGAAGACGCTGCGCTTCGAGTTCGCCAAGCCCCGCTGTGACCTGCCGTTCGCGGTCTCGCTGCCGACCACCGCGCCGCTGCCTCCGGACAAGGACACCGGCGTCAACCTGGACCAGAAGCCGTTCTCCTCCGGTCCCTACAAGATCGCCAAGAACCAGACCGGCGTACAGCTCACCCTGGACCGCAATCCCAACTGGGACCCGGCCACCGACGCGGTGCGCCACCAGTACCCGGACCAGTTCGTGTGGAGCTTCGGCCCGACCGCGGACGCCGCCAACAACCGGGTGATCGCCGACAACGGGGCCGACCAGAGCGCGCTGGCCTGGAACTACGTGCCGGCCTCGCTGGTCGCCAAGGTGGCCGGGGACGCGGCGCTGAAGTCCCGCACCATCCTCTCCCCGACGCCGAGCACCAACCAGCTCCTGATCAACAACCAGCGGGTCACCGACCTGAAGGTCCGCCAGGCGCTCAACTACGCCATCGACCGGGAGGGCCTGATCAAGGCGATGGGCGGGCAGACCATCGCCGCGCCGCTGACCACGCTGATGCCGCCAGCCACGATCGGCTTCAAGGCGTACGACGCGTACCCGGCCGGTGCGAACGGCAACGTCGACAAGGCCAAGGAGCTGCTCGGCGGAAAGACGCCGGAGCTGGTCCTCGGCGTCGCCGACAACTCGACGGAGCAGCAGCAGGGCGCCCAGCTCAAGGCCAACCTGGAGCGGGCCGGCTTCAAGATCACGCTTCGCAACATCCCGGACGACGCGAAGCTCGACGAGGTCAAGAAGAAGAACAACCCCTGGGACCTGTACATCGGCAACTGGGCGGCGGACTGGCCGAGCGGCGCGTCGATCCTGCCGGTGCTCTACGACGGCCGCACCATCAAGGCCGAGGGCAACAGCAACAGCGCGTACTTCAACGACCCGGCGGTCAACACCGAGATCGACCGGATCCTCGCGCTCGAGCCGGGCGCTCAGGGGCCTGAGTGGGCCAAGCTCGATGAGCGGATCATGAAGGAGCAGGCCCCGGTGGTGCCGCTCTTCGTCGACGTGGCCTACGCGGTGCACGGGTCCAAGGCGGGTGGCGTCTTCATCTCCAGCGTCTTCGGCTACCCGTCGTTTGTCGACGCGCACGTCAAGCCGTAAGTCACATCGCAGGCAGGCAGGGTCCCCTCCCGACAGCGTCGTCGGAAGGGGGCCCTTGCCGTTCACACCGAACAGGTGCCCCAACGACGATCACCCAGCTCGCTATCGCCCTCGGGGTTTTCTGAACACGACAGTTCACAGCAGGTGGGTACGGAGGAAATCGAGTTCCAGAGGGAGCAGGCGCTCCGCGGTGCCGTTCGCGGCCATGTGGGTGGCGCCGGTCAGCGGCAGCACGGCGTGCGGCCGGCCGGTGTTCAGCAGGGCCGCGGAGAGCCGGAGCGTGTGCGCGGCCACCACGTTGTCGTCGGCCAGGCCGTGCACCAGCAGCAACGGCCGGGCCTGGTCTGGACCGATGACCGGCTCGGCGGCCAGCTCGACCAGCGAGTGGTGCGCGTAGATGTCCGCCCCGTCCTCCGGCATCCCGAGGTAGCGCTCGGTGTACGCGGTGTCGTACAACGCCCAGTCGGTCACCGGAGCGCCGGCGATCCCGCACCGGAACAGCTCCGGGTGGCGTAGCACCGCCAGCCCGGCCAGCCAGCCCCCGAACGACCAGCCGCGCACCCCCACCCGGCCCAGGTCCAGGTCGGGGTGCTTGCCGGCGAGCGCGGTCAGCGCGTCGATCTGGTCGGTCAGGATCACGTCGGCCACCCGCCGGTGGATCGCCTTCTCGAACGACGGGGCCACTCCCGGCGTACCCCGGTTGTCGATGGTGACCACCGCGAACCCGGCGTCGGCCCACCACTGCCGTTCCAGCCAGGCGGCCCGGGCGGCCACGACCTCCTGGTGCCCCGGACCGCCGTAGACGTCCAGCAGCACGGGCAACCGCCGGCCCGTCACGTGGTTGTCCGGGTAGAGCACCGCCGCCGGCAGCCGCCGGTCGGTCACCCGTTCCAGCAGCGGCAGTGGCGAATACGGAGGGGTGGCGGCCAGCGACCGCAGCTCGGCCAACTCCTGGTCGCCGCGGCGGACCGTCCACCGCACCCCGGCGTGGTCCAGCGAGGCGACCCCGACGACCAGCACGTCCCCGCCGACGGCGGCGGTGTGCCAGCCGGAGTCGGTGGTGAGCCGGCGGGCGTCCACCCCGCCGCCGATGGTGGTGCGGACCCGGAACAGGTGCCGCTCGCTCGGCTCGCCGTCACTCGCCTCGACCAGCAGGTCGGCCGGGCCGGTGCCGGCGGGGAGCCGGCCCACCACCCGCCGCACGTACAGCGACGGCGGGGTGAGCAGGGTGCCGTCGGCGAACAGGCACCGCGCGTCGTACCCGTCGTGGGCCAGCTCGCCACCGACCAGCACCCGGCCGTCCGGCAGGTGCGCCGGTGTGCCGGCGATCGGCTCGACCCAGCGCGGATCAGCCAGTTCGGCGTGCACCTGCGTCTCACCGGTCCTGGGGTCCACCGCGAGCACCAGGCCGTGCTGCTGCGAGCGGCGCAGCACGGTGATCAGCGGGCTGCCCTCGGCCCAGCTGACCCCGGTCAGGTACGGGTAGGTCTCCCGGTCCCAGTGCACGTCGACCCAGCCGTCGTCCAGGTCCAGCAGGTGCAGGCTGACCTCCGCGTTCGGCCCACCGGCCCGGGGGTACGCGACGGCGGTCGGCGGGCTCGCCGGATCGGCCGGGTCGTGCAGGTGCCAGCGGTCCAGTCGGGACTCGTCGACCCGGGCCGCGAGCACCGAGCCGCCGTCCGGCGCCCACCAGTAGCCCCGGAACCGCCCGAACTCCTCGGCCGCGATGTGCTCGGCCAGCCCCCAGCTCACACCGGCGTCCTCGCCGGCCAGCAGGGTGTCGGTGCCGTCGGCGTCGATCAGCCGGAGCTCGCCCCGGCGGATTCCCTCGGCCGCGTCGGTCACGTACGCCAGCCGCTGCCCGGTCGGGTCCGGCCGTGGGTCCAGCACCGGGCCGACGGTGGCCACCTCCACCACGTCGCCGTGCACCAGGTCGGCCCGGAACAGCCGGCCGGCGAGCGCGAACACCGCCACCCGACCGGCGGCGTCCAGGGCGTACGAGCCGATGCCGGCGGCGCTGAGCCGCAGCCGCTCGCGTAGCGCGCGCTCACCGGGGGAGAGCGCCCCGGCGTCGCCGTCGGCGCCCAGCAGGGTGGCCGGGTCGGCGACCAGCCGCTCCTCGGCGGTGGCCACATCGAGCAGCCAGAGCGCGTCCGCCGGATCCTCCGGGCCGCCGGAGCGCAGGAAGATCACCCGGGAGCCGTCCTCGGCCACGGAGACAGCACGCGGCGCGCCGTGGCTGAACCGGCGGGTGCGGGCGGCCAGCTCCGGAAAGTCCACAGGCCAAATCGTAGAGCCGCGCCGGGCGTGATGTGGCCGACCTGGGCGGACGCGTCTACGGCCGCGGGCCGGAACCGCCGGTTAGAGTGACCGTCGTGACGATGCTGCCCGACCGCCGCCTGCTGCTGGTCCACGCGCACCCCGACGACGAGTCGATCGGCACCGGCTCGACGATGGCCCACTACGCCGCCAACGGCGCCCACGTCACGCTGGTGACCTGCACCCTCGGCGAGGAGGGCGAGATCCACGTGCCGGAGCTGGCCCAGCTCGCCGCCGCCGGGGCCGACCAGCTCGGCGGGTACCGGATCGGTGAGCTGGCCGCCGCGTGCGCCGCGCTCGGCGTCACCGACCACCGCTTCCTCGGCGGCGCCGGCCGCTACCGCGACTCGGGAATGATGGGGCTCGCGACCAACGAGCACCTTCGCGCCTTCTGGCAGGCCGACCTGGACGAGGCCGCCGGGCACCTGGTGGAGATTCTGCGGGAGGTCCGCCCGCAGGTGCTCATCACGTACGACCCGAACGGCTTCTACGGCCACCCCGACCACATCCAGGCGCACCGGGTGGCGATGCGCGCCGTCGAGCTGGCCGCCGCCGAGGGCTGCGCCCCCGCCAAGGTCTACTGGACGGCCATGCCGCGCAGCGTGCTGGAGGCCGGAATGACGCACTTCGCCGAATCCTCGGACAACCCGTTCGCCGGCATCCAGGACATCGCCGACCTGCCCTTCGGCACCCCGGACGACCAGATCGCCGCCCGGATCGACGCGACGGAGCAGCACACCGTGAAGGAGGCCGCGATGCGGGCGCACGCCACGCAGATCCCGGCCACCTCCTGGCTCTACTCGATCGCCGGCAACTTCGGCGGCGAGTTCATGGGCGTGGAGTTCTTCACGCTCGCGGTCGGCGAGAAGGGCCCCGGCGCCGGCCGGTACGGCTGGGAGGACGACCTCTTCGCCGGGCTGTCCGAGGAGGGCGCCCCGGGCCGGCTCCCGGTCGTCGCGGCCGGTCTCCGGTGACCCTGCCCGTCGCCCCGATGTCGGTCGTGCAAGGCCAGGACGCTCCGCCTCCGGCGGGGCCGCCCCCGCGCCTGCTGGACCTGGGCCTGCGGTTGGCCGGCGCGATCGTCGTGGTGGTGGCCGGGGTGCTGACCGGGGTGCTGGAGCTGTTGTTCTCCACGGTCCGGGTCGGGGGGCAGCTGATCGGCGTGTCGGCGCTGCTCGCCGTCGGGGCCAACATCGCGCTGAGCTGGTTCGCGTACGAGGTGGTCGGCCGCCGGTGGGCGGTGGCGCTGCCCGCGGTGCCGTGGTTCGTGCTGATGGCGGTGGCCGCCGTCCGGACCAGCGAGGGCGACCTGCTGCTGGCTGGCGACAACTGGGTCGGCCTGGCCATGATCGTCGCCGGGGCGATGACCTTCGCGGTGATGGGGTTCCGGCAGATCCTCGCCGCTCCGCCCGCACTGGGCGGCTGATGACGCCACCCAGGTACGGGTGGTAGATATCTCTGCCAGAGATGCGTGCCCCTCGACGGGGCGTACAGCAGGAGGTCGTGCGGTGGACGGACGGTGGCGTGACGTCGGAGTGCTCGCGGGAGCGCTGTTCGCGGTCAACGTGTTGGCCCGGCTGATCATCCGGTTCGGCTTCGACGGTGACGACACCGCCGCCGACCGGGTGTCGCTGGCGATGTTCGCGGTGATCGGGCTGATCCTGGCCGTGGTCGCCTTCCGGTGGGCTCGCCGCCGGCCGCTGGCTGACTGGGCGGCCGACATGGCCCTCGTGGTGCTGGTCGCGATGGCGCTGACCGTGCTGGTCGGGCCCCTGCTGATCGCTCACAACCCGTTCGCCGGCGGTGCGGCGACGTTCTTCGCCCAGATCTGGCTCTACCTGCTGGCCGCCGGCGCCGGAGTGGTGGTCGGCTACCTGGTCCTCACCGCGCTCGGGCGGGACTACCGCTCCCAGCAGCTCAAGCGGTACGCCGAGGTCAAGGCCGCCAAGCCGCGCCGGGTCGTCCGCCGCTGACCCGTCCGGGCAGGCGGTCCGGATGGGGCGGTCCGCGTCCGGCGGCGGCGGTGATCGACTCGACTTCGCGGAAGTCGGGGGGTCCGGCCGAAGCGGACGGCCCGACTTCCGGGAACCCGAGTTGATCACGTCCGGGGTGGGCGCCGGCTCAGTGCGGAGCGACCCGGGTCAGGTAGGTGTGGTGGGTCGTGAAGCCGAGCCGCCGATAGAGCGCCACCGCGGCGGTGTTGTGCTGCTCCACCTGGAGGAAGGCGTGCGTGGCCCCGGCCGAGCCGCCCCAGTCGGCCAGCGCCGCGATCACCGTCCGCGCCAGCCCCTGACGGCGCGCCTCCGGCAGCACCTCGATCAGGCTCAACCCGAGCCAGCGGCCCTGCCCGGTCACCGTGCCCCGGCCGATGGCCACCAGCGTGCCGTCCACGTACACGTGGGCGAAGCGGACCTGGTCCACGGCGGTGAGCACGTGCCGGGCGGCGTCCGGCAGGCCACCCTTGCGCCCGGCGGCGATCGCCAGCCACGCCGTGGACGGCGCGGCCACCAGGTCGACGTCGGCTCCGGCGGCTGCTGATCCGGCCCCGGGGTCGAGGTCGACCAGCGGGAGCGGCGCGGTCTGCACCAGCGTGGGCGGGCGGCTGCCCCAGCCGCGGGTGTCCAGCTCGGCGCCGACCGGCGCGGCGAGCGGCAGCGGGGTGTTGATCAGCGCCGGTCGGCCCTGCTCGGCGTACCAGCGCTCGACCGCGTCCACCGCCGCCGGCAGCGTCCGGTCCGGGTCGCCGATCGGCAGCGCGGAGTTGGCCCGTCCGGTCCAGCCGTCGGCGGCCCGGAGCAGCCAGTCGCCGAGCCGACCCCGCGTCGGTGCCGGCCAGGCCTCGTCGGCGGCCCGTTCGAGGGCCACCACCGCGGCGGCGGTCGGTCGGCGGGTCGGCGGCACCCGCTTGGCCCGGTGCACCTGCGCCACCGGCACCCGCAGCTGACCCTGCGCGGTGGCCAGCGTGAGATGAGTCTCGCTCAGCTCCACCAGCTCGCCGAGGGCGTCCGAGAAGAGCGGCCGGCCTTCGCGAATCCCCACAATCCGGCGGACCACGATCCGGTGTCCCACATCCTGCTGTCGGAGCACGATCGACCCCCTCCCCGGCGAGATACTAGGCTCTAACCGTCGCGGGAGATCGCGGCGTGTCTTGCGGAGGAGAAGACCGGTGACCTACATCATCGCCGAGCCGTGCGTGGATGTGCTCGACAAGGCATGTATCGAGGAGTGCCCGGTCGACTGCATTTACGAGGGCAACCGGATGCTCTACATCCACCCCGACGAGTGCGTCGACTGTGGTGCCTGTGAGCCCGTCTGCCCGGTGGAGGCGATCTTCTACGAGGACGACGTCCCCGAGCAGTGGAAGGACTACACCGGCGCCAACTACGAGTTCTTCGAGGACCTGGGCTCGCCCGGGGGCGCCTCGAAGATCGGCAAGGTGGAGAAGGACGCCACGTTCGTCGCCGCGCAGCCGCCGCGCGGCGAGGGCCACTGAACAGCCCCGCGCCGGTCTCGTCGCGGCTGCCCGAGTACACCTGGGATACCCTGGCCGCCGCGGCCACCCTGGCCGCGGCGCACCCAGAGGGCCTGATCAACCTCTCCATGGGCACGCCGGTCGACCCGGTGCCCGAGGTGATCCGGCGGGCGCTGGCCGACGCGTCCGACGCTCCCGGCTACCCGTTGACCGCCGGCACCCCGGCGCTGCGGGACGCGATCGCGGCGTGGGTCGCCCGGGCCTGTGGCGCCGGGGTCGATGGTCTCGGCGTGCTGCCGACCATCGGCTCCAAGGAGCTGGTCGCCTGGCTGCCCACCCTGCTCGGCATCGGTCCCGGTGACGTGGTGGTGGTGCCGTCGATCGCGTACCCGACGTACGAGGCCGGGGTCCGGCTGGCCGGGGCCACCGTGGTCCGCGCCGACTCGCTCACCGCGGTCGGGCCGACCTCCCGGGTCCGGCTGGTCTGGGTCAACTCGCCCGGTAACCCGACCGGTCGGGTGCTGCCCGCGGCGCACCTGCGCAAGGTGGTCGACTGGGCCCGGGAACGCGGCGCGGTGGTGGCCAGCGACGAGTGCTACCTGCCGCTCGGCTGGTCGGCCGAACCGGTCTCGGTGCTGTCTCCGCAGGTCTGCGGCGGCAGCTACGCCGGGGTGCTCGCCGTGCACTCGCTCTCCAAGCGGTCCAATCTCGCCGGCTACCGGGCCGGATTCGTGGCCGGCGACCCGGCGCTCGTCGCCGAGCTGCTGAAGGTCCGCAAGCACGCCGGCATGATCGTGCCCGCTCCCGTGCAGGCGGCCATGGTGGCCGCTCTGCAGGACCAGCGGCACGCCGACGAGCAGCGGGAGCGCTACCGCGCCCGACGTGAGGTGCTGACCGCCGCGTTCACCGGCGCCGGCTTCACGGTCGAGCACTCGGAGGCCGGCCTCTACCTCTGGCTCACCCGTGGTGAGGACTGCTGGCAGACGGTCGACTGGCTGGCCCGGCGCGGCATCCTGGTCGCGGCCGGCGTCTTCTACGGCCCCACCGCCGGGCAGCACGTCCGGGTGGCGCTGACCGAGTCCGACGAGCACGTCGCCGCGGTCGCCGGCCGGCTGCGGGCCTGACCCCGGGTCCCGGTGATGACCGGCGAGGCGACCGGGCGGTACGCCGGCGTGCGGGCGGCGGTGGTCGGCACCGGCCTGATCGGCGGCTCGGTGCTGCTGCGCCTGGCCGACGCCGGCCTGGACGTGGCCGGTTGGGATCCCGACCCGGCGACCCGCGACCGGGCCCGGGCCGCGGGGCTGGTCGCGCCGGACACGGTCGAGCAGGCCGTGGCCGGCCGGGACGTGGTCTTCCTTAGCGGCCCGCTGCCCACCCTGCCCGGGACGCTGGCCCAGGTCTCCGCCGCGACCGCGCCGGGCTGTGTGCTGACCGACGTCGGCAGCACCAAGGTCGACGTGGCCGAGGCGGCCGAGCGGCTCGGGCTCACCGACCGGTTCGTGCCCGGGCACCCCATGGCCGGCGCGGAGTCCGCCGGCCTGACCGCCGCCTCCACGACGCTGTTGGCCGGCGCCGCCTGGGTGCTCTGCCCGGCGCCGGGCGCGGCGACGCACGCCTTCCGCTGGCTGACCGGGCTGCTCGTGGAGCTGTTCGGTGCCCGGGTGGTGCCGATGTCCGCGCCGGCGCACGACTCGGCGGCCGCGCTCGCCTCGCACGTGCCGCACCTGCTGGCCGGGGCGTTGGCCGGGGCGGTGCAGCGGGCGCCGCTGCGCGACGCGGTGCTGGCGCTCGCCGCCGGCAGCTTCCGGGACGGCACCCGGGTCGCCGGCACCCCGGCGGAGCGGACCGCGAACATGCTGCTCGGCAACCGGGCCCGGGTGCTGCACGAGTTGGCCGAGGTGAGCGAATTCCTGGACGGGCTGGCGGCGGCGCTGCGGGCCGGTGACGCCGCGGCGCTCACCGCTCGGTACGCGGAGGCCGCCGCGGCCCGGTCGGCGCTGCTCGACCCCCGGTACGCCGGGCGGGACCGGGAGTTCCCGGCCGACGGCGACCATTCCGCGGAGGTGACCTGGCTGTGGGGGCTGGGCGAGGCGGGCGGGCACCTGACCGGGTGCCGGGTTGGAGCGACAACGGTCTCCTACACCGCGTGGCTTCCCTCGGCTGACTAGGCTCAGAGGTATGGCGGTGGATGGCCCGGTGGTGCAGGTGCGCGGCGAGGCGTACCGGGAGGTGCCGCCCGAGCTGGCCCGGTTCTCGGTCACCGCGACGGCCCGGGACCGGGACCGGGAGGCCACGCTGACCCGGCTCGCTGAGCGGGCCGCCGCCGTCCGGGTTCTGCTGGACAGCTCCGAGCCGGTCGTGGTCCGGCGGGAGACCGGCGACCTGCGGGTCCGGCCGGAGACCCGGCGTTCGGGCGAGCGGGTGGTGGCCTGGCACGGGAGTGTCACCACCACGGTCACCGTCACCGACTTCACCGCCCTGGGTGAGCTGATGCTCCGGCTGGCCGACCAGGACCAGGTCGAGGTGGCCGGTCCCTGGTGGGAGCTGCGCCCGGACAGCCCCGCCCACCGCGAGGCGCGGCACGCCGCGATCACCGACGCGCTGCTGCGTGCCCGGGAGTACGCCGAGGCGCTGGGCGCCCGGGTCACCTCGCTGATCGAGCTGGCCGACGCCGGCCCGGGCGATCGGCCGATGTTCGCCCGCGCGGCGTACGACGGGGGCGGCGGCGGGCCGGAGCTGGAGCTGGACCCGCAGCCACAGACCGTGCAGGCGACCGTGCGGGCGCGGTTCACCATCAGCGACCCGGTTCTGGACTGATGCCGCCGGCCCGGGTGCTCTCCGTCGACGAGCTGGTGGCGCGGGCGCGCGTGCTGGCTGAGGCCGGTCCGCGGCAACTGCTCGGCATCGCCGGGGCGCCGGGCGCCGGGAAGTCCACGTTGGCCGAGCAGATCGTCGCCGGGGTCGGTCCGACCGCACGGCTGGTGCCGATGGACGGCTTCCACCTGGCGCAGTCACAGCTGGTCCGGCTGGGCCGCGCCGATCGCAAGGGCGCGGTGGACACCTTCGACGCCAACGGGTATGTCTCGCTGCTGCGCCGGTTGCACCGGCTGGAGCCGACCTCGGTCTACGTGCCGGAGTTCCGCCGGGCCCTGGAGGAGCCGGTGGCCGGGGCCATCGAGGTGCCGCCCTCGGTCCGGCTGGTGGTGACCGAGGGCAACTACCTGCTGCTGCCGGACTTCCCATGGCAGGAGATCCGGTCGCTGCTGCACGAGGCCTGGTTCCTCGATCTGGACGCCGAGGTGCGGCAGCGCCGGCTGGTCGCCCGGCACGAGGCGTTCGGGCGGTCGCTGGAGCAGGCGCGGGCGTGGGCGCTGGGCAGCGACGAGTCCAACGCCTCCCTGGTCACTGGCACCGCTGACGGCGCCGACCTGGTGGTGCGCCTGCCCGAGCCGCCCTCGCCCTGACCGGAGCGCCGTGCCGGCGCTGCGCCGATCAGTTGAGTTGGCGGATCGGCCGGGCCGGGTTGCCGACCGCGACCACGTTGGCGGGCAGGTCCCGAGTCACCACCGCGCCGGCGCCGACGACGGTGTTCGCCCCGATCGTCACCCCGGCCAGCACGATCGCGCCGCCGCCGAGCCAGACGTTGTCGCCGATGGTGATCGCCTTCGCCGCCTCCCACTTGTCGCGTCTCGGCTCGGGTTCCACCGGGTGCGTCGGAGTGAGCAGCTGCACGTTCGGTCCGACCTGGACGTCCGCGCCGAGGGTGATCGGGGCGACGTCGAGGAAGACCGCGTGGTAGTTGACGAAGCTCCGCGGCCCGATCCGGACCTGCCAGCCGTAGTCGCAGTAGAACGGTGGACGGATCCAGGCGCCCTCGCCCAGCTCGCCGAGGAGCTCGCGCAGCGCCGCGAGGCGAGCCTCCTCGTTCGTGGCGGAGCTGCTGTTGAAGCGTTCCATCCGGCGGGCGGCCTGGTCCCGGTCAGCGATGATCTCGGGATCGTCCGCGAGGTAGGGCTCTCCGGCGAGCATCCGGTCCTTCATGGAGGTCACCCGTCGATGATGCCGTTCCGACCGGGTAAGGGTTGGTTGGTCCGTCATTTTCTCGACTTCTTTATGCATACGCGGTATGCAACTCTGACGGTGGTCAATGCGTCTCTGTTCGTAACGACGCTCCATCAAGGAGGATCCGTTGCATCGAAGTAGCAGAATGGCCGCGGCAGCCGTGGTCGCCCTCGTGCTGGGCAGTCCGGCAGTCGCCGTGGTAGCCCCGTCGACCACCGCCGCCACCCCGGACGTCGTCGGGCGCACGTCGACCGACGCCGCGTCCTCGACCACCACCGTCACCCTGCTCTCCGGGGACCGGGTCACCGTCACCGCGTCCGGGTCCGCCGCCGTACGTCCCGGCCCCGGGCGTACCGACATCCGGCCGGCCGGACCCTGATCATCCCGGTGCAGGTGCAGGTGCAGGTGCAGGTGCAGGTGCAGGTGCAGCGGCAGCCCGGCGCCACCGGGTCGCGGGTGACCGGGTTGACCGTCGACGTCTCGTACGACGGCGGCCGGAGCTGGCAACCCGCCCAGGTCCGGCACGGCGGGCACGGCTGGACGGCCACCGTCCGGCACCCCGCCGGGCCCGGCTACGCGTCCCTGCGGGCCACCGGCCGGGACGCCGCCGGCAACACGGTGACCGAACGGATCATCCAGGCGTACCGGCTGCGCTGAGGCGTACCCCGTGGGGTCCGCGGCCGAGCGCCGCGGACCCGGCGGGGGCCGTCAGTCGTTGGCGTGCAGGGCGGCGTTCAGCTCGATGCCCCGGCCGGTGCGCGGCCGGGCCTCCAGCGCGCCGGTCACCGAGTTGCGCCAGAACAGCAGGCCGTCGACCCCGGACAGCTCACGGGCCTTGACCACCCGGCCGTCCGGCAGGCTGATCTTCGAGGCTGCGGTGATGTAGCAGCCCGCCTCCACCACACAGTCGTCGCCGAGCGAGATGCCGACGCCGGCGTTCGCGCCGATCAGGCTCCGCTCACCGATGCTCACCTTCTCCGTGCCGCCGCCGGACAGGGTGCCCATGATCGAAGCGCCGCCGC
The DNA here is from genome assembly GCF_040608175.1 of Micromonospora sp. NPDC005206. Lineage (NCBI taxonomy): Bacteria > Bacillati > Actinomycetota > Actinomycetes > Micromonosporales > Micromonosporaceae > Micromonospora > Micromonospora sp. NPDC005206. The sequence continues at coordinate 32,393 of NZ_JBEXHU010000005.1, forward strand.
CGATGTCGGAGCCGTCGCCGATCAGCACGCCCTGCACGATCCGACCCTCCACCATCGACGTGCCCACGGTGCCGGCGTTGAAGTTGACGAAGCCCTCGTGCATCACCGTGGTGCCGGCGGCCAGGTGGGCGCCGAGGCGGACCCGGTCCGCGTCGGCGATCCGCACACCGGCGGGGACCACGTAGTCGGTCATCCGGGGGAACTTGTCCACCCCGTACACCGCCAGGTGGCGGCCGGCGGCCCGCTCGATCACCCGCAGCTCGTCCACCCGCTCCGGCGGGCACGGCCCGGCGGAGGTCCACGCCACGTTGGCCAGCTTGCCGAAGATGCCGTCCAGGTTGAGCTGGTTGGGCCGGACCAGGCGGTGGGAGAGGAGGTGCAGCCGGAGGTACGCGTCCGGGGCGTCCTTGATCGGGTCGTCCAGCGAGCCGACCACGGTGACCACCTGGACGGTACGCAGACCGGGCAGCGGCCGGTCGCCGAGCGCGGCCGGCGGCAGGTCGAGCACGTCCGTCTCGTCCTCACCGGCGACCAGCGGCAGCTCACCCAGGCCCAGCTTGCCGGTCGGGTACCAGGTGTCGAGCACCTGCTCGTCGGCCGTGACGGTGGCCAGGCCGATGCCCCAGGCGGAATCTGCGGACGTCACTGTTGCACCTCTCGGTCGCGGCCGGACCGGCCTCTGCTCACGACGGCGGGGCTCGCAAGCTCACTCCTCGCGCTGACAAGCCTGAAGGTACCGTGCGAACCATGGAGAACCCGCTGACCCCCGAGGTCCTCGCCGATCCGGTGGCGCTGACCCGCGCTCTGGTCGACATCGAGTCCGTGTCCCTCGACGAGAAGGCGATCGCCGACTGCGTCGAAGAGGTGCTGCGGGGCGTACCGCACCTGACCACCCACCGGCACGGCAACACGGTGATGGCGCGCACCGACCTGGGTCGCTCGCAGCGCGTCGTGCTGGCCGGACATTTGGACACGGTGCCGCTGAACAACAACTTCCCGTCGACCATGCGCGGCGACCTGATGTACGGCTGCGGCACCTCGGACATGAAGTCCGGCGTCGCGTACGCGCTGCACCTCGCGGTGACCCTGCCCGAGCCGCGCTACGACGTGACCTACTTCTTCTACGAGGCCGAGGAGATCGAGTCCCAGTACAACGGGCTGAACCTGGTCGCGCAGGCGTACCCGGAGTGGCTGGAGGCGGACTTCGCCGTCCTGCTGGAGCCGACGTACGGCATCGTCGAGGCGGGCTGTCAGGGCACCATGCGGTCGATGGTCACCACCACGGGGGTACGGGCCCACTCGGCGCGATCCTGGCACGGGGTCAACGCCATCCACGCCGCCGGCGAGGTGCTCCGCCGGCTCCAGACGTACGAGGCGCGCCGGGTCACCATCGACGGCTGCGACTACCGCGAGGGCATGAACGCGGTGCGGATCCACGGCGGGGTCGCCGGCAACGTGGTCCCGGACCGGTGTGAGATCGAGGTCAACTACCGGTTCGCTCCGGACCGCACCCCCGCCGAGGCGGAGGCGCACCTGCGGGAGGTCTTCGCGGGCTTCGACATGGTCGTGACCGACGCGGCGGCCGGCGCCCTGCCCGGGCTGGAGGCGGCCCCGGCGAAGGAGTTCCTGGCGGCGGTCGGCGCGGCGCCGATCGGCAAGCTGGGCTGGACGGACGTGGCCCGGTTCGCGGCCATGGGCATCCCAGCGCTGAATTTCGGCCCGGGGGACCCCAACCTGGCCCACCATCCGGACGAGCACGTCGAGATCACCAAGATCCGCGACGGGGCCGCGACCCTGCACCGCTGGCTGGCCCTGGTCTGACCCCGCGCCGGGCGCCCACCGGCCGCCCGCTCCGGTGATCAAGAGGTTTGCGTCAGCCGGGCCCGTTGTCGGCGACGCAAACCTCTTGATCAGCTCCGGATGGGGTGGGGGAGAGGGGTTCGTCCAGTTGGCGGGTGCGGCGGCGTTCGGCCACCACGTCTCGGATCCGTCGCTGCATCTGGCGACGGATCCGGATCATCTCGCTGTTGCTGATCACGCTGTCTCCTCCCCCGAAGGCGCGCGCCGGGGCATACCCGGTATGTGAATAGTAAGACGTACGAGCGAGCCGAATAGTTGCCCAAGATCTCGAACTATTTCTCTGCGTCCGCGACCCGCCCCAGCAACTGCCGGGTGGACCACTACGGTTGCTCCATGAGCCAGAGCAACGGGCGGGAGGCCAGCCGCGGTCCCGGACAGGAGCGGCATCGGGGCGCGGTGACGCTGCGCCGGGGAGCGATTCCGAGCAGCACCGCGGACCAGAGGCTGCTGGACTCGCGCGGGCGGGGTGACTGGAAGACCAGGGACGCCTGGCGGGCGCTGCGCATCCTGTCCGAGTTCGTTGAGGGCTTCGACACGCTCGCCGACCTGCCGCCCGCGGTCAGCGTCTTCGGCTCCGCGCGCAGCGGCCCGGACACCGCCGAGTGCCGCCTGGCCGAGCAGTTGGGCGGCGCGCTGGCCCGGGCCGGCTACGCGGTGATCACCGGTGGTGGGCCGGGGGTGATGGAGGCCGCCAACCGGGGGGCCAGTGAGGCCGGCGGGCTCTCCGTCGGGCTCGGCATCGAGCTCCCGTTCGAGCAGGGCATCAACGAATGGGTCGACCTGGCCATCGACTTCCGCTACTTCTTCGCCCGTAAGACCATGTTCGTCAAGTACGCGCAGGCGTTCGTGGTGCTGCCCGGCGGGTTCGGGACCATGGACGAGCTGTTCGAGGCGCTCACCCTCGTGCAGACCGGCAAGGTCACCCGGTTCCCGGTGGTGCTGATGGGGGTCGCCTACTGGCAGGGGCTGCTCGACTGGATGCGTGACACGATGGCCGCCGACGGCAAGATCGGCCCCGTCGACCTGGACCTGATCTGCCTCACCGACGACGTCAACGCGGCGGTCCGGCACATCATCGAGGCCGAGGCGACGCTCTCCGCCGAGCAGGAGGCGGTCCGCGACGAGGCCGTCGCCCGTACCGCCGCTGACCAGCAGGCCGCCGCCGAGCAGGCTGCCGAGCAGCCGCGGGAGAGCTGATGGCGGCGATCTGCGTCTTCTGCGCCTCCTCCCGTACCCTCGACCAGCGCTGGTTGGACCTGGCCGCCGAGACCGGCGCGGAGCTGGCACGGCGCGGGCACACGCTGGTCAGCGGCGGCGGCTGCGTCGGCATGATGGGCGCGCTGGCGGACGGCGCCCGGGCCGCCGGAGGGCGCACCCTGGGCGTCATCCCGCAGGCGCTGGTGGACCTGGAGGTCGCCGACCTGGCCTCGGACGAGCTGCTGGTGACCGACTCGATGGCCACCCGCAAGAACGTGATGATCGACAAGTCGGACGCGTTCCTCGCCCTGCCCGGCGGGCTGGGCACCCTGGACGAGCTGTTCGAGGTCTGGACCACCGCCACCCTCACCCTGCACACCAAGCCGATGGTGCTGATCGACACCGACGGCTTCTACCGGCCGCTGCTGGACTGGCTCGGCACGCTGGCCGACCAGCACTTCCTCAAACCAGCCGGCCTCAGCCTCCTAACCGTCGCCACCACCATCCCCACCGCCCTGGACGCCCTCGAATCCCACCTAACCTGACCCCCGGCTCCACACCCCCGCCCCCGGGCTCCCACCCCGCCGATCATGGAGTTGGCGGCGCTGCCGTCGGCGTGTCGCGCCGCCAACTCCATGATCGACGGGCTGGTGGGGTGGGGTGAGAGGGTGGGCGGGCCCGGGCGGGGTGGGGTGTCGTATGGGCGTGATGGGATGAGCTGATGCAGGCGTACCGGTTGGTGCGGCGGCCCGAGGGGCCGGCGCGGGGGGACGGGGACGTGCCTGTCGGCGGCGCCGTGCCCGCCGGTAGCGGCGCGGCCGAGGGCGGCGCCGTGCCCGCCGGTGGGGTTGCGCTGACCGGCCGGGTCGGGGCGGTCGGGCACGAGCGGGCGGTCGGGCCCGGGGCCGGCCGGCGGGTCGATCCGGTGCAGGCGGAGGTGGTCGGGCACACCGACGGGCCGATGCTGGTGCTCGGCGGGCCGGGCACCGGCAAGACCAGCACCCTGGTCGAGGCGGTCGCCGCCCGGGTGACCGAGGGGGTCGATCCCGAACGGATCCTGGTGTTGACCTTCAGCCGTCGAGGCGCCACCGCACTACGCCAGCGCATCGAGGCCCGGGTGGCGCAGGACGGCCACCGCGTGCTGCGGGAGCCCCTGGTGCGCACCTTCCCGGCGTACGCCTTCGGGTTGCTCCGCCGGGCCGCCGCCGAACGTGGCGAGCCGTCGCCCCGGCTGCTCACCGGCCCGGAGCAGGATCTGATCATCCGCGAGCTGCTGGACGTGGTGGGCGAGGAGCCCGAGGACGATCCGGTCGGCTGGCCGACGGACCTACGGCCGGCCCTGCGGACCCGCGCCTTCGCCGGCCAGCTGCGCGACCTGCTCATGCGTGCCGCCGAGCGGGGCATCGGCCCGGCCGACCTGGCCCGGCTCGGCGAGAAGCTCGGCCGCGCCGACTGGCCGGCCGCCGCGCGCTTCCTGCGGGAGTACGTGGCGGTGCTCGCGCTGCGCGACGTCAGCAACCGGGGGTCGATCGCGTACGACCCGGCCGAGCTGGTCCGTGCGGCCACCGGGTTGCTGCGCGACGACGAGGAGCTGCTGGCCGCCGAGCGCCGCCGGCTCGCCCACGTGTACGTCGACGAGCTGGCCGACACCGACCCCGCCCAGCTCGACCTGTTGTCGGTGATCGCCGGTGGCGGCAAGACGCTGGTCGCCTTCGCCGACCCGGATTCCTCCACGTACGCCTTCCGTGGCGCCGACCCGGCCGGCGTGACGACCTTCCCGCACCGGTTCCGGACCGCCTCGGGGGCGCCGGCCGCGCAGGCGCTGCTGACCACGTCCTACCGGGCCGGGCCGGGCCTGCTCGTCGCGATCGCCCGGCTGGGCCGCCGACTGCGGGGTCCGGCGGCGCACCGCCGGCTGCACCCGCTGCCGGATGCCCCGACCGGCGTGGTCGAGGTGCACACGTTCCGCTCGGCGACCAGCGAGGCCGCCTGGCTGGCTCACGCGCTGCGCTCCGCGCACCTGCTCGACGGCGTGCCCTGGTCACGGATGGCGGTGCTGGTGCGGTCGACCGCGCTGCAACTGCCCACCCTGCAACGGGCGCTGCACGCCGCCGGCGTACCGACCGTGGTGCACGGCGAGGACCTGCCGCTGCACCTGCAACCGGCGGTGGCCCCGCTGCTGCTCCTGCTGCGCTGCGCGCTGGAGCCGGACAGCCTGGACGAGGAGGCGGCCGTCGCGCTGCTGCACTCGCCGCTGGGCGGGGCGGACCCGTTGGCCGAGCGGCGGCTGCGGCAGGGCCTGCGCGCGCTGGCACTGGCCGGCGGCGACCGGCGCCCGTCCGGGGAGCTGATCGTCGAGGCGTTGCGTGACCCGGCCGAGTTGGCCGGCATCGAGCGGCGGTGGGCGGAGCCGGCGCAGGCGGTGGCCGGGCTGCTGGCCGCCGCCCGGGCCGCCGCCGCGCGGCCCGGCGCGACCGCCGAGGACGTGCTCTGGGCCGTCTGGCACGCCAGCGGGCTCGCCGAACGCTGGGCCGGAGCGATCGGCCAGGGGCGGCCGGAGGCCGGTGAGGGGGACCTCGCCCGGCGGCGGCGGGCCGAGGCGGCCGACCGGGACCTGGACGCCGTGCTGGTGCTCTTCGACGCGGCGGCCCGCTTCACCGACCGCCTTCCCGGCGCCCGCACTGAGGTCTTCCTCGACCATGTGCTCGGTCAGGACCTGCCGGCCGACACCATCGCCCCGACCGCCGACCGGGGTGCGGCCGTACGGCTGCTCACCGCGCACGCCGCGAAGGGTCTGGAGTGGGACCTGGTCGCGGTGGCCGGGGTGCAGGAGGGCATCTGGCCGGACCTGCGCCTGCGCGGCAGCCTGCTCGGCTCGGAGCGACTGGTCGACGTGCTGGCCGGTCGGTCCGTCGGCGGCGCCACCGCGGCGAACGTGGTGGGTCAGACCTCGGCGTTGCTGGACGAGGAACGCCGGCTCTTCCACGTCGCCGTCAGCCGGGCCCGACACCGGTTGCTGGTCACCGCGGTGGCGTCGGCCGCGGTGGGCGGCGACGACCACGAGGAGCAGCCGAGCCGGTTCCTGCACGAGCTGGGGCCCACCGCGCCGCCGGCCGCGCCGCCCACCCCGCCGAACGGGCCACCCACTCCGCCCGGTCCACGTACCGGCCCGACCAACGATCCCGCCGGCGGTCCGCCGCAGGCCGCGCCCAGTGGCGACGGCGCGGCCGGCGCTGGCGTCACCGACGGCGCAACCGGAAACGGCTCCCCGCACGCCGTGTCCGGTGACCGCGAAGTGACGGAGGACGGTGAGCCGGACCGGCCCGGCGCGCTGCCGGTCACCCGACCGCCGCGGGCGCTCACCCTGCCGGCGTTGGTGGCCGAGTTGCGTACCGCGATCACCGACCCGGCCGCACCGACGTTCCGGCGGCGCGCCGCGGCGGCCGAGCTCGCCCGGCTCGCCGCCGCCGGTGTGCCCGGCGCGCATCCGGACGACTGGTGGGGTCTACGCGCGCTCTCCGACGACCGGCCGCTGATCGATGACGGCGAACCGGTGCGGGTCACCCCGTCGGCGATGGAGAGCGCGTTGCGGTGCAGCCTGCGCTGGCTGCTGGAACGGCACGGCGGCAGCGGCCCGGCCAGCACCGCTCAGGGCGTGGGCAACCTGGTGCACGCCGCCGCGATGCTCGCCGAGGACGCCAGCGCCGACCGGAGCGCCCTGCTCGACTACGTGGCCGCCCGGTTCGACGCGATCGAGTTGGCCGCCCGGTGGATGGCCGGCCCGGAGCGGGAACGCGCCGAGGCGATGGTCGACAAGCTGCTGCGCTGGCTGGCCACCAACCCGCGCCGGCTGCTCGCCATCGAGCACGAGTTCGCGGTCCGCCTGGACGACCCGCACCGGCCGGTCGACCTGGCCGGCCGGGTCGACCGGCTGGAGGTCGACGAGGACGGGCGGCTGGTGGTGATCGACCTGAAGACCGGTAAGTCCACCGCCGTCACCGGCACCGACCTGGCCGAGCATCCGCAGCTCGGCGCCTACCAGGCGGCGGTGGAGGCGGGGGCGTTCCCCGAGTTCGGCGACGAGTCCGGGGGCGCCGCGCTGGTGCAGCTCGGCACCTTCGCCAAGGACGCCCGCGAGCAGAACCAGCCGGCGGTCGGCGAGGGACCGGCGGCTGGTTGGGCGACCGCGCTGGTCCGACGGACCGCCGATACGATGGCCGCTGCCACGTTCGCCGCGGTGGCGAACTCGAAATGCCGGGTCTGCCCGGTGCGCACCAGCTGCCCGGTCTCCGGGCAGGGGCGCCAGGTCGTCGAGCCGCCGACCACCCGGAGCAGCCGTGAGGGCGAGGAGTGAGCGTGCGATTCCCGCAGTCACGAACGACGTCACCGTGACCCAGCCCGCCCTGTTCGGCACCGGTCCGGCGCCGGCGCCCCGACTCGCCGACGCCGGCCCCCGGTACACCCCGGTGGAGCTGGCCAAGCTCCTGCGGCTGCCGGCGCCGACCCGGGAGCAGGCCGCGATCATCGCCGCCCCGGTGGAGCCGCTGCTGGTGGTCGCCGGGGCCGGGTCCGGCAAGACCGAGACGATGGCCGCGCGGGTCGTCTGGCTGGTGGCCAACTCGTACGTGCGCCCGGAGCAGATCCTCGGGCTGACCTTCACCCGCAAGGCGGCCGGCGAGCTGGCCCACCGGGTACGAACGCGGCTCGACCAGCTGATCCGCCGGCTCGGCCGTCAGGGGCGGGACCCGCTGGACGACCCACTCGCCGGCGAGCCGACCGTCTCCACGTACCACTCGTACGCCGGGCGGATCGTGACCGAGCACGGGCTGCGGGCCGGCTACGAGCCGTCCACCCGGCTGCTCACCGAGGCGTCCCGCTGGCAGCTGGTCGACCTGCTGGTGCGCAACTACGACGGCGACATGTCCGAGGTGGACCGGATGCCGAGCACCATCACCGACGCGGTGCTGGCCCTCGCCGGGGAGCTGGACGAACACCTGGTCGCCCCGGATGAGCTGGCCGCCTGGACCGGCCGGTTCTTCGCCGAGGTGCAGTCCCGACCGGGCCGGGTCTACGCCGACGTGCGCAAGGCGCTCGCCCTCCAGCAGACCCGGCTGCGTCTGTTGCCGCTGGTGCGGGCGTACGCCCGGCGCAAGGAGGACTTCGAGGCGATGGACTTCGCCGACCAGCTCGCCCGCGCGGCACGGGTGGCCCGGGACCACCCGGGGGTCGGCGAGATCGAGCGGGACCGCTACCGGGTGGTGCTGCTGGACGAGTACCAGGACACCAGCCACGCCCAGGTGGTGCTGCTCAACGCGCTGTTCGGCGGCGGGCACCCGGTGACCGCGGTAGGTGACCCGTGCCAGTCGATCTACGGCTGGCGGGGGGCGAGCGCCGGCACGCTGGACCGGTTCCCCACCGAGTTCGCCCGGGCCGACGGCCGGCCGGCCGAGGCGCTCGGGCTCACCACCAGCTGGCGCAACCGCCCGGAGATCCTCCGGGTGGCGAACGCGCTGTCCACCCCGCTGCGCGCGGCCGGCGCCCGGGTGCCGGAGCTGCGCTCCGCGCAGACCGTCCGGGACCCGATCCCGCACCGCAGCCCGGGTGGGGCGGCCGGCGGCACGGTGCACTGCGCGCTGCTGCCGACGTACGCCGACGAGGCGAACTGGATCGCCGACAGCGTGCTCGCCGCCTGGCGCGGCGCGGCGCGGATGCCCGGCGCGGTGCCCGAGCACATCCCGGTGGCGCAGCGGCCGACCACGGCCGTGCTGGTCCGGGTCCGCAGCCAGATCCCGGCGATCGAGTCGGCGCTGCGCGAGCGGGGCCTTCCGGTGGAGGTGGTCGGGCTGGGCGGCCTGCTGGACACCCCCGAGGTACGCGACGTGGTCTGCACGCTGCGGGTGCTGGCCGACCCGACCGACGGGGCGGCGCTGCTGCGGCTGCTCACCGGCGCCCGCTGGCGGATCGGGCCGCGCGATCTGGTGGCACTGCACCGGCGGGCCCGGTCCATCGCCAACGCCCGGCGACAGGTCGCCGCCGACGACACCTCGGCGATCACCCCCGACCTGCTGGACGAGGCGACCCTGGTGGAGGCGCTGGCCGACCTCGGCCCGGCGCAGGCGTACTCGGCGGAGGGCTTCGCGCGGCTGCGCGCGTACGGCCGGGAGCTGGCGCTGTTGCGGTACCGGCTGGACCAGGCACTTCCGGACCTGATCGCGGACATCGAGCGGACCATCGGCCTGGACGTGGAGGTCGCGGTGCGGGCCGGCCGGGACGGCGCGGGCGACGCCGGCCTGGCCCGGGGTCACCTGGACGCTCTCGGCGACGTGGCGGCCCGGTTCAGCGGGGAGACGCCCGGCGCGACGCTCTCCGGTTTCCTGTCCTACCTGGCAGCCGCCGAGGATGAGGAGCGCGGTCTCGCCCCGGGCGAGGTCGAGGTGGTGGAGGGCGCGGTGCAGGTGGTGACCGCGCACGCCGCGAAGGGCCTGGAGTGGGACGTGGTGGCGGTGGCCGGGCTGAGCCGAGGGCTGTGGCCCGGGCCGGTGCGCAACTCCGACCACTGGCTGGGTGGGCTGGGCGTGCTGCCGTTCCCGCTGCGCGGTGACGCCGACGGGTTGCCTGAGCTGGCGCTCGACGAGGCGGCGGACCAGCGGGCCGTGGCCCGGGCGGTGACCGACTTCACCGACGCCTGGCGCGCCCACGACGAGAGGGAGGAGCGGCGGCTGACGTACGTGGCCGTGACCCGGCCGCGCCGGCTGCTGCTCTGCTCCGGTTACTGGTGGGGGGAGGGGACCAAGCGTCCGCGCGGCCCGTCACTCTTCCTGCGCGAGGTGTACGACGCCTGCCTGGACGGCGGCCCGGGGCACCTGGTCGACGCGTGGGCGCCGGAGCCGACCCCGGACGCGACCAACCCGACCGCCGAGGTGGTGCTCCACGCGGAGTGGCCGGCCGACCCGCTGGGCGGTCGTCGGCCGGCACTGGCGCAGGCGGCCGCGCTGGTCCGCCGCCTGATGACCGACGGCTCGGCGGACGTGGCGGTCGCCGGTGGGCCGGTCGAGCCGGAGGTTGATCCGGAGGTGGCGCGCTGGCAGCGCGAGGCGGACCTGTTGCTGGCCGAGCGGGCCGAGTTGACCCGGCTCTCCGGCGCGGTCGAGGTGGCCCTGCCCGGGCAGCTGAGCGTCACCCAGTTGGTCGCGTTGCGACGTGATCCGGCGGCGCTGGCCCGCACGTTGCGCCGCCCGGTGCCCACCGAGCCCAACCCGTACGCCCGCCGCGGCACCGCCTTCCACGCCTGGCTGGAACAGCGGTTCGGCGCCGACCGGCTGCTCGACGTGGACGAGTTGCCCGGCGCGGCGGACGCGGACGCCGCGCCGGACGAGGCGCTCGTCGAGCTTCAGGAGCGCTTCCTGGCCAGCGAGTGGGCCGACCGGGTGCCGGTGGAGGTGGAGGTGCCGTTCGCCACGGTGATCGCCGGGGTCGTGGTGCGGGGGCGGATGGACGCGGTCTTCGCCCGGCCGGGCGGCCGGTTCGACGTGGTGGACTGGAAGACCGGCGCGCAACCGACCGGCGCGGCGGCGGAGGTGGCTGCGGTGCAGTTGGCCGTCTACCGGCTGGCATGGGCGGAGCTGGCCGGCGTGCCGGTCGACCGGGTGGGAGCGGCGTTCCACTACGTCCGGCACGGGGTGACGGTCCGCCCCGCGGACCTGCTGGAGGTGACCGGGCTCACGGCCCTGATCGCCAAGCTGCCAGAAGATTCCGTCCAACATTGACCATGGCGCGAAAATCCGTGGTAGGTTGAACGGGTTGCAGTTTTGGTTACCAGAGACTCTGTGTGCGCCTGGCGGGATTGTGGCCCCAGGCGCTCTTTGTTGTGTCCGGAGTTCTCCGGGCGGGGCGACCAGAAGCGACAGGCGATTCGCGCATTCCCGCGCGGAGCGCTCCTCTTCGGGCTCGCAACAAGTGCGAGTCCGACGTTCCGTCAAGGAGACGAAACACATGGCTATTGGCACCGTGAAGTGGTTCAACGCTGACAAGGGCTTCGGCTTCATCACCCCGGACGGCGGCGGCGCTGACGTCTTCGCCCACTTCTCGGCGATCCAGTCCTCCGGCTACCGGAGCCTGGACGAGAACCAGCGGGTCGAGTTCGAGGTGACCCAGGGCCAGAAGGGCCCGCAGGCGGAGAACATCCGCCCGCTCTGATCTTCGGATCGGCCAGCATTACCTGTCGCGCCCTCCGGGTGCGGCGGTGACGGGACCGGCCCGCCCCGTCGTCGACCTGCTTACGCAGGCGGCGACCCGGCGGCGGGCCGGCCCGTACCCCCTTCGGTTCGTGCTTGTGAGTCCTGGCGGCCTTTTCCGCTGGCGACAGCGCCGTCTTCGGCGCCCTCCCTCGACACGTGCCGCGTCGAGGAAGGCTTCTGCGTGACCTCTGTTATTCCTTCGTTCGCCCATACCGGTCTGGCGCCGGCGCTGCTCACCGCGCTGACCGCGCAGGGCATCACCGAGCCGTTCCCGATCCAGTCGGCCACGCTGCCCGACTCGCTCGCCGGTCGGGACGTGCTCGGCCGGGGTCGCACCGGCTCCGGCAAGACCCTCGCCTTCGGGCTTCCGCTGCTCTCCCGCACCGCCGGCCGCAAGGCCCGCCCGGGTCGCCCGCTGGCCCTGGTGCTGGTGCCGACCCGGGAGTTGGCGCAGCAGGTGACCACCGCGCTGTCCCCGTACGCCCGCGCTGTCGGGCTGCGCTGCGCCACCGTCGTCGGCGGGCTGTCGTTGCAGCGCCAGGCGGACGCCCTGCGCGCCGGCGCCGAGGTGGTCGTGGCCACCCCCGGTCGGCTGCACGACCTGATCAACCGCGGCGACGCCCGGCTCGACCAGGTCGAGATCACCGTGCTGGACGAGGCCGACCAGATGGCCGACATGGGCTTCCTGCCGCAGGTCACCAAGCTGCTGGAGCAGGTCGCGCCGCAGGGGCAGCGGATGCTCTTCTCCGCGACCCTGGACGGCGGCGTGGACCGGCTGGTCCGCCGCTTCCTGAGCAACCCGGTGACCCACTCGGTCGACCCGGGCACCGCGACGGTCACCGCGATGACCCACCACGTGCTGCACGTCGACGCGGTGGACAAGCCCGACGCGTTGACCCGGATCGCCGCCCGTGAGGGCCGCACGATCCTGTTCATGGGTACGAAGCACCGCGCCGACCGGCTCGCCCGCCAGTTGCTCTCCAAGGGGGTACGCGCGGCCGCGCTGCACGGCGGCAAGTCCCAGCCGCAGCGCACCAGGATCCTTGAGCAGTTCCGCAACGGCCAGGTGACCGCCCTGGTCGCCACGGACGTCGCGGCCCGGGGCATCCACGTCGACGGCCTGGACATGGTGGTCAACGTGGACCCGCCGACCGAGGCGAAGGACTACCTGCACCGGGGCGGCCGGACCGCCCGGGCCGGTGAGTCCGGCTCCGTGGTCACCCTGGTCCTGCCCGAGCAGCGCCGGGACGTGTCCCGGCTGATGGCCACCGCCGGCATCCGGCCCGAGTCGGTCCAGGTCCGCCCAGGCGACGAGGCGCTGGCCCGGGTGACCGGTGCCCGCGAGCCCTCCGGCGTGCCGGTGACCATCGCCGCCCCGCCGGCGCCCGCTGGTCGGGGTCGCACCGCCGGTGGATCCGGCGGCCCGGTCGCCGACGGTGCCGCCCGCCCGGCGCACCGCGCGTCGGGGCGGTCCCGCCGCCCGCGCCGTCCCCGTACCGTCTGATCTCCCGCACCGCGACCGACCCGCTCCGCTTCGGCTGGGCGGGTCGGTCTGTCTGTGGCAGTTCTGTCTGTGGCAGGTCTGTCTGCGGCACCAGCGGCCGCAGGCGCACGCGCGGCCGTGCCGGGGTGAGCAACCGGCCCTCTGTGACTGCCTTTGCTCTGCTTCAACCCACGCAACGGGCACTGTCCGGATAGCGGACACCGGCTGTTGCGCGGGTTGAAGCAGAGCAAAGGTGGCAGAGCAGGTGCCCTCTGGCGCTGGCCCGGCCCTGGTGCTGGCCCGGTTCTGGCGCTGCCCGGGTGTTCCTTTGAGTCGGTAATCAGCCTCGGCTTGGTCGTTTGGCCGACTGCGCCCCGGCCGCATCTGGTCGAAGCTGGCCAGCGGGGGGAGCCGGGCGGGGGCCCGGCACGGAAGGGGTGACCATGGCGGGCGAAGCCGGCTCGGGGGCGCTGCGCGAACTGATCCTGGTGGTCGCGGTCGCGCTCGCCGGGCTGTTGCTCGCCATGGTTGCGGCCTTCGCGCCCTGGCACGCCACCCCGGTGGGCAACGCTCCCGCCGGTCTGGTGGAGCTGCACAGCCCCGGCGACCTGGGCTCCGGCCCGACGGTCGCACACGTGAGCTGAGCAGCGGCCGGACCGACCGGTGCCGGCGGAGGGGCAGGCCCGGTCAGGATCGGTACGAGGCGTGGTCGGGTCGGCGGGGCACCGGCCCGACCACGCCGCAACCTGTTGGCGAACGCACCCCGTCGGTGTCGGATGGTCACGACGCGGCGGGGGCGCGGCCGGTCGGGTCGCGGGCGAGCAGGTCGGCCAGGGTCGTGCTGTCCACCACCGTGGCGATCGCCCCGTGCACGGCCAGCCAGACGTCGGTCAGCCCGGCCGCCACCCCGTGGTAGCCGGCCCGCTCGGCCGGCAGTCCGCGTACCGTGGTCAGCGAGCCGCCGACGGCGCGCAGCACGTCCCCCACGCTGATCTCGTCGGGCGATCGGGCGAGCGCGTACCCGCCCTCGGTGCCGCGATGGCTGAGCAGCAGGCCGGCGCGGCGCAGGTCCAGCAGGATGCCCTGGAGAAAACTCAGCGGGATCTCCTGCACCTCGGCCAGGCTGGCCGCCTTCACCAGGTCACCACCACCACCACCACCACCGTCGCCACCACCACCACCGCCGCTACCTTCAGCGGCAGCGGCAGCGGCGGCGGCGGCGACGGCGACGGCGAGCATGGCCCGGAGGGCGTAGTCGCTGCGCGCGGAGACGTACACGTCACTGACCAGCCTGGTCCAGCACACCCCAGCGGCGCCGGATCGCCTTGTCCGCCGCACCGAACGCGGCATCCACGACCAGGCCGAGCACCAGGATGACGATCATGGTGGAGAGCAGCCAGGGCGCGTCGGACAGCTCGCGGGAGTAGGTGAGCTGGGCGCCGAGGGAGGTCTGCGAGATGCCGACCACGATCAGCTCGCCGGCCATCAGGCTCCGCCAGGAGAAAGCCCAGCCCTGCTTGAGCCCGGCGACGATCGCCGGCAGCGCGGCCGGTGCGATCACGTACCGGTAGAGGTTGAGCCCTCGGGCGCCCAGGTTGCGGCCCGCGCGCAGGAGCAGCGGCGGCACGTAGTCCACGCCGGAGATCACGCCGTTGGCGATGGACGGCGCCGCGCCGAGCACCACCACGAAGAAGATCGCCTTCTCGCTCAGCTCGAACAGCAGGATGGCCAGCGGAAACCAGGCTATCGACGGCATGGTCTGCAACGCGGTGATCATCGAGCCGATGGCGGCCCGGAGCACCGTGGACCGGGCCACCGCCAGGCCCAGGAGCAGGCCGACCGCGACCGAGAAGATGTACCCGACGGCGGCCCGGCGCAGCGTGGTGAGCAGGCCCTCCCAGAGCTGTGGGCCCTGGGCCTGGGTCAGCAGTTCGCGGCCGACGACCAGCGGCCCCGGCAGCGAGTACGGCGGCTTCCAACCCGACCAGACCACCAACTGCCAGGCCGCGATGACGATGGCCAGCGCGGCCAGCTTGGGCCAGGTGGCGGCCCAGACCCGGGTGCCCCGGGAGATCTCCTTCTCCCGGCCGACGATCTCCAGCGCGTCGAGGCCGGAGATCTGCGCGTCGGTGCGCGCCGTGCTGGTGAGGGTGTCACTGGCCATGGCGGCCCACCTCCGTACGGAGCCGCTCGGTGACCTCGGCGGCGATGGCGGCGACCTCGGGGGAGTCGATCCGCCGTGGGCGCGGGATGTCCACAGTGGTGGAGTAGATGATCCGACCGGGTCGGCTGGAAAGCAGGATGATCCGGTCGGCCAGCCGGGCTGCCTCGCGGACGTTGTGCGTCACGAAGAGCACCGAGAGTTTGCGCTCGGACCAGATCCGTTCCAGCTCGTCGTGCAGGATGTCCCGGGTCATCGCGTCCAGCGCGCCGAACGGCTCGTCCATCAGCAGCACCGGGGTGTCGAGGGCCAGCGTGCGGGCCAGCGCGACCCGCTGCCGCATCCCACCGGAGAGCTCGTGCGGGCGCTTGCGGCCGAAGTCGGCCAGGTGCACGGTGCGCAGCAGCTCCGCCACCCGCGCGCGCCGCTCGGCCCGGGGCAGCCCGCGCAGCTTCAACGGGACCTCGACGTTGCCGTCGACGGTCAGCCAGGGAAAGAGCGCCGGCTCCTGGAACATCAGCCCGGCGCTGGCGTCGCCGGCCAGGGCGATCTGCCCACCGCTGGGCCGATCCAGCCCGGCGACCAGGTTGAGCAGGGTGCTCTTGCCGCAGCCGGAGGCGCCGACCAGGCAGACGAACTCGCCCGGCGCCACGTCCAGGGACACGCCGTCCAGGGCCAGTACGGCGTTCCCTCCGCGTCCGTACACCTTTGTCACGTCGGAGAGCGCGACCGCGGTGGTCGCGCTCCCCGGCGCCGTCGTGGTCGACGTCATGGCTGGATGACCTCGGGCTTGCCCTGCGCCTTGAGCGCGTTGTTGAGGTACGTCAGGTCGTACAGGCCCTTGAGGTCCACCGGGTCGGTCAGCTTCACCTCGACGGCGTGGTCGAGCCCGGCCTTGAGGGAGCTGGGGATCGGGTCGTTGGTGAACTCCAACGTCGTCCACGCCTGCTTGATCAGCTTCAGGTCCAGCGGCTTGCCGGTGATCTTGCCGATGGCGTCGGAGATGGCCTGCTGGGCCTCGTCCGGCTTGCTGTTGACGAACTCGTTCGCGGCCACCTGGCCGTCGACCAGCTTCTGCACCACGTCCGGGTGTGCCTTGAGGAACTTCGTGCTGACCAGCAGGTTGGTGATGACGAACTTCTTGTCCGGCCAGAGGCCGCGCTCGTCGACCAGCACCTTGCCGCCGGCGTTGACCAGCCGGGAGACGAAGGGCTCGGGCACCCAGGCGGCGTCGATCGCGCCGCTATTGAACGTCTCCACCGTCTGGGCGTTCTCCTGCGGCACGATCTTGACGTCGCCGCCGCCCTCCTTGGTGGTGGTGAGCCCCTGCTGCTTGAGCCAGTAGCGGACCGCCACGTCCTGGGTGTTGCCCAGCTGCGGGGTGGCGACCTTCTTGCCCTTCAGGTCCTGCGGGCCGTTGATGCCGGGCTTGACGACCAGCGCCACGCCACCGGAGGCGGCGCCGGAGACGACCCGGACGGCTTCACCCTTGGACTTGGAGAACGCGTTCACGGTCGGGTTCGGACCGATGTAGGTGGCGTCCAGCGCACCGGAGAAGACGGCCTCGATGGCGGCCGGGCCGGCGTTGAACGTCTTCGGGTCCAGCTTCACGTTGGCGCCGAGCTTCTCGGCGAAGATGCCCTTCTCCACGCCGACGACCGCCGGCGCGTGGGTGATGTTGGGGAAGTAGCCGAGGCGCAGCGTCACCGGGCCGGAGCCGCCGCCCGCGGCCTCGCTGTCGTCGCCGCACGCGGCGGTGCTGCCCAGGGTCGCCGCGCCGACCACGGCGAGGGTGGCCAGGCTGACCATCCGGCGCAGGGGGAGCCGCCTCATCGTCCGTCCAATCCGCAGTATTCCTACTTACTTGGTAGGAAGACTGGGGCAGGCCGCACGCAGCGTCAAGACTCATCCACATGCCGGGACAGCGCGTCCCAGATATGTCGGCATCTCCCACCAGTTTGCTAGGGCATCCGAAGTTCGGGCCGGAAGGTGCTGCCCCTGGTGGCCGATCCGGTGGAGGCGGCTCCGCGGAGGTCGCCGGTGGTGGAGGTGCCGACGCGCTAGGGTCGATCCCGTGGCGGCGCGGAGATCCAGAATTCCAGCGACGAAGTACCCGGTCGAGCGGTTCACCCTCGACAACGGCCTGCGGGTGGTGCTCACCCCCGACCGCAGTGCTCCGGTGATCGGGGTGGCGGTGGTCTACGACGTGGGCATCCGCTCCGAGCCGGAGGGGCGCACCGGCTTCGCCCACCTCTTCGAGCACCTGATGTTCCAGGGCTCGGAGAACCTGGAGAAGCTGGCCCACTTCCGGCACGTGCAGGGCGCCGGGGGCACCTTCAACGGCTCCACCCACCTGGACTACACCGACTACTTCGAGACGCTGCCGAGCAACGCGCTGGAACGCGCGCTGTTCCTGGAGGCGGACCGGATGCGCGGCCCCCGGCTGACCGAGGAGAACCTGCGTAACCAGGTCGACGTGGTCAAGGAGGAGATCCGGGTCAACGTGCTCAACCGGCCGTACGGTGGCTTCCCGTGGCTGACGCTGCCGCCGGTCATGTTCGACACATTCCCGAACGCGCACGACGGCTACGGCTCCTTCGACGACCTGGAGTCGGCGACCGTCGCCGACGCCGCGGACTTCT
The DNA here is from genome assembly GCF_040608175.1 of Micromonospora sp. NPDC005206. Lineage (NCBI taxonomy): Bacteria > Bacillati > Actinomycetota > Actinomycetes > Micromonosporales > Micromonosporaceae > Micromonospora > Micromonospora sp. NPDC005206. The sequence continues at coordinate 49,973 of NZ_JBEXHU010000005.1, forward strand.
TCCGTCGCTACTACGCCAGCGGCAGCGCGGTGCTGGCGGTCAGCGGCGACATCGACGTGGCCGAGGCGACCGAGCTGGTCACCCGCCACTTCGGCGACGTGCCGGCCCGTCCGGCGCCGCGGCGACCCGACTTCACCGAGCCCGACCTGACCGCCGAGCGGCGTACCTCGTACACCGACGCGCTGGCGCCGCTGCCGGCGGTGGCCGGCGCCTGGCGGGTGCCGGACCCGGTCACCGACTTCGCTGCCTACCTGCCGTACGTGGTGCTGGCCGAGGTGCTCACCGACGGCGACGCGTCGCGACTGGTCGAGCGGTTGGTCCAGCGCGACCGGACGGTGACCAGCCTCGGCGGATACCTCGGCTTCATGGGCGACCCGTTCGACGTGCGCGACCCGACCGCGCTGCTGCTCCAGGCGCACCTGCCGCCCGGTGGCGACGTGGACAAGGTGCTGCGCACCATGGACGAGGAACTGGAGCGGCTGGCCACCGACGGGCTGACCGAGGGGGAACTGGCCCGGACCCAGGCCCGGATGGCGACCCACCTCCTGCGGGACACCGACGCGGTGCTCGGCCGGGCGCTGCGGATGGCCGTCCTGGAACAGCAACGCGGCGAGCCGGGTCTGCTCAACGATCTGCCCCGGCTGGTCGGCGAGGTCACCGAGGAGCAGGTGCGCGCCGCCGCGGCCACCCTGCGCCCGGAGCGCCGCGCCGCCGTCGAGGTCATCGCCGGAGGTGCCCGATGAGCGCCGCCACCACCGTCCCCACCGGGCCGCGTACGCTGCCCCCGCTCGGCCCCACCCGCAAGCTCAAGGTGCCCAAGCAGGCCGAACGCACGCTGCGCAACGGCCTCACCGTGATCGCCGTACGCCGGCCCGCCGTGCCCCTGGTCGAGCTGCGGCTCTGGGTTCCCTTCGGCCGGGCCCACCTGGCCCGCGGCGCGATGCTCTCGCAGACCATGCTCTCCGGCACCGAATCGATGACCAGCGTGCAGATCGCCGCCGAGTTGCAGAAGGTGGGCGGAGGCCTCTCGGCGGGCGTCGATCCGGACCGGCTGATGCTCTCCGGCGCCGGCCTGGTCACCGGGCTGGACCGGATGCTGGAGCTGCTGGCCGAGGTGCTGACCGGGGCCAGCTACCCCAGCGGGGAGGTGGCCACCGAGCGGGACCGGCTGGTCGACCGGATACAGGTGGCGCAGAGCCAACCGGCGCACCTGGCCCGGGAGGCGCTGCTGAAGCGGATTTACGGCCGCCACCCGTACGCGACGCAGACGCCGGAGCCGGGCCAGATCCGCGCCGTCCGACCGGCGGCGCTACGCACCCTGCACGCGGAGCGGGTACACCCGGCGGGCGCGCAGTTGGTGCTGGTCGGTGACGTGCAGCCGGAGAGGGCCCTGGACGCGGCCGAGCGGGCCCTCGGTGGCTGGGCCGGCGCGGGGCGCACGGCCGAGCTGCCGGCCACCCCGCCGCTGGAGTCGGGGCCGCTACTGCTCGTCGACCGGCCCGGCTCGGTCCAGTCCTCGGTGCGGATCGCGCTGCCGGCCGTGCCGCGCACCGATCCCGACCACGCCCCGCTGCAACTGGCCAACCTGATCTTCGGCGGCTACTTCTCCTCCCGGTGGGTGGAGAACATCCGCGAGGACAAGGGCTACACGTACGGCCCGCACTCGGTGATCGAGCACTCGGTGGCCGGGTCGGTACTGGTCGCCGGCGCCGAGGTGGCCACCGAGGTCACCGGTCCGGCGTTGCTGGAGACGACGTACGAGCTGGGTCGGCTGGCGTCGCTGCCGCCGAAGCCCGAGGAACTGGAGCAGGCCCGCCAGTACGCCCTCGGCACCCTCCAGCTCGGCATGTCCACCCAGGCCGGGCTGGCCGCGTTGACCAGCGCGTACGCCGGCAACGGCCTGCGCCTGGACTTCCTCGCCGAGTACGCGTCCCGGCTCGCGAAGGTGACCACCGACGACGTCGCGCGGGTGGCGGCCCACCACCTCGCGCCAGCTCGGGCGGCGGTCGTGGTGCTCGGCGACGCCGAGCGGGTCGCTCCGGGGTTGGCCGCGCTGACCGCGGTCCGGACCGAGCCGGTGCGGCAGTGAGCCGGACGTCCGCGCCGGCTGCGGAGGGTGCGGCGTGAGTGGGGAGACGGCGCCACCGCTGGCCCGGTCCACGCTGGACCGGGCCGCGCACCGGCGGGGCGATTCGCGGTGGCTGACCGAGGCGTGGTTGCGTGCCCGGGTGCTGCTGCTCGACTCGACGGACGAGGGGCGGACGCTGGCGCACACCGACGCGTCACCTCCGGCGCTGGTGCTGTTCGGGGCGGCGGACGTGCCGGTCGGGTCGGAGTCGATCGCGATGTTCCTCGGTGTCGAGCCGGACGGGGTGCCGGTCTTTGCGGTCGACACGCCGCTGCCGGTGCTGCCGGGCACACGGGCGGTCAGCCTGCGCGAGGTGGGGCATCTGCTCGGCGACCGGGAGGCCGGCCTCTTCACCACCGCGCTGGCGCTGGTCAACTGGCACACCCGGCACGGCTACTCGGCGGCCACCGGAGCACCGACCGAGATGGACGAGGCCGGTTGGTCCCGGGTGGACCGCAACGGCGGGCGGATCTGGCCGCGTACCGACCCGGCGATGATCGTGCTGGTGCACGACGGCGTCGACGGCCCGGACGGGCGTTGCCTGCTCGGCAACAACGCCGGCTGGCCGGGGACCCCGGGCGGCCGGCGCTACTCCTGCCTGGCCGGCTACGTGGAGCCGGGGGAGTCGGCGGAGGCCGCCGTGCTGCGCGAGGTCCGCGAGGAGGTGGGCATCGGGGTCGAGCGGGTCGGGTACGTGGGCAGCCAGGCGTGGCCGTTCCCCGGTTCGCTGATGCTGGGCTTCCTGGCCACCGCCGACCCGACCGATCCGGTGCAGGTCGACCCGTCCGAGATCGCGTACGCCCGCTGGTTCACCCGGGGGGAGATCGGGGCGGCGCTGGCCGGGAAGACCGTGGATGTGGGTGACGGGGCCCAGTTGATCCTGCCGCCGCCGTCGTCGATCGCGCTGTTCCTCATCCACCGCTGGCTGGACGGCTGGGTGGACGCCGACCGGTGAACACGGTCCCGGCCCGTGGCCGCCGTTGCCGCGGCGGTCACGGGCCGGGAACACGGGCCGTCGTGGTCGGCTGGGGCGAAAACGCGGCGGGGGAGCCGTTCCGACCACGACGGACGTCTCGTGGGTCAGGTGCTGGTGCGGCCCGGTCTGTGTCGGAACGTGGGTCGGGCTTCGCCCAGCGGCAGGACCTTGACCCGTTGCCTGCCGGCGCGGACCGCGCCGACCGTGGCGAGTGCCCGGGCCAGCAGCAGCGCGGCGTCCCGGTCCTCGGCGTGCACGATCTGGCGGCGTGGCTCGGGGGCGGTCGTCTCGTCGCGGAGTCGGTGGCCGTCCGCCCAGGCGGCGGCGATGTCCCCGTCGGCGACGGCGCGGATGTCGGTGCGAACGATCAGGAACCGCATGAGGGTCTCCGGATGAACCGCGACGAATGAGTCGGTGTGGAAGTTCCACGTACTCGATCGCCATGTTACGCCGCGTGTTCGTCCCAGCAACTGAAACGCGCCTATTGGTTTCGAGCCTCGTCCGATCGGCGGATGCCTGGTCAGCGGGGTCGGCGGTGGGTAACGCGACGGGGCCGCCGGCAGCGCGCCGACGGCCCCGTCCCGGTCACCGGATCAGTTCGGATCGAACTGGCCCTTCTTCGCTCCGGCGATGAAGCCGAGCCATCCCGCCCGGTTGAACAGCAGCACCGGGCCACCCCGGTCCTTGCTGTCGCGCAGCGCGACCGCGGACGGGCCGGTGCCCAGCGGAGCGACCTCCACGCAGTTGGAGGTCTGGCTGCGCGTGCTGGTACGCCACGGGGCGTCCGACAGCCGGTGGGCGGGGACAGACGGCGTGTTGCGGATGTCGTTCATGGTTCTGCTCCTGATGTGAACCGCTCCGATGGGACAAGTGGTGCCGCACGCCCCGACGGAGGGTCCCCCGTGGATCACCGTTCCGTCAGCCGCCCCGAGGCCCGGCGGCGTTGGGGCGGCGCCGTTGCCGGCCCGAACGCCACTGTGGAAGGGGGCACCGCCTCGGTCAGCCGTCCCGTCGCCTCGATCAGCCAGGAGAGGGTGTCCGAGGCGGTAAGTGCCGCCGTGCATAGCCACTCGAACACCACTTTATAGCGATTTAGCGCGATTGCCTCGGTCGACATGACGTCGGTGAACCCCCCTTCGATGGTCAGCGTCTCCGGATCGAGCGGATCGGCGAACCGGTAGAGGGAGAACGCGGTCGGCGGGAGGTACCAGTTGCCGATCTGGGTGTCCCGGAGCAGCACGTGCAGCGTCACGTTGGGCAGCAGCGCCAGCTCGCACAGCTGGCGAAGTTGCTCGTGCAGCACCTCGGGCGGGCCGGCCCGGCGGCCGAGGGCCGCCTCCTCCAGTACGGCGGTGTAGCGGGGCGCGTCGGGCTCCCGGGTGAGCAGCGTCTGGCGGGCCAGCCGTGCCTGCACCTCGGTCTCCGGCTCCTCGCCCGGCTCCGGCTCACCGGCGCCCTCGGCCACCTGACGGGCCGAGACGATCCGGACCTGCGCGTACCCGGGGGTCTGCAACAGCCCCGGCACCAGCACCGGGTTGTACTCGGAGATCTCCGCGCAGCCCGCCTCCAACTCGGCCCAACTGCGCTGCTGCTGCGTCATCACCGGGAAGTTCTTCAACCAGCCCCGCATGTCACCGGCCTCGCCGGTGATCCCGAGCAGCTCCTCGTGCAGTGCCGCGTCGGCACCGTAGAGGTCGAGCAGAACCCCGACGTCCTGCGGGTCGGGTCGGCTGCGCCCGTTCTCCAGCCGGGACAGTTTCGACGCGGAGGCCCAGCCGATCCGCTCGATGACCTGGTCGCCGGTGAGGCCTGCGGCCTCGCGCAGGCGGCGCAGCTCTGTGCCCAACCGGCGACGACGCAGGATCGGGCTGGGTGCGGCAGGAGGCACGTGTCCTCTTTCCCGTCGACCGCCGCAGACGCGACGGTAACTGTATGAAATTCGCCCCCCACGGTCAGTATGGACGGCGCGGCCGGCGTTGGAGGTTCCGGCGGGGGCGTGTCTTGCGAAAAATGGACCTTTGGTACGCCGACCACGGCGGGCCCCGAGGTCGCGGCCCCGTCGACCACGCCCGCCCGGGCGCGCCATCCCCGCCGGAGGGACCCATGCGCACCGTCCTGCGCCGATCCGATTTCCGTCTGCTCTTCGGGGGCCTGCTGGCCAGCATGACCGCCGAGTCGATCCTGCTGCTCGCGCTCGCGATCTGGGTCAAGGACCTGACCGGCTCCGACGGGCTCGCCGGCGCCACGATCTTCGCCGTCGTCGCCCCGATGACGCTCGCGCCGCTGGTCGGCTGGTTCGTCGACCGCTACCCGCGCCGGCCCTTCTTCGTGGCCGCGAACCTGGTCACCGCGGTGCTGCTCACCCCGCTGTTCACCGTCCGGGACGCGGGCGACGTCTGGCTCGTCTACACGGTGGCAGCCCTGTACGGCCTGTCCCACATCACGCTCAGCTCGGCACTCAGCGGGCTGATCCGGCAGCTGGTGCCGGTTGAGCTGCTGGCCGAGGCGAACGGCGTGCTGCAGACCGTACGCCAGGGGCTGCGGCTGGTCGGCCCGCTGGTCGGTGCGGCGCTCTACGCGGCGGTCGGCGGGTGGGCGCTGGCCGGGATCGGCGTGGTCGGATTCCTGACCGCGGCCGCCGTGGTGACCGCGCTGCCCACCCCGCAGCCGGCGCCGCCGACGGTACGGCTGCGCTGGCCGGCCGAGCTGGGTGCCGGGCTGCGACACCTGGCCGGCGAGCCGGCCCTGCGCCGTGCCCTGCTCGGCTACGGGCTCGGGTCGCTGGTGATGGGCTTCAGCGAGTCGCTCATCTTCGCCTACGTCGACCAGGGGCTGGGCCGGGACGCCGCGTTCGTGGGTGTGCTGGTCACCGTGCAGGGCGTGGGTGGGCTGCTCGGTGGGCTCTGTTCGCCGGCGCTGGTCCGCCGGCTCGGCGAGGTCGGCACGCTGGCCGCCGGGGTCGCGTTCTTCGGGCCGGCCGCGCTCGCGCTCGCGTACCCCGATCTGCGGCTCGGTTTCGCCGCGGTGCTGCTGGCCGGCGTCTCGCTGCCGCTGACCATGGTGGGGCTGCACACGCTGATCCAGCGGCGTACCCCTCCCGGGCTGGTCGGCCGGGTCGTCGCCGAGACCGAGGCGGTGGTCAGCGGGCCGCAGGCCTTCTCCATCGGCGCGGGCGCACTGCTGGTCGGGTTCCTGGACTACCGGGCGCTGTTCGCGCTGGTCGGGGTGGCCACCCTGGTCGCCGGCGGCTACCTCTGGCGGGGCCGGCACCTCAGCGCGCCGCCCGGCGCCCGCCCGCCCACACCGCCGCCCGGCCCGACCCTTCCGGCGCCGCGACGCCCGGCGGACGACGCGGACCAGCAGGTGGTGACCGGGAGCCACCGGTCGCCGCGCCGGTGACGGATACCGGACACGACGAGCGGCCGCCCCGATCGGGGCGGCCGCTCGTCGGAAATGACCCGGCCGGTCAGGCGGTGAGGGTCTCCAGGTGCTGCTTGACCTGGGTGATCGAGGGGTTGGTCAGGGCGCTGCCGTCGGCGAAGCGCAGCGTCGGCACCGTCTGGTTGCCGCCGTTGACGCTCATCACGAACTCGGCGGCCTTCGGGTCCTGCTCGATGTCGACCACCTCGTACCCGATGCCCTCCCGGTCGAGCTGCGACTTCAGCCGGTGGCAGTAGCCGCACCAGGGGGTGGAATACATCGTCAGCATGGTCGGGCCCTCCAACTCATCCGCCGCCGGCTTGCGGATCAAGCCGAGGCTGTTCGCTGCAACGTCCGGGACAGCTGCGATGATTCCTGGTTGTGGCGGTTCACTCAGCGTCGGAAAGCGTGCTCGCCGGGCTGGACCCGGATCAGCGCTCTGCGGTGACCGCACCCGCCGGCCCGGTCTGCATCCTGGCCGGCGCCGGCACCGGCAAGACCCGCGCGATCACCTCCCGGATCGCCCACCGGGCGCTCTCGGGTGAAATCTCCCCCCGGCACGTGCTCGCGGTCACCTTCACCGCCCGGGCCGCCGCCGAGATGCGAAGTCGACTCACCGTCCTCGGGGTGGGTGGTGTGCAGGCGCGGACCTTCCACGCCGCCGCACTGCGCCAGGTGCGCTACTTCGCGCCCCGGCTGCTGGCCGGCCGGGCCATGCCCGAACTGCTGGACAGCAAGGTGCGGCTGGTCACCCTCGCCGCGGCACGGGTGGGCCTGCGGACCGACCGGGCCGCCGCGCGGGACCTGGCCGGCGAGATCGAGTGGGCCAAATCGTCGCTGGTCGAGCCGGGGGACTACGTGGTCTCGGCCGCCCGAGCCCTGCGCGACACGCCGCACGAACCGACGAAGGTGGCCGAGGTGTTCACCGCGTACGAGCAGCTCAAGCGCTCGAACGGCGTAATCGACTTCGAGGACATGCTGCGCGCCGCGGTGTGGGGCATCGAGGAGCACCCGGACGTCGGCGAGCAGGTGCGCGGCCAGTACCGGCACTTCGTGGTGGACGAGTACCAGGACGTCAACCCGCTCCAGCAGCGGTTGCTGGACGCCTGGCTGGGCGGCCGGAACGACCTGACCGTGGTCGGCGACGCCAGCCAGACGATCTACTCGTTCACCGGGGCGACCTCGGCGTACCTGGTCGACTTCCCGCGCCGGCACCGGGGCGCCGCCGTGATCCGGCTGGTTCGGGACTACCGCTCCACCCCGCAGGTGGTCGGGTTGGCCAACGCGGTGATCTCCCAGGCCCGGGGCACCGAGGCGCGGCTGCGGCTGGAGTTGAGCGGGCAGCGCCCGGCCGGCCCCGAGCCGGACCTGCGGATCTTCACCGACGAGCCGGCCGAGGCCAACGCCGTGGCCGCCCGCTGCCGCTCCCTGATCGGCGCGGGCACACCGGCCAGGGAGATCGCCGTCCTGTTCCGGACCAACGCGCAGTCCGAGGCGTACGAGAAGGCACTCACCGAGGCCGCGGTGCCGTACGTGGTGCAGGGCGCGGAGCGGTTCTTCGAGCGGGCCGAGGTGCGCCAGGCGATGGTCGCGCTGCGCGCCGCCACCCGGTCGATCCCGGGCGAGACCCCGCTGCCGGGCGCCGTCGTCGAGGCGCTCACCGCGGTCGGTTGGGCCCCGGACGCGCCCCCGGCCGGTGGCGCGGCCCGCGAGCGGTGGGAGGCGCTGGCCGCGCTGGTCCAGCTCGCCGAGGAGTACGCGGCCACCCAAGAGGTGGTGCCGATCGGCGAGGCGGCGGCGGTCGAGCGGCCGGTCACCCTGGCCGACTTCACCGAGGAACTGGCCCGTCGGGCCGCCCAGCAGCACGTGCCGACCGTGGACGGGGTGACCCTGGCCTCGCTGCACTCGGCCAAGGGGCTGGAGTGGGACGCGGTCTTCCTGGTCGGCCTCGCCGAGGGCACCCTGCCCACCACGTACGCCAAGACCGTCGAGCAGGTCGAGGAGGAACGCCGGCTGCTCTACGTCGGGATCACCCGGGCCCGGCAGTGGCTCTGGCTGTCGTACGCCGCCGCGCGCTCGCCGGGCGGACGGGCCCGGCGGCCGTCGCGGTTCCTGCCCCAGTTGGACGGCTCCGGCGGGACCGAGCGGGCCACCGGTGGCGCCGGTCCGGCCCGCCGCCCCGAACGGCGTCGGACCCAGATCGTCTCCTGCCGGATCTGTGGCGCCACCCTGCTCGCCGGCCCGGACCGCAAGCTGGGTCGTTGCCCCACCTGCCCGTCCGACATCGACGATGAGCTGCATGAACGGCTGCGCGAGTGGCGACAGCGGGTGGCCGGGGCGCAGAAGGTCCCCGCGTACGTGGTGTTCACCGACGCCACGCTGGTCGCGCTGGCCGAGCGACGGCCCGGCCGGCCGGAGGAACTGATCGCGATCGCCGGCATCGGCCCCCGGAAGTTGGGCCTCTACGGCGAGTCGGTGCTCGCGCTGGTGGGGGGCGCGGGAGTGGACGACGTCTGCCCGGAGAAAACTTTCGAAATCTCGTCGTAAATTCGTTTGCCCTCGCCCCGGCGCGAGGAATAACCTCAGAACACACCACGCGAGCGGCGCCATTCCGGCTGCTCACGGGGGGTCGGTCCGGTCGATATACGAGAACGTGAGGGAGGTGGTACCCGTGAGGATCTTCACCTATGAGCGTCTGGCGGTGATGCCAGCTGTCCACGCTCCGTTGTCGGCTGTCCGGGTGGCCCTCGCGGCCGCACGACCGTCGGTTCCGCAGGTGCACCAGGTTCAGGCCGAGCTGAACCTGACTGTCGCCCCCATCGGAGTCGAGGGGACCAGTGGCTTCACGGGCATGGCCATCCAGGGCGCCAAGAAGCGCACGGATGTCCGCGGCGTTCCACCTCGAGGTAGACCGGTCTGACCATCAGACACCGGCTCACCTCGAGGCCGCGGAACCCGCTTACCGGGATCCGCGGCCTCAGTTTTTTGCCCCGCCGAAGTACGTCGGAATGCGATCCATGAGATCGAAGTGTGAGAGAGAGGTGACCGGGCGATGAGTCTGGCGTTGGCCCCCCTCGACGTGAGCGTCGAGATGGAGGCGAACCTGCCCTGCCGGAAGTTCGACCCCGACCTGTGGTTCTCCGACTCGCCTGCCGAGCTCGAGCTGGCCAAGTCGCTCTGCGGGGACTGCCCGCTGCGCGTCGAGTGCCTGGCCGGGGCGGTGGAGCGAGCGGAGCCGTGGGGCGTCTGGGGCGGCGAGATCTTCGAGCGTGGCGCGGTTGTCCCGCGCAAGCGGCCCCGTGGCCGCCCGCGCAAGGAGGACGTCGCACGTGACGCCGCGCTCCGGGTCGAGGCCGAGGCGCGCCTGGCGGCCAGTGGGCTGTCCGAGGTGCGTGGCGCGGTCCGGCTGGCAGCCTGACATGTTCCCGATCCGTACCAACTACGCCGGTGTCGCACCGGCAGCGAGTGAGAAGACGACCATGCTGCACGTACCGACTGGAGCTTTCGAGATGCAACTACTCAACGAAGCGTTGTCCCGGGCTCGAATGCGCCGGCCTCAGGCCGGTCGTACCACCACGAGCACTGAGGCAACCCGATCCGCCCGTACCGTCGCCATGAACAGCCGCAACCAGTCGGCACGCGACCTGGGCGTTCTCTAGTACCACCCACGCAGAAAGGGGCGGGTGCCACCGGCACCCGCCCCTTCGCCGTGCAAGGAAGGGCACCTTCTTAACGCCTGCGGTAGAGGAAGGGCCCCTTCTTAACAACCGGTGCCGGATGGCACCCGCCCTTCTTGGCGTGCGTGCTCAGGCGACCGGGGCGAAGCCGGGCAGCCAGCGCTCCAGGATGCCCCGGTACGGCGCCTTCGCCTCCAACTGGCAGAGCACCCCGATCGACCCGAGCGTCACCCGGTGGATGAGCAGGTACGACGGCGGCAGGTTGAGCTGCCGGCTGAGCTGGTAGGTGGGGGAGCGGGGGCTGGCCAGCCGGGCCGCCTCGGCCCGCAGCCAGGCCCGGGTGAAGCGGAACTCGTCGGCTGCGATGGGCTCCAGCATCGGACGGAGGAAGTCCAGCACCGCCTCGCCGTCGATCTCCTCGGTGGAGCTGACGAAGCCCTCCGACCGCAGCCCCGCCACCACCCCGTCGGCGTCGTTCCGCAGGGCCAGCGCGGCGATGCGACCGATCGGCTCCGGCGTGCCCTCCGGCATCCGGGCCACCGCACCGAAGTCGATCACCCCGAGCCGACCGTCGGGCAGTATCCGAAAATTGCCCGGGTGCGGATCGGCGTGCAGCAGCCCGGCCCGCTGCGGTGCGGAGAGGTGCAGGGTGGCCATCAGGCGGCCGGCCTCGTCCCGCTGCTCCTCGGTGCCCTCGCGGATGATGTCGGCGAGGGGTGTACCCGTCACCCACTCGGTGACCAGCACCCGAGGCGACGCGGAGACCACCGCCGGGATGTAGATCTCCGGGTCGTCGGCGTACGCGGCGGCGAAGGTGCGCTGCGACTCGCCCTCCAGCTCGTAGTCCAGCTCCTCAGTGATCCGTTCGCGCAGCTCGACCAGGAGCGGCTTGACGTCCAGGCCGGGCTGGATGGCCCGGAACATCCCGCCGAGCCGGGAGAGCTGCTTGAGGTCGGCGAGCAGCGCGTCACCGGCGCCCGGATACTGGATCTTGACGGCCACGTCGCGGCTGTTCGGCTCGCCCGAGGGGCCGTACCCGGGCTCACGCCACCGCGCCCGGTGCACCTGGCCGATGCTGGCCGCGGCGGCCGGGGTGTCGTTGAACTCGACGAACCGGTCCCGCCAGTCCGGGCCGAGCTGCTCGGTCAGCACCTTGTGCACGCTGGCGACCGGCAGCGGCGGAGCGGCCTCCTGGAGCTTGGTCAGCGCCTGGCGGTAGGGGGCGGCGATCTCCTCGGGCAGCGCCGCCTCGAAGACCGACAGGGCCTGGCCGAACTTCATCGCACCGCCCTTGAGCTGGCCCAGCACGCTGAAGAGCTGCTCGGCGGTGCGCTGCTGAATCTCCGCGGAGATCACGTCGGAGGCGAGCCCGGTGACGCGCTTACCCATGCCGAGGACGGTCCGACCGGCGAAGCCGAGCGGCAGAGCGGCGAGTTTGGCGGTCCGGGACACGGCCCGGCGCGGGATGTCGGTCACTCGGTCATTGTTACCGACCGGAGGCCCCCGCTGCTGCTGTGCCGCCGGGCTGGTGCCCACACTCGGCTCGGCGAGCACCCGCACGCCGGGTGGGGCGGCCAACCCCGGCGGCGAAACCGGCCCGGGCCGGTGACCTCCGTGGCACCGCCCAGCGTCTCCGGGCTGCCCCCGTCGAGCTGCGCGAGCGCCTCGGCCAGCGCGTACCCGGTGGCCGCGAGCAGTGTGCCGGTGGCGCCGGCGGCGGCCGGCTCGGCGGCCGCGAGTTGGGCGGCGAGCCGCGGCCAGTCCGGGTCGCGGTCGGCCCGGTGCAGCTCCACGCAGTGCAGGCAGGGCCCGGCGGGTGGGCGGACCAGCGGCCCGATCACCGGTACGCCCTCGCGCAGGGTGACCAGCAGGTGCGGCTGGCGGCGTTGGGCGAGACCGGCGGCGAGCAGCGCCGGCGGGCGGTCGGTGCCGAGCTGGATCACCAGGTCGATCCGGGCGGTGCGACCCGGTTGGGTGCCGGTGCCCGGTGCGACGCGGTCGACCGCGGCCCGTACCGCCGGAGCGAGCGGGTCGCCCAGCTCGGCGGCCGGGATGCCGGTGCCGACCAGGTCGATGGGGCGCACCGGACCGGTGAGGTGTGGGATCACCTGTCCGACGCCGGACTGGGCCAGCGCCACCGCCAGGGGCGCGCCGAGCGCTCCGGCCCCGGTGAGCAGCACCCGGGCGGCCTGTCGTCGGCGCAGGCACTGCGCGGGGGTGCCGGGCAGCCGGCCCGTGGCGAGGGCCAGCGCGCCGGCCTCCGCGGCGAGCCGGGCCCGGACCGGCCCGGTCAGCTCGCGGGGGAGCAGGCTGTGCCCGGGCATCAGCAGGCACGCCGTGCGCAGGGCGTCGAGCAGGTCGAGTGCCTCGTCGGTGGTGACCCGGGCGGTGGCCGCGTGGGCCAGCACGGCGCGCTCGCTACGGGTGCCGTCCAGCAGGTCGAGCAGGTGGGCGGCGCGCAGGTTGGCCAGCTCCAGCAGCACGGCGGGCCCGGGGCCGACGCCGAGTTGGAGGGTGTGCCGGTCCCGCCAGAGCCGGCAGAGACCGGGCAGCAGGGTCGGGCGCGGCAGGGCGGTACGACTCATGATGACGAATCGTGACCGCGTCCCTGCGCTCGGTCGATCGTTGTCCACAGGTGGTCGGGCCACTGTCCAGCGCTGTCCACAGGATTCGCCGGGTTATCCACAGCCCGCCGGTACGCGTGTCGGGCACCCGACAGACCGTGGATGACCTCCGGAACGGCAACGGGGGCGGGGTGGCCGTCGGCCACCCCGCCCCCGATTACCCGTACGCGTCAGACCTTGGCCTTGCCGAGGATGCGGTTCACTGTTGTCCCGCAAACCGGACACTTGCCCTTGGCCATGTTCATTCCGGTCTTCGAGACCTCAACGTGCCCCTCGAAGTCCCGCTTCTCCTTGCACTTCACGCAGTAACCGTTGTAGGTCTGGGCCTGGTCGGCCACGGTGCCCTCCTCGTCTCGTCCGCCGGTCAATGCCGTCCCGGCGGGGTGCCCGGCGGCGGGCCACACGGGGCGCCGGCGCTGGGTCTCACTCCGCGGCCACCTTCGTGACCGCTGGTTCGCGGACCCTACCCAGGTCTGGGCAGTTCCATGTCAGCTGTGCATCGACACTGTGAGCAAGTCGACGTCGAGAGTGTGCATGGCGAATTAGGTCGGATAAGTCAGTTTGGCGGGGACACGCCGACCAAACCCTCTCAGCCACCCGTGCGGGTGCCCCCGCAGCGGCACCGAGCACGGTGATCACCTACGGTGGAGGGGTCCCCGGAGAGGGCCGCCATCGGTGTTCACGAAGGGTGACGAGATGGCGCAGCGGCGACCCGGCCAAGAAATTTTCGGGACGCCCAACGACCAATCACCATTTTCTGGGCGCGTGTCGCGCGGTTGACCCTTGCGGACCCCTGGTCAGTACGCATTAGCTTTCCTTCGTGACACGTAGCCGAGGCTGCGCGGGCCAGTGATGGCGGGGACGCGCAAGCCGGTCGTCGAGGTGCGGCGCAGCCAGCGCCGACGACGCACGGTGTCTGCGTACCGCGATGGTGAGCGGGTCGTCGTCCTCATCCCGGACCAGTTCTCCCGGGCCGAGGAGAGCGAGTGGGTCGACCGGATGCTCGCCCGGCTCGCCGCCCGGGAGGGCCGGCTCGCCCGCTCGGACGCGGAGCTGCTGGCCCGGGCCACCCGGCTGATCGACCTCTACCTCACCGGGTACGGCGCCAAGGCGGTGCCCGCCAGCGTCCGGTGGGTCACCAACCAGAACGGCCGGTGGGGCTCCTGCACGCCCGCCGATCGCAGCATCCGGATCTCGCACCGCGTGCAGGACATGCCGGAGTGGGTCATCGACTACGTGCTGCTGCACGAGCTGGCCCACCTCATCGTGCCCAGCCACAACGCCCGGTTCTGGGGCCTGGTCGGCCGCTATCCCAAGGCGGAACGAGCCCGCGGCTACCTCGAAGGCGTGGCCGCCGCCTCCTGCGCCCCCGTCGCCACCTGACGCGGGGTCGGGCCTCCGTGATCGACTCGGTTTCCTTGATGTCGCGGTGTCCCGGGCCCTCGGACAGCGCGACATCCTTGAAACCGGGTGGATCATCAGCCCAGCCCAGCCCAGCCCAGCCCAGCCCAGCCCAGCCCAGCCCGGGCGGCCGGGGCGGCGTAGGCCGGGCCAGGTGGTCGGGCCGGGGGCGCTAGGGTCGGGATGTGGCACGACGGGTGGTGGTGGCGTTGCTCGGGCCGGTGCACTGGTCGCCGCCCGGCATCGACCTGGCGGACTGGCGGGCAGCGCTCGCCGAGGACGTCGTCGACCTGCTCGCCACGCTCAACGAGGTGGAGGTCGCCGTCGCGGTGACCCCGGCCGACCGGTCGTTGGCGGACGCCGTGGTCTGGCCCGGCACCACCGTGTACGAGGTGGCCGAGCCGACGCCGACCGCGGTGTTCGCCGCGCTGGACGGCTACGAGCAGGCGGCGGTGCTCGCCGGTGACGTGCCCGACCTGCCCGCGCTGACCGTCGGCAAACTGCTGCGCCCGCTCACCACCCGGCCGGTCGCGGTCGCCCCGGTGGAGGGCGGCGGCCCGGGCCTGCTCGGGGTGGCCGTGCGACTGCCCGTGGCGGGTTGGCTACCGAAGCTGGACCTGGACGTGGCGACACCGGCCGACGCGCGGGCCGGTGCCCCCCGACCCGGCGACGTTGCCGTCACGGCCGGGTGGCGTCGGCTACGCGGGCCTGCCGACCTGGCCACCCTGGACCCGGCCTTCGAGGGTTGGGAGGCCACCCGCGCCCTGCTCTCCGGCTCCGGCCGACCGGCCTGACCCGCTGGCCAATATGGCCGGCGGGGCGTGCGTGACCCGCTGGCCGACCGGCCGGGTGCCCGCCGTCGATCGGTGCGGGCACCCCGGCTCTGTCGTCAGGGCTTGGCGTCGCCGTCGGTGTCGCTGTCGTCCTGCTGGCCGGGAGCCTTCTCCTCGGCCCCACCCGGCGCGGTGAAGTCGAAGTTGTCCAGCTCGCTCAGGTCCCACTCGTTCATGGCGAAGGCGACCGGGTCGGCGAAGTCGTCGTCCGACGGGAGAAGGTCCGGGTGGCCCCAGACCGCGTCCCGGCCGGCGATGCCGCGATGCTCGGTGAGCGCGGCCCACAGCGCCGCCGCCTCGCGCAGCCGGCGCGGGCGCAGTTCCAGACCGACCAGCGCGGCGAAGGTCTGCTCGGCCGGACCGCCGGCGGCCCGGCGGCGGCGGAACGCCTCGCCCAGCCGGACGACGTTGGGCAGCCGGTCGCTGGCGGCGCTGTCCACCACGTGGCACACCCAGCCCTCGACCAGGGCCAGCGCGGTCTCCAGTCGGGCCAGGGAGGCCTTCTGCGCCGGGCTGTCCTCCGGCGTGAAGATGCCCTCCAGGGCGATCGCCTGCATCGACTCCGGGTCGGTCGGGTCGACCCGCCCCATCGCCTCCTCGATCGCCTCCCGGTTGACCCGGATGCCCGAGGCGTACATCTCCACCGCGCTGAGCACGTGCCCGCGCAGCCACGGGACGTGCTGGAACAGCCGCTGGTGGGCGGCCTCGCGCAGCGCCACGTAGAGGCGCACCTCGTCCTCGGGCAGCTCCAGGCCCTCGCCGTACGCCCGGATGTTGGCCGGGATCAGCGCGGCCGTGCCGGCCGGACCGAGCGGCAGCCCGATGTCGCCGGCGGAGAGCACCTCCGCGGCGAGGGAGCCGAGGGCCTGCCCCAACTGCCCGCCGAAGAGCGCGCCGCCGAGGGTGGCCACCATCGACTGCATCGGGCCGAGCTGGGCGCGCGCCTCCGGCGGCACCAGGTCGCCCATCGCGCCGACCATCCGGCTCGCCACCGGGTCGCAGAGCTTGCGCCACACGTCCAGCGTCTTGAAGATCCACTCATTGCGGTTCCAGGCCACCGGGGACTGGATGCCGGACGGCCAGGCCGAGGCGGGCTCCAGCCACAGGTCGGCCAGGCGCAACGCCTCTTCCACCGCGTTGCGCTCGTAGGGCGACACCGCCGGGTCGCCGGCGGCCGCCAGCTGGCTGGCCGCCACCTGCCGGGCCAGGTCCCAGTTGACCGGCCCGCTGCCCGGCGCGGAGAGCAGGTGCTGCAACTGCGACATGAACTGCTGCATCTGCGCGGGATCGTTGGGGTCTGGTGGTTGCCCACCCGGTAGCGCGAAACCGAACGGAATATCAGGCACGACGTCTACGGTACGCGCGCCGCGCCCCAGCTCGCCGCCGCTGGCGTTGCGCTGAGGGCGAAGTCGCGCGGCGCATCCGGCAACCGGGCCCCGAGCGGTCGGTACGCTCTGCCGCATGAGACGTCGTGGCCTGACGGTCCTGCTCGGTGCCCTGTTCACCGCCCTGCTGAGCATCGGGGTGCTCCGGGTGCCGATCCCGTACGTGGTGCTCGGCCCGGGCCCGACGGTCAACACCCTCGGCACCGCCGACGGCAAGGAGGTCATCCAGGTCTCCGGGCGGGAGACGTCCACCTCCGCCGGCCAGCTCCGGTTGACCACGGTGGGGGTGCAGCCCACGGTGCGGCTCCGCGGGGCGATCGCCGGCTGGTTCTCCGACGACGAGGCGGTGGTGCCGCGCGAGCTGGTGTACCCGCCGGGGGAGTCGACGGAGCAGGTCGAGCAGCGCAACGCCGAGGACTTCAAGGTGTCGCAGACCAGCGCCGAGACCGCCGCGCTCCGCGAACTGGGCTTCCCGGTGCAGGTGGTGATCAAGACGGTGGCCGCGGACGGCCCGTCCGCCGCAGTGCTCAAGGTCGGTGACGTGGTCACCTCGGTCGACGGTAAGCCGGTGCCGGTGGCCTCGAAGGTCACCGAGCTGGTCCGGGCCAAGCCGGCCGGCACGGCCCTGACCATCGGCTACACCCGCGACGGCGCGTCGGCCACCGCGACGGTGACCAGTCAGGAGCAGGACGGCCGGCCGCGGATCGGCGTCGAGATCGACCAGCAGCAGCCGCACCCGTTCACGCTCGGCATCGACCTGGAGGACATCGGCGGGCCGAGTGCCGGCCTGATGTTCGCCCTGGGCATCGTGGACAAGCTGACCCCAGCCGACCTCACCGGTGGGCAGGTCATCGCCGGCACCGGCACCATCGACGACGAGGGCAACGTCGGCCCGATCGGCGGGATCGCCCAGAAACTGGTCGGTGCGAAGCGCGCCGGGGCCAAGGTCTTCCTCGTGCCGGCGGACAACTGCGCCGAGGCGGTCCGCAATCCGCAACCCGATCTGCCGCTGCTGCGGGTGGGCTCGTTGAGCCAAGGGCTGACCGCGCTGGAGACGCTGCGGGCGGGGGGACAGCCGACCCGCTGCTGACGCGTGTGACCGTGCCCCGCCGCGTTCAGGAACACCCCGTACTCTGGGTGCCTGGTCGGAGCCGATCACACTCGAGCGTGCGGAGCCAACAGTGGTCATGCGTAGCAGCAGCCCCCTTCCGAGGATGAGCCGGCGCGGACGCGTCACCATCGCTGTCCTGGTCGGGGTGTTCGTGCTCTTCACCCTGCTCGGCTGGGGTGTGCAGGCGTGGACGGACTGGCTCTGGTTCGACGAGGTCCGCTACACCGAGGTCTTCACCGGCGTGCTGGTCACCCGGCTGCTGCTCTTCCTCGCCGTCGGCCTCGGCATGGCGGTCATCGTCGGCGGCAACCTGTGGCTGGCCCACCGGCTGCGCCCGCGGCTGCGTCCGCACTCGGTCGAGCAGGCGACCCTGGAGCGCTACCGGATGGCGCTCAGCCCGCGCCTCGGCACCTGGATCGCGCTGACCGCCGCCGTGGTCGGGCTCTTCGCCGGTCTCTCCGCGCAGAGCCGGTGGAACCAGTGGCTGCTCTTCCGCAACGGCGGCGACTTTGGAATCAAGGACCCGGAGTTCGGGGTCGACATCGGCTTCTACGTCTTCCAGCTGCCGTTCTGGCGCTACCTGCTCGGGGTCGCGTTCACCGCGGTGGTGCTGGCCGTGATCGGCGCGCTGGCGGTGCACTACCTCTTCGGCGGGGTCCGCCTCCAGGGCGTCGGGGACCGGATGAGCAACGCCGCCCGCGCCCACCTGAGCAGCCTCGTCGCGGTCTTCGTGCTGCTCAAGTCCGTCGCGTACGTGCTGGACCGGCGGGCGATGCTGCTGGAGTACAACGAGGGCGCCAAGCTGTACGGCGCCGGCTACGCGGACGTCAACGCGCTGCTGCCGGCGAAGGAGATCCTGGCCTACATCTCGATCGTGGTGGCGATCGCGATCATCGTGTTCTCCAACGCCTGGATGCGGAACCTGGTCTGGCCGGGCATCTCGCTCGCCCTGCTCGGCGTGTCCGCGGTGGCCATCGGCGGCATCTACCCCTGGGCGGTGCAGACCTTCGAGGTCAAGCCGAGCGCCAAGGACAAGGAGGCGCCGTACATCCAACGCAGCATCGACGCGACCCGGGCGGCGTTCGGGTTGGCGGTCACCGAGACGACCCCGTTCGCGGCGAGCAACCTCACCCCGCCGGCCAACCTGGCCACCGACACCTCGGTGGTGTCGAACGTGCGGCTGCTCGACCCGCAGTTGGTCAGCGAGACCTACACCCAGCTCCAGCAGGTGCGCGGCTTCTACGACTTCGGCCCGAAGCTGGACATCGACCGGTACGGGGTGAACGGCAAGACCTCCGACTACGTGGTCGGCGTCCGGGAGATCAACTACGGCGAGCTGACCGACCAGCAGAACACCTGGATCAACCGACACACCGTCTACACCCACGGGTACGGGCTGGTGGCCGCCCCGGCGAACCAGGTGGTCTGCGGCGGGCAGCCGTTCTTCGTCTCCGGCTTCCTCGGCGAGCGGACCCAGGAGGCGTGCTCCTCGCAGACCGAGCAGATCCCGGCGAAGCAGCCGCGCATCTACTACGGCGAGCGGATGGCCGCCGACGACTACGCGATCGTCGGGCAGTCCGACCCGAACAAGAAGGCCGAGTTCGACCGGCCGGTGGGTGAGGGTGGCGGCGAGTCCTACACCTACACCGGCGAGGGCGGCGTGGAGATCGGCTCCTTCACGCGGCGGCTGCTGTACGCCATCAAGGAGCAGGAGTCGAACTTCCTGCTCTCCGAGGCGGTCAACAAGGACTCCAGGCTGCTCTACGTGCGCAACCCGCGGGACCGGGTGGAGAAGGTCGCGCCGTTCCTCACCCTGGACGGCGACCCGTACCCGGCGGTGGTGGACGGCCGGGTGCAGTGGATCGTCGACGGCTACACGACGGCGGCGACCTACCCGTACGCCGAGCGGGTCAACCTCCAGACCGAGACCACCGACGAGCTGACCAACCGGGGCACCTTCCAGTTGGCCCGGGAGAACGTCAACTACATGCGCAACTCGGTGAAGGCCACCGTCGACGCGTACGACGGCACCGTGAAGCTCTACGAGTACGACGACACCGACCCGGTGCTCAAGGCGTGGAACAAGGCGTTCGGCGGTGACCTGGTGCTGCCGAAGACGGAGATTCCGGTCGAGCTGACCGAGCACCTGCGCTACCCGGCGGACATGTTCAAGGTGCAGCGGAACCTGCTCACCAAGTTCCACGTGACCAACCCGGGTGACTTCTACTCGGCGCAGGACTTCTGGCAGGTGCCCAACGTGCCGGACGCGCCGGACAGCGGCCAGAAGCAGCCCCCGTACTACCTGTTCACCCAGTTCCCCGGGCAGGAGTCCCCGCGCTTCCAGCTCACCTCCGCGGTCACCCCGAACGGCCGGCAGAACCTCGCCGCGCTGATCTCGGGGTCGTACGTCGAGGGGCAGCCCCGGCTGGAGGTGCTGGAGCTGCCGGACCAGACCCGGGTCTCCGGCCCGGTGCAGGTGCACCAGCAGATGACCAACAACGCCAACATCCGCCAGCAGCTCAACCTGCTCTCCAGCAACCAGGCGCAGGTGCAGTACGGCAACCTGCTCTCGCTGCCGTTCGCCGACGGCATGCTCTACGTCGAGCCGGTCTACGTGAAGAGCAACCAGCAGGACGCGTACCCGCTGCTGCAGAAGGTGCTGCTCTCGTACGGTGACGGCGGCTCCTTCGTGGCGCTCGCCGACAACATCAACGACGGCATCAAACAGCTGGTCGAGCAGGGCAAGCGGGCCGGGCAGGGCGCACCGCCGCCGCCGCCCCCGACCACCGGGGGTAACCCGACCACGCCGCCGCCGAGCCCCGGCCCCGGCACCGGCACGCCGCCGATGACCGGCGAACTGGCCGACGCGGCGAACCGGGTGCAGACCGCCATCACCGAGGTCCGGGCCGCGCAGACGTCCGGGGACTTCGAGCGGTACGGTCGGGCGCTCAAGGCGCTGGACGAGGCGCTCACCGCCTTCCAGCAGGCGCAGCAGGCGGCCAACCCGCCCGCTTCGCCCAGTGGCAGCCCGTCGCCGAGTGGCAGCGCTCCGCCGCCGACCCCCAGCCCGGGCGGCTGACCTCGCCCCTCGGGAAGAACCTTTCGGAGCCCTCGTCGTCGGACCGCACCTGGTCGTGACGGCGAGGGCTTCGCCGTGTCCGCGTGTCGCCTCCCGGACACACCGCGGCCGGCCGGCCCGCAACCTGCGGTACCGGTCCGTCGTCCTCTCTGCAACGGGGTGCGGACGAGGGGGACCAGCCGATGAGGGACGCGCAGAGTTTCGACGAGTTGTACCGCGGCACGGCGCGGCGGCTGTTGCGGTACGGCTATGCCGTCACGGGCGACCACACCGAGGCGCAGGATCTGGTGCAGGAGGCGTTCGCCCGTGCCTGGCGGCAGTGGGGACGGCTGTCGACGCATCCGGCCCCGGAGGCGTGGCTGCGGCTGGTGGTGGCCCGGCTCGCGACGGACCGTTGGCGGCGCCTGCACCGCTGGCGGTCGGCGCTGAGTCGCACCGGACCACCGCCGGACGCTCCGGCGCCCAGTGAGGACGGCGTTCTGCTGGTTCGTGCCCTCCGCGAGTTGCCGACCGGCCAGCGGCAGGCGCTGGCCCTGCACTATCTCTTCGACATGTCGGTGGAGGACATCGCCCGGGAGGCCGACGTGCCGGTCGGCACCGTGAAGTCCTGGCTGTCCCGCGGCCGGTTCCGGCTGGCCGCGCTGCTGCCCGACCTCTCCACCGTGAAGCTGGAGGCGAACGATGTCAGCTGAACTCTCCGACCTCTACCGGTCGCTCGGCGCCGCTGTCGACGACCAGGAGTTCGCGCACCCCGGGCTGGTTCGGCGGCGCGCCGACCGGCGGGCCCGCGTCCGGGTCGCCAGCACCGCGCTCGCGGTGGCGGTGCTGCTCGGCGGGGTGGCGGTCGGCGGCCGGCTGGTGTTGTCGGCGGACGACGCAACACCGTTGCCGCCGCCCGCCGACACTCCGGGCCCGGTGCCGACCGGATCGACGCCACCCCCGTCCCTGTCCCCGTCGCCACCGTCGTCGCCGCCGGGCGGCACGCCGAGTGGTACGCCGTCGGCGCCCACAACAGGTGCGGGCACTCCCCGGCCACCAACCTCGATTCCGGACCGTGCCTTCTTCGTCCTGGCGGCCGCGAACCAGACCGGCCTGAAATCGCGGATCGACGGCGCGGCGCTGCCGGTGCTCTGCACGGCCGGTTATCCCAGCGAGTCCGCCGTGGCGCAGCGCCGCGGCCGGTACCTGGCCTACAAGCGGCCGGAAACCCCGCAGGGGTACTTGCCGGACGGCAGCTACCGGCACACCATCACCATCTACCGCCCGGGCCGTGCCGACGACGCAATACGGGAGCTGCGGCGGGCCGTTCGCGACTGCCCCGAGCAGGAGCTGCCCGACGACGGCGCGCGGACCTGGCGGCAGCGGCTGCTCGACCCGGGCAGGTATGGGGACGAGTCGGTGCTGTTCGAGATGCGGGCACCGTTCCTGGACGCCAACGGCGAAGCGGACGGCGAGGAGGTCCGGTTGGTCCGGGCGGTCCGCATCGACGACGTGGTGACGGTGCTTTGGGAACAGGGCTGGGAGGGCACCTCCGCCGAACGTGCCCCGTTCGATGCCGACAGCCGGCGGGCGGTCGCGGCGATCGAGGACTGGCTCGGCTGACGGCGGCCCCGGTGAGCGGGTGGGTGGCGGGATGTGGGTCGCTTTGCGGTGCCCCGGGTCGGTGCGCTACGGTTATCGAGCCGACGCGGGGTGGAGCAGCTCGGTAGCTCGCTGGGCTCATAACCCAGAGGTCGCAGGTTCAAATCCTGTCCCCGCTACGAGAGACACAGATCGACAGCCCGTTTCCGGTTCGCCGGAGGCGGGCTGTCGACGTTGTCGGGTACGTGTGGGCGGCGGACCGGTGGTCGTGCCAGGCCTCGAGTGGCGACCCCGCCGATCATCACCGGAACGGATGGGTTAGGGTTAACCAGTCGACGCGGGGTGGAGCAGCTCGGTAGCTCGCTGGGCTCATAACCCAGAGGTCGCAGGTTCAAATCCTGTCCCCGCTACCACTGAAGGTGCACGTCAAAGCCCGGCCCCCAGATCGTGGGGGTCGGGTTTTTTTTGGGATCCCGCACAGGCGCGGTCTGGTGTGGGCGGCGGCGACGTAGGCCGCATGACTGGGTGTGGACAATCGTGCCGAGGTTGCGTCCTTCGGCGAGGATGGGGACATGTCTTCATTCGGCAAGTGGTGGGGCCGGCTCAGCGCGGTCCTCGGTGCGGTCGTGCTGGCGGTGTTCGTGCCCGTCGCGGCCTGGGCGTCCACGGGCACCGGCGAGCTGGTGGTGGAGGCCGCCCGGCGGCGGTCCCGCGGCGGTGGCTTCGGATTCCTCGGCCTGCTCTGCTGCCTGGTGGTGGTGGCGATCATCGTGTTCCTGGTGCTGCGGCTGACGCGCAACCGCCGGGGCGGTCCGCCGCGCTGACCCGGGCGTTGCCGCCGTGCCCGGCCGGTCGGCGGCTCGTCATCACCGCCGGCGGCCGACCGGCCGCCGCCGGTGGTCACGCCGCCAGGGCGGCGTTGGCCTGGGCGATGAAACGAGAGGTGGCCGCGCGGGTGCCGGCGCGTCCGGAGCGGATGCTCTCCGCGGCGGTGACGAGCAGGGTACGCACCTTGGCGTGCCCCTTTGGTGGTGGCGCCGGTGCCGGCCCGAGCTGTTCGGCGATGCTGGCGTTGAACGCGGCGGCCCGCTGCTGCGCCGGGTCGGTGATGCTGCCCTCGGTGTAGCGGCGGACGGCGATGCTGGCGTTGAGGCCGCGTTCGTGGCCGAGGACGGTGCCGGCCTCGCCGTTCGTGGTCAGAAAGTTGATCACGTCGATGACAGTGTCCGGGTGGCGGGTGCCGCGGAACGCCGCCCAGTACATCGACGCCCGCGCCCACTGCGCACCCGGCGGGCCGGGGAAGCCGACCACGCCCAGCTCGGCCTCCGTGAGCCGTTGCAGCTCCGGCAGCTCGTGGGACCAGGCGAAGGACGCGGCGGTCAACCCGCTGACCACCAGTTGCCGTGCCGGCTCCCCGCTGTCGGCCTGCTCGACCAGTGCCGCGCCCGGCGTGGCCCGCCCGGCCCGGGCGCGCTGCCACAGCTCGAACCAGCCGATCAGCTCGTCCGCGCCGAAGCCGAGCTGGCGTCCCCGGTAGAACTCGCCGCCCTGGGCGCGCAGCCAGAGCCAGAGCGCGCGGTAGTCGCCGGACGCGTCCATGGTGCCGGCCACCTGGCCGTCGCTGGCCTCGGTGACCTGTTCCGCCCAGGCGATGTAGTCCGCCCAGGGCATCCCGCCGCGTGGCTCCGGCACCCTCAGCTCCCGCAGCAGGTCCCGGTTGAACACCACCGCCGCGAGGGTCTGCCCACCGGCCACCGCCATCGTCCGCCCGTCCACCGTGCCGTAGCGGATCAGGCTCTCCGGCAGGCCGCGCAGGTCCAACCGGTGGTCGGCGACCCGCTCGGTGAGGTCGAGGACGATCTGGCGCTGGGTGTACTCGGTCAGCACGGCGTCGTCGAGCTGGATCAGGTCCGGCACGTTGCCGCCGGCCGCCTGGGTGGCCAGCCGGTCGTAGTAGCCGTCGGCGCCCTGCCAGGTGACGCGGAAGGTGACCCGGGGGTTGCGCTCCGAGTAGAGCCGCAGCACCTTCTCGGTCAGCTCGGCCCGCTTCGTCCCACCCCACCAGAAGACCGACAGCTCGACCGGCCCCGCGTCGGTGGATGTGGCGGGGCCGTCGCTGCATCCGGTCAGCCCGCCGGCGGCCAGCAGGGGAGCACCGAGCAGCGCGCCCAGCACTCGGCGCCGGCCCGGGTCGGCGTCGAGGCGGTCGATCGGGGGTCGAACAGCGGGCACGGGATCTCCTGGCACCTGCGGGTGGCGGCGGTCGGACCATTCACGCAGGCGGCGCGGGAAGGTGTCAACGTGCGTCCGGGCACCGCTGCCCGCAACGGCGAGCGCGGGTGGTCGAAGCGGGCGTCCCGGTGCCGCGTGGTGTACTAGGGCGCGTGGAACTTCTGCACTCGGGCAAGGTCCGGGACGTCTACGCCGACGGCGACGACCTGATCCTGGTCGCCTCGGACCGCATCTCGATCTACGACGTGGCGCTGCCGACGCCGATTCCGGACAAGGGTCGCCTGCTCACCGCCCTCTCGCTGTGGTGGTTCGAGCAGCTCGCCGACCTGGTGCCGAACCACGTCATCTCGGCCGCCGACGTGCCGGCGGAGTTCGCCGGGCGGGCGATCCGCTGCCAGCGGCTGGACATGGTCCCGGTCGAGTGCGTGGCCCGGGGTTACCTCACCGGCGGTGGCCTGCGGGAGTACGAGCGCACCGGCGCGGTCTCCGGCGTGCCGCTGCCCCGGGGGCTCGGCGAGGCGTCGATCCTGCCCGAGCCGATCTTCACGCCGTCGAGCAAGGCCCCGGTGGGCGAGCACGACGAGCCGATCACGTTCGCCGACGTGGTGGACAAGGTGGGCCAGGCCACCGCCGAGCGGCTGCGGCAGATCACCATCGACATCTACCGGCACGGGGCGGAACTGGCCGCCGACCGGGGCATCCTGGTCGCCGACACCAAGATCGAGCTGGGCTGGGCGCCGGACGGCACCCTGGTCCTCGCCGACGAGCTGCTCACCTCCGACTCGTCCCGGTTCTGGCCGGCCGAGTCGTACCAGCCCGGGCGGGTGCAGTTCTCGTACGACAAGCAGTACGTGCGGGACTGGGCCACCGGCAGCGGCTGGGACAAGCAGGGTCCGGCGCCGGACATGCCGGCCGAGGTGGTCGAGGCGACCCGGGCCCGCTACGTCGAGGTCTACGAGAAGCTCACCGGTAACCGCTGGAGCTGAGCCGGGCGGGGCGTGGTACGACGCTGTCTTCGACGCCCCGGGTCACTGTCGCGCACCGGGAACCCCGCGCACCGAGGGCCCGCGAACGAGGCTCACTCCACCCAGTCGAGGGTGCGCCGCACGGCCTTGCGCCAGTTGTGCAGCTCCCGGTCTCGCAACTCGGGGGCCATGGCCGGCTCCCACTGCGCGTCCGAGCGCCACTGCTCGCGCAGGGTGGCCAGGTCCGGCCAGAAGCCGACCGCGAGGCCGGCCGCGTACGCAGCGCCAAGGCAGGTGGTCTCGGTGATCCGGGAGCGGACCACCGGCACGTCGAGCACGTCCGCGAGGAACTGCATGAGCAGCTGGTTCGCGGTCATCCCGCCATCCACCCGGAGCCGGCGCAGCGCCACGTCGGAGTCGGCGTTCATCGCGTCCACCACCTCGCGGGTCTGCCACGCCGACGCCTCCAGCACCGCCCGCGCCAGGTGCCCCTTGGTGATGTAGCCGGTCAGCCCGGCGATCACGCCACGCGCGTCGCTGCGCCAGTGCGGGGCGAAGAGCCCGGAGAACGCCGGCACCACGTAGCAGCCGCCGTTGTCGTCCACGGTGCGAGCGAGTTCCTCCACCTCCCCGGCGGTCGAGATCAGACCGAGGCTGTCCCGGAGCCACTGCACCAGCGAACCGGTGACCGCGATCGCGCCCTCCAGCGCGTACGCCGCCGGCTGGCCGTCGATCCGGTAGGCGACCGTGGTGAGCAGGCCGTGCGTCGACGGGACCGGGCTGGCCCCGGTGTTGAGCAGCAGGAAGCTGCCGGTGCCGTAGGTGCACTTCGCCTCGCCAGGCTGGAAACAGGTCTGGCCGAACAGGGCGGCCTGCTGGTCGCCGAGCGCGCTTGCCACCGGCACTCCGGCCAGCACCCCGGTGGCGGTGCCGTACACCTCGGCGGAGCTGCGGATCTCCGGCAGCATGGCCGCCGGCACGCCCATCGCGTCCAGCAGTTCCGGGGCCCAGGCCAGGGTGGCGAGGTCCATCAGCATGGTCCGGCTGGCGTTGGTCACGTCGGTGACGTGCTCGCCGGTCAGCTTCCAGATCAGCCAGCTGTCCATGGTGCCGAAGAGCACCTCGCCGCGCTCGGCGCGCTCGCGTAGGCCGTCCACCTCGTCCAGCAGCCAGCGCAGCTTCGGCCCGGCGAAGTAGGTGGCCAGCGGGAGGCCGGTGCGGGTCCGGAACAGCTCCTCGCCGTACGCCGCCTCCAGCTCGCGCAGCAGCGGCCCGGTCCGGGTGTCCTGCCAGACCACCGCGTTGGCCACCGGCCGTCCGGTGGCCCGGTCCCAGACCACGGTCGTCTCCCGCTGGTTGGTGATGCCGACCGCGGCCAGCCCGGCCGTGTCGGTGCCGGCCGACCGCAACGCCTCCTGGACGACCTGCTGGACGTTGTCCCAGATCTCCTCGGCGTCGTGTTCCACCCAGCCGGGTCGGGGAAAGATCTGCCGGTGCTCGCGCTGGGCCACGGCGACGATCTCCCCGGCCCGGTCGAAGACGATGCACCGCGAGGAGGTGGTGCCCTGATCGATGGCGGCGACGTACTGGGGGGTCACCGCAGCACCGTACCCGGACCCACCGCGCGGTGCGACCGGCGTCACGGTCGGTTGCGGCCCGCCGCCGTCCTGCGCCGACCGCTTCGCCTACGATGTGCGAACGTGCGCGACATCGCCGTTTTCAGTGGAACCGCCCATCCCGACCTCGCCGCCGAGATCTGCGCCCACCTGGGGGTGCCGCTGCATCCCGTGCGGGTCTCCCGGTTCGCCAACGACTGCCTGGAAGTGCAACTGCAGGCCAACTGCCGGGAGCGGGACGTCTTCCTGATCCAGCCGCTGGTGCCGCCCGTGCAGGAGCACCTGGTCGAGCTGCTGCTGATGATCGACGCCGCCCGAGGGGCGTCCGCCGGCCGGATCACGGTGGTGCTGCCGCACTACGCGTACGCCCGCTCCGACAAGAAGGACGCGCCGCGGATCTCGATCGGCGCCCGGCTCGTCGCCGACCTGCTCACCTCGGCCGGCGCCGACCGGGTGCTCGCGATGACCCTGCACTCGCCCCAGGTGCACGGCTTCTTCAGCGTCCCCGTGGATCACCTGCACGCGCTGCGCGAGCTCGCCGCCCACTTCCGGCGCTACGACCTCAGCAACACCGTCGTCGTCTCGCCCGACCTGGGTAACGCCAAGGAGGCCGCGGCCTTCGCCCGGCTGCTCGGCACGCCGGTCGCGGCGGGGGCGAAGCAACGGTTCAGCGACGACCTGGTCAAGATCAGCGCGGTGATCGGTGAGGTGACCGACAAGGACGTCATCGTGCTGGACGACGAGATCGCCAAGGGCAGCACGGTCGTCGAGCTGATGGAGCACCTGCGTGGCCTGAAGGTCCGCTCGATCCGGCTGGCCTGCACGCACGGCCTCTTCTCCGGCGACGCGCTGCGGCGACTCAGCGATCAGCCCGGCGTACTGGAGATCGTCTGCACCAACACGGTGCCCATCCCGACCGACAAGCGGGTCCCCAAACTCCAGGTCCTCTCGGTGGCCCCCGCCCTGGCCGAGGCGATGCGCCGGATCCACAACGGCGAATCCGTCTCCGCGCTCTTCGCCTGAGCCCCGCGACGGTGGTGGGCGGGGGTCAGAGCGCGGTGCGGTTACGGATGGTGAGGGCTGAGGTGATGCGGACGGTGGTGCCGGCGGCGCCGGTGGCCACCTCCATGGCGTCGGTCAGCTCGCGGGCCAGCCAGAGGCCCCAGCCGCCCGCGGTGTCCGGGGCCGGCCGCCGGCGGTCGCCCAGGCGCTGTGCGCTGATCCCGTGCCCGTGGTCGGCAACCTCGCAGACCAGCGTCCCCGGCTCCTGCCAGAGCCGCAACCACCCTCGCCCGCCGCCGTGCCGCACGGCGTTGGTGATCAGCTCGTTGACCGCCAGCACGAAGTCGTCGAGCCGCTGGCCGATCAGCCCGCAGGCGTGCGCGCAGGAGGTGACCGAGTGGCGGATCTCGGTCACCTGGGCCTGGTCGAAGGCATCGGCGATCAGGAGGGCAGGTTCGATGGGCACAACCGTACGCGGTGCGTGCGGATCTGCGTTCGTCATGGCCCCGTCCCGACCGGCGGATCTCGGAGAATTTCGCGGCTTTTCCACCGTACGTCAGGGTTTCCCGAACCGCACTCGCTGCCGGCCGCCCGGCTGGTCGGACTGTGGCATCCTGACCGCCATGCCGTCGCCATCGGGTGGATTCGAGGTGCCGCTCTGGCGGGCGCTCGCGGTGTTCCGGTTCGCGTCCCTGGCGTACGTCGGCGTGCTCGCGGTACGCGACGCCGACCGGTACGCCCACCCGTTCGTCGTCGCGGCCCTGGTCCTGGTGATGATCGCCTGGACGGTGGCGACCGCGATTGGCTACGCCCGCCCGGCCTGGCGGCGCTGGCCGCTGCTGCTGGCCGACCTCGGGGTGGTGATGGCCATCGTGCTGGCGACCCCGTGGGTCGTCGGCCGGGCGGCGCTCGCCACCGGCGTGCCCACCCTGGGGGTGGCCTGGATGGCGGGCCCGGTCCTGGCCTGGGCCGTCTCCGGTGGCCGCCGGCGGGGCACCGTGGCCGCGCTGCTGGTCGCCGGCGCGGACCTGGCCACCCGGGAACGGATCGGCCAGTCCTCGTTCACCGGGGTGATCCTGATGCTGCTCGCCGGAGTGGTGGTCGGGCATGTGGCCCGGCTCGCGGCGACCGCCGAGGAGCGGCTGCAACGCGCGGTGGAGCTGGAGGCGGCCACCCGGGAGCGGGAGCGGCTGGCCCGGGGCATCCATGACTCGGTTCTCCAGGTGCTGGCCCTGGTGCAGCGGCGCGGCGCCGACCTGCCCGGCGAGGCCGGCGAGCTGGCCCGCCTGGCCGGTGAGCAGGAAGCCGCCCTGCGCGCGCTGATCGCCGGCGCCGCCCCGGCCGACGCCACCGCCCCGGACGCGGCCGGCACGGTGGATCTTCGGACGCTGCTCGGCCGGTACGCCTCACCGGCGGTGTCGCTCTCCGCGCCGGCCACCCCGGTGTCGCTGCCCCGGCAGGTGGCCGGGGAGTTGGCCGCCGCGACCGGCGCGGCGCTGGACAACGTGGGGCGGCACGCCGACGGGCGGGCCTGGGTGCTGATCGAGGACGAGGGGGCGACCGTGACCGTGTCGATCCGTGACGAGGGGCCGGGCATCCCGGATGGCCGGCTGGCAGAGGCGGCCGCCCAGGGGCGGCTCGGCGTGACCCAGTCGATCCGGGGCCGGATGGCGGACCTGGGCGGAACGGTCCGGATCGTGTCGGCCCCCGAGGCCGGCACCGAGATCGAGCTGACCGTGCCGAGGGCGGAGCCGTGACCCCGGTACGGGTGATGGTGGTCGACGACCACCCGATGTGGCGCGAGGGAGTGGCCCGTGACCTGACCGAGGCCGGTTTCCTGGTGGTGGCCACCAGCGGCGAGGGGCGGCAGGCGATCCGGGTGGCCCCCGCCGCCCGACCGGACGTGGTCGTCCTCGACCTGCAACTGCCGGATGTCTCCGGCGTCGAGGTGGTCCGCGGGCTGCGCGTGGTGCTGCCGGAGGTCCGGGTGCTGATGCTCAGCGCCAGCGGCGAGCAGCAGAGCGTGCTGGACGCGGTCAAGGCGGGGGCCACCGGCTACCTGGTGAAGTCGACGGCGCCGGCCGAGTTCCTCGACGCGGTGCGCCGCACGGCTGCCGGCGATCCGGTGTTCACGCCCGGCCTGGCCGGGCTGGTCCTCGGCGAGTACCGCCGGTTGGCCGCCGGGCCGGGGTCGGACGCCGGGGCGGCCGGCGGCGCGGAGCCCGGGGCACCGCGCCTCACCGACCGGGAGACGGAGGTGCTGCGCCTGGTGGCCAAGGGGGTGTCGTACAAGCAGATCGCGCAGCGGCTCGGGCTGTCGCACCGCACCGTGCAGAACCACGTGCAGAACACGCTGGGCAAGCTGCAACTGCACAACCGGGTCGAGCTGACCCGGTACGCCATCGAGCGGGGCCTGGACGACTGAACCCGCTCAGACCGAGCGCGGCGGCTCCGTCTCGTGGATGGCCAGCTCCTCGGCGCTCGCCCCGCCGCCCGCCGAACCAGCGTCGTACGCCACGGAGTCGGTTTCCTGGTCGGTGTGCGCCCCCTCGTCCGGTTCCACCAGCCGGCCCACCGTGGCGTCGGCCACCGTGCCGAGCTGGCCGTGGTCGTAGAGGGAGACCGGCGAGTTCGGGTCCGAGGTCGGACCGGGGTCCATCACGTCGGCATCCAACTGGGCCTCGGCCGCGGCTTCCAGGTTGTCGGCCTCGAAGGCGATCTTCGGGTCGATCGTGCCGGCCAACGGGTCGTCCACCGGGCGCTCGTAGACCTCTCGGTCGAGCTTGTAGTCCAACGACTCACCGTCGAGCTGTTCCTCGGCGGTGGTCCCGAACCGGTCCACCGCCACCGGCGTCCGGTCGCCGGGCAGCTGGGCCGGGTCCGGGCCGTCCGCCTCGCGCCCGGTGAGCACATCGTCGTTGGCCGTCGAGTCGTCGTCGGCGGTGCCGGGCAGGCCGTCCGCCTCGGTGTCGGACACGGGGGTCGGGTACTCGTTGTCGCGCATGTCTGATCACTACCCGCTGCCCTGCCGCCGTAACCGGGGGCTGCCGGCCGTGTGGTGGCGACCCGGACACCAGGGCGGGAACAACCCGTCAGCCGGCGGGGCCGGGTTCGTCATCGGGGTGCAGCACGCACCAGACGACCTTCCCGTCCGGTACCGGGCTGCTGCCCCACCGACGGGCCACCGTGTCGATCAGCACCAGGCCCCGCCCGCCGGCCCGGGTCGGTGGGGCCGGCCCGGCGAACGCGGGTCGGAGGGGGGAGTGGTCGCGAACCGCCACACGCAGGGTGCCCGCCTGGGGAGCGAGCCGGACGGTCATCGGGGTCCGGGCGTGCGCCACCACGTTGTTGACCATCTCGGTGATCGCGAGGCTCGCCGGTTCGGCCAGGGTCCGCACGTCCCAGTGCTGGCAGCCGGTGGCGACCAGCTCGCGGGCCTGCCGGGCGGCGCCGACGGTCGGGGCGAGCTCAGCGGTGAGGACCGCCGCCAGTGGCGCCGCCGCCAGCGCGCCGTCCAGGGTGGGCCAGGCCGGGACGCCGGTCAGTGCGGCGTCGGCACCGCCGGACCCGGAGATCGCCGGGTCGCAGAGCAGCAGGTCCGCGGCGGGCCAGTCGGCGACCTCCCGGCGGATCTCGGCGAAGACGCCCCGCCCGACCTGGTCGGCGACCCGCAACCCGGTCACGTCGGCCACCACTGTGCCAGGTCGGTCGCAGAGGCGGGCCAGCAGCGCGGCCCGGACGGTGTCGGCGCCGGCCGCGTCGAGCACTCCGGTCAGCCGGACCACCCCGGACGACTCGTCGATCTCCACCAGACAACGCACGTCGGTCGGCATGATCGCCCCATTGTGCGCCCGTACGACGGAGGTCGCATCCGGCCGCCCGATACCCGTCATCAGCGGGTCAACCGGGACCGGCGGGTGATCGCCGCCATCGTGCCGACCGCGGTGCCGGCGGCGGCGAGCCCGAACGCGGCGGTCATTCGTACCAGCTGGCGCCGCCGGCCGTGCCAGCCACCGTTCCGGCGGCCCTGGGCATCGGCGTGGAACACGTTGCCGCTGCTGTCCATCCGCGCGCCGGGGCCGAACTGGGTCCGGTGGGCGTACCAGCCGAGGGCGCGCTCCATGAGCGCCGGTGCGAGCCGCCACTGCAGGCCGAGCAGCCGGGCGGCGCCGCCGGCGTACGCCTCGCGGCGGGGGCGGCGCAGCAGCCGGACGATGGTCTCGGCGACCACCTCCGGCGGGTACACCGGCGGTGGCGGCAGCAGCTCGCGGCCGCTGTGGTTGGCCGCGTGCCGGAAGAACGGGGTGTCGATGGTCGCCGGGAGCACGGTGCAGACGGAGATCTGCCCCCGGCCGGTGACCCGCAGTTCCTGCCGGACGGTGTCGGCCAGCCCGCGGATGCCGTGCTTGGTGGCGTTGTACGCCGACTGGTACGGCATCGCCACCTCGGCCAGCACCGAGGCGTTGTTGACCAGCACGCCTCCGCCGGCCGCGCCGAGGTGCGGCAGCGCGGCCTTGATGCCGTGCACCGCGCCGAGCAGGTTCACCTCCACCACCCGTCGGAACTCGGCGACCGGGATCTCGTCGAACAGCCCCACGACCCCGACCGCGGCGTTGTTCACCCACGCGTCGATCCGCCCGAACTCGGCCGCCGCCCGATCAGCCAGCCGCTGCACCGACTCCAGGTCGGTCACGTCGGTCGGTACGGCCAGCGCCCGGCCGCCCAGTTGCCGGCAGTGTTGGGCGACCTGCCGCAGCGCCGGCTCACTGCGGGCGGCCAGCACGACGGCGGCGCCCCGGCGGGCCAGCGCGTACGCGGTGGCCGTGCCGATCCCGCTGGAGGCGCCGGTGATCACCACGGTCGAATCGTCGAGGCTGCGGGTCAGCGGCATTCCTGAGCCGTACCCCCGGTAGGGCCGGGTCATACCACCGGCCGTTGGTCGATCAACGCGGGAGAGCCTCCCGGCGGAGCCGCGCCGGGGGCTGTCGTGATTGTCGTGGCGCAAGTGTCGGTGGCACCTGTGGGGACTGTTCCGATCTGCCAGGTTTCAGCTCCCGGTCACCCGGTTAATGGGACGCTCTGACCGGGAGGACCACTGCCGAGGAAAGATCGCAGGGAGGTGACCCATGCGCGTCGGCCTCGTCTGCGCGCACACCAGCTCGTACCGGCACGCCGACGGCCCGCCGGTCGGCACCCAACAGCACATCGCGCGGGTCGCCGCCGAGCTGGCCGGCCGAGGTCACGACGTCCGGCTCTACGAGCGTCGGGACGACCCGAAGCTGCCGGTGACGACGGACGTCGACGGCTACCAGGTGCATCGGGTTTCAGCCGGCCCACCCGCCCCGCTGCCCACCGCCGAGCTGATCCCCCACGTGACGGAGTTCGGCCGTTGGCTGACCGACGAGTGGGCCGGCGCCTGGCGGCCCGAGGTGGTGCACGGGCACTACTGGATCGGCGGCCTGGCCGCCGCGCACGCGGTCCGGGAGACCGACCTCCCGGTGGTGCAGACCTTCCACTCGCTCGGCGTCGAGCAGCTGCGCCACCTGGGCGGCCGATACGACGGGCCGGGAGAGCGGATCCCGCTGGAACGCGCGCTGACCCGAGCGGTGGACATCGCGGTCGCCCAGTGCAACGACGAGGTGGACGAGCTGACCCGGATGGGCCTGCAACGCAGCTCGGTGGCGATGGTGCCGGCCGGGGTGGACACCGAGCAGTTCCACCCCGACGGTGAGGCGGCGCCCCGCGAGCAGCGGTCGCGGATCCTCTCCGTCGGCGGGCTCTCCCCGGGCCACGGCCAGGAGGACCTGATCCGGGCGATGCGACTGGTCGGCGACGCCGAGCTGGTGATCGCCGGCGGGCCGATGGCCGACCAGTTGGCCAACCACACCGAGGCACGCCGGCTGCGCGAGCTGGCCGAACAGGTCGGGGTGGCCGACCAGGTACGGCTCGTCGGCGCGGTGCCGCACGACCAGATGGCGACCTGGTACCGGTCGGCGGACGTGGTGGCCTGCACGCCGCACTACTCGTCGGCCG
This sequence comes from Micromonospora sp. NPDC005206, assembly GCF_040608175.1. Lineage (NCBI taxonomy): Bacteria > Bacillati > Actinomycetota > Actinomycetes > Micromonosporales > Micromonosporaceae > Micromonospora > Micromonospora sp. NPDC005206. Next base: position 84,036 of record NZ_JBEXHU010000005.1, read on the forward strand.
GGCGGGTCTCGCTCGAGGCGATGGCCTGCGGCGTGCCGGTGGTCGGCTACGCGATGGGCGGGCTGGCGGACGCGGTCGTCGACGAGGTCACCGGCCGGCTGGTGCCGCCCGGCGACGTACGGACCCTCGGGGTCTCCCTGCGCCGGCTGCTCGCCGACAACGCCGGGCGGTTCGCGTACGGCCACGCCGCGGTGGACCGGGTCCGGAGCAGCTACACGTGGGAACGGACCGCCGGTGCGCTGGAACGCCTCTACGAGCGGGTGGTGAGCCGCCGCAAACCGGTCGAAGCCTGAGCGCGGCGCCGGACGTGGGGTGTGTGCTGGTCAGCCGGGCTGGCCGACGCCCACCATGGCGCGGTCGCGGCGGCGCGCCTTCGCGTGGTGGTGCTGCGGCTCCGCGTACCGCGTCAGCCCGATCACCGAGGCGAGGGTGACCAGGAAGCCGACCGCGGCCAGCCACTCCCGACCCGGCCAGATCTTGTCGTTGAGCAGCAGGAGGCCGACGATCGCCGCCGGCACCGCCCCCGCGGCGTCCATCGCGGCGACCGCGGCGGTGGTGGAGCCGCGCTGCATGGCCAGGCCGAGCAGCAGCTGACCGACGATCGAGTGGACGATGAGCAGGTAGAGCAGCGGGTCGGCGAGGAACGCCTCGGCGGACGGCGCGGAGGCCAGTGGTCGGGCGGCCACCGCGGCCGAGGAGAACGCCAGCCCGGCCAGCGAGCCGAGGGCCACCGAACCGGGCGCCCCGTGCAGCCGGACGGCGAAGAAGCCGAGCACCGCGATCACGCCGAGCGCCACCAGCAGGGCGACCGAGCCGGCGGTGCCGAGCTGCCGGGACGGCGCCGGCCGGGCGGCCAGCACCAGCGCGGTGATCCCGGCGAAGAGCAGGGCCAGCAGCGCCACCTCGGCCACCGGTAACCGCCACTTCAACACCACCACGCCGAGGATGGCGGTCACCCCGAGCCCGGCGGCCACGCTCGCCTGGACCAGGAACAGCGGCAGGTCACGCCGGGCCAGGAACGCGAGCACGAACCCGCCGATCTGGCAGCTCAGCCCGACCAGATACGTCCGGTGCCCGGCCAGCCGCAGCAGCAGGCCCGGATCGAAGGTGTGGTGCACCGTGGTGCGGGCCGCGGCCACCGACTGAAGCAGGTTGGCGACGCCGTACGCGACGATCATTGCCGCGAGGAAGCACCAGCCGGAGGAGACCACCTGGCGAGGATAGAGGCTGCCGGGGGTCAGCGCGCGGCTGGTCGATCGAGCCGGGCGAGGATGTCGGCGTGCAGCACACCGTTGGTGGCCACCAGGCTGCTCTCGGTGCCCGGCTCGCCAGTCGGAGCCGGTCGACCGGCCAGATCCGTGACCGTGCCACCCGCCTCGGTGACGATGGGGACCAGCGCCGCCATGTCCCACAGCGACAGTTCCGGCTCGACCATCACGTCCAGTGCGCCCTCGGCCAACAGCATGTAGCCGTAGAAGTCGCCGTACGCCCGGCTGCGCCAACTGGACCGCATCAGGTCGAGCATCGCGTCGAGCCGGCCGGCGCGCTCCCAGCCGGTGAGCGACGAGTAGCAGAAGCTGGCGTCGGCGAGCCTCCGAACGGCGGAGACTCCGATCCGCTCGCCGGCGGCGGGGCCCGGCCCGGCGTACGCGCCCGCGCCGAGGCTCGCCCACCAGCGTCGTCCCAGCGCCGGAGCGGACACCACGCCGACCACCGGCCGGTCCGCGTCGAAGAGCGCGATCAGGGTGGCCCAGACCGGCACGCCGCGGACGAAGTTCTTGGTGCCGTCGATCGGGTCGATGATCCACCGCCGGCCGTCCGGAGCGGTGGCCGGCTGGTCGCCGTACTCCTCGCCGAGCAGCCCGTCGGCCGGCCGGTGCTCGGCCAGCAGCGCCCGGATCTCCCGCTCCACGGCGGTGTCCGCGTCGGAGACCGGGGTCAGATCGGGCTTCGCCTCGACCCGCAGGTCGAGCGCGCGGAACCGGGCCGTGGAGATGGCGTCGGCCCGGTCGGCGAGCAGGTGGGCGAGGGCGAGGTCGTCGGCGTACCCGGTCATGCCGGCAACCTAGCCGACACCCGACGGGTCACTCGTCCGGGCCGCGCCGATCACCCTCGCCGGGGCCGCGCTGGTCGGTCTCGCCGCGCTGGTCGCCCTCGCCGGCCCGGGAGGCGAGCAACCGGCGGTACGAGGCCAGCCGGCGCGGATCGGCCTTGCCGGCGGCCACCCAGGCGTCCAGTCCGCAGTCGGCCTCGTCAGCCGTGTGCGGACAGTTGGGCGGGCAGTCGACGGTGCCCTCGACCAGGTCGGGAAAGCCGTGCAGCAGGCTGTCGGCGGAGACGTGGGCGAGCCCGAAGCTGCGGATCCCCGGGGTGTCGATGATCCACCCCGCGTCGGTGTCGACGCCGGGCACCGGCGGCAGTCGCAGCGCCACCGCGCTGGTGGAGGTGTGCCGGCCACGACCGATCGCGCTGACCACGCCGACCGCCCGGGCTGCCTCCGGGACGAGGCGGTTGACCAGCGTCGACTTGCCCACCCCGGAGTGCCCGACCAGCACCGACACCCGGCCGGCGAGCAGCGCGCGCAGGGCGTCCAGGTCGGAGTCGGGGCGGTTGAGCACGTACGGCAGCTCCAGCTCGGTGTAGTAGCCCAGCACCTCCTCCGGGCCGGCCAGGTCGGCCTTGGTGAGGCAGAGAAGGGGCTCGACGTCCGCGTCGTACGCGGCCACCAGGCAGCGGTCGATGAACCCGGTGCGCGGCGGCGGGTCGGCCAGCGCGCTGACGATCACCAACTGGTCGGCGTTGGCCACCACCACCCGCTCCAGCCGGCCCTCGGCGGTGGTCTCGTCGTCGTCGGCGGTGCGGCGCAGCACCGAGCGGCGTTCGGCGATCCGGACGATGCGGGCGAGAGCGCCCTCCGCGCCGGAGGTGTCCCCGACGAGTCCGACCCGGTCGCCCACCACCACCGACTTGCGGCCCAGCTCACGGGCCCGCATCGCGGTGACCGTGGGCAGTTCGGCACCGACCACGCCGCGCTCGGCCCCGGACAGCACGCAGGTGTAGCGCCCCCGGTCGACGGCGATGACGAAGCCGTCCACCGCGTCGGCGTGCCGGGGTCGGGTGCGCGTACGCGGGCGCGACGACTTCCCGGGCCGGACCCGTACGTCGTCCTCGTCGTACTCCCGCCGTCTGGTCGCCAGGACCTGTCCTCTTCTCGCGTCAGCTCTTGCCGGTCACCATCGCTGACCATAGTGCCGGGAACTCGGGCATGGTCTTGGAGGTACACCCGACGTCGTCCACCTCGATGCCCGGCACGGCGAGCCCGGCCACCGCGGCGGCGTGTGCCATCCGGTGGTCGTGGTAGGTGTGGAACACGCCGCCGCGCAGCGGCCGGGGCCGGATCTCCAGCCCGTCGGGCGCCTCGGTGACGTCGGCGCCGAGTGCGGCGAACTCCCGGGCCAGCGCGGTCAGCCGGTCGGTCTCGTGGCCGCGGATGTGCCCGATGCCGGTGAAGGACGACGGCGAGTCGGCCAGCATGGCCAGCGCGGTCAGCGCCGGGGTCAGCTCGCTCACGTCGGAGAGGTCGGCGGTGAGGCCGTGCACCACGCCGGAGCCCCGGACGGTCAGCCCGGTGGTGGAGAGGGTCACCTCGCCGCCCATCCGGTGCAGCAGCGAGCGTAGCTGCTCGACCGGCTGCGCGCTGCTACGCGGCCAGCCCTGGAGGGTGACCTCGCCGCCGGTGACCAGCGCGGCGGCGAAGAACGGCACCGCGCCGGAGAGGTCCGGCTCGATCTCCCAGCCGCGACCGGCGAGCGGGCCGGGCTCAACGGTCCACACGTCGGGGGTGGTGTCGTCGACGGCCGCGCCGGCGGCGCGCAGCATCTGCACCGTCATCCGCAGGTGCGGGGCGGACGGCACCGGCGGGCCGACGTGCCGCACCACGACACCCCGGTCGAAGCGCGGGGCGGCCAGCAGCAGCCCGGAGACCAGTTGGCTGGAGGCGGAGGCGTCGATCACCACCTCGCCGCCGGTGATCCGGCCGGCGCCGAGCACGGTCAGCGGCAGGCTGCCCGCACCGGTGATGTCGATCCGGACACCCAGCGAGCGCAGCGCGCCGATCAGCGGGCCGAGTGGCCGGATGCGGGCCTGCGGGTCACCGTCGAAGGTGATCCGGCCGTCGGCCAGCCCCGCCACCGGCGGCACGAACCGCATCACCGTGCCGGCCAGCCCCACGTCCACGTGGGCCGGGCCGACCAGCGGGTGCGGCCGGACCAGCCAGCGCTCGTCGTCGCTGATCGACACGTGCGCGCCCATCGCCCGTAGGCCGGCCGCCATCAGCTCGGTGTCCCGGGCGCGAAGCGGCCCGGCCAGTGTCGACGGGCCGGCGGCCAGCGCGCTGAGCACCAGGGCGCGCGCGGTCATCGACTTGGACCCGGGCAGGCGCAGCGTGGCCGCCACCGGATCGGAGGCGGTCGGTGCGGTCCACGGCTGCGGCGGCCGGGTTGCTGTCAGGTTCCCCACGGTTACATTCTGCCGTGTCGGCCGGTGGGCGGCGGTGACCGGCGGTCCTGCTCCCGGTTGGCGGGACAGCCGGCGGGCCGTCGACGGGTTAGCGTGTGCCCATGTGCGGCAGGTACGCGACGACCCGGAGCTCCGGCGAGCTGAGCGCGCTGTTCGAGTCGTCCGACGACACCGACGGCCGGATCCGGCCGGACCACAACGTCGCGCCGACCGACCCGGTGCCGCTGGTCCGGGTCACCCCCGAGGGGCACCGCAGTCTCTGCGTCGGCCGCTGGGGCCTCCTGCCGCACTGGTCGCGATCGGCCGCCGGCGCGGCCCGCATGATCAACGCGCGGGCGGAGACGGTCGCCACCAGCCGGGCGTACGCCGGGGCGTTCGCCCGTCGCCGCTGCCTGGTCCCGGCCGACGGCTGGTACGAGTGGGTCCGCCAACCCGACGGGGGGCGGCAGGCGTATTACATGACCCCCACCGACGGCTCGGTGCTCGCCCTGGCCGGGATCTGGTCGATCTGGGAGTCCGGGGCCGAATCCCGGCTCACCTTCAGCGTGCTGACCACCGCGGCGCTCGGTGAGCTGGCCGAGGTGCACGACCGGATGCCGGTGCTGCTGCCGCCCGAGCGGTGGTCGTCGTGGCTGGCGCCGACCGGGGAGCCGGACGGGTTGCTCGCCCCGCCGGCGACCGACCAGCTGGCCCGGTTGGAGATCCGTCCGGTCGGGCCGGCAGTGGGTGACGTCCGCAACGACGGGCCGCAGTTGATCGCCCGGGTGCCGCTGGCACCGACGACGGCTGCGCAGGAGCTGACCCTGTTCTGAGGCTCGTGCGCATCGTCGGGCGCCGATTTGCTGGGGTTGCGCGTGATTCGTCGCCTGGCCGTTCAGTCATCTTCCCGGCAGGCCCTTGTCTCGGCGTCCGTAAGTGCGATAGAACACAGCGCCGGTAGTGGGTGTCGATTCGCACGGGGCGGACGACATCCACCGATCTTGCCGGTCCCACGGGGGAGGTGGGTGAATGACACGGGCGCGTATGCCCCGTCCGCACGAGGTGGCCGCGGCGCGGCGAGATCCGCGACTGCTGCGGGCCTTGCGGGAACGCCGACAGGATGACGCCTGGCGCACCAGAGGGACATGCCAGAGCGTCGATCCGGAAACGTTCTTTCCGGCGCCGAACGAGCCGGCGGACGCCGCCGTCGCGCTGTGCCGCAGTTGCGACGTCCAGGGGTCCTGTCTGGCCTGGGCGCTGGAGGTGGGTGACTGTCACGGCGTGTGGGGCGCCACGACGCCCCGCGAGCGGCGGGCGATGCTGGTGGCCTGGCGTGGCCAGGTCGAACCGGATCCGGACGCCGTGGACGAGGCGGGCCCGCCGGTGCGGGACCGTCTGCTCACCCTGGTCCCGCTGAGCTGACCACCGGTCCCGTCCCGGGCGCCGGACGGGGCGGCGCAGAATGGGTCCGTGCTGCCCAGCGACGAGATCGGGACCACGCGCGGTCCGGCGCGGATCGACACCGACCTGCCGATCGGGCCGGCCGCCGCCCTGCTGGTGCTCGGGCACGGTGCGGGCGGCAGCGTGGACGCCCCCGACCTGCTCGCGGTGCGTGACGCGGCCGTCGAGCTCGGTCTGGCGGTGGTGCGGGTGACCCAGCCCTACCGGGTCGCCGGCCGCCGCGCGCCGGCTCCCGCCGGGCACCTCGACGACGCCTGGACGGCGGTGCTCGCCGCGTTGCGCGACCGGCAGCCCAACGTCCCGACGCTGCTCGTCGGCGGTCGCTCCAGCGGCGCTCGGGTGGCCTGTCGGACGGCCCGCGCGGTGGGTGCGGCCGGCGTCGTCGCGCTGGCCTTTCCGCTGCACCCGCCCGGGCGACCGGAGCGCTCCCGGGCCGCCGAGCTGGCCACCGGGCTGCCGACGCTGGTGGTCAACGGCGACCGGGATCCGTTCGGGGTGCCGGAGCCGGGGCCGGCCGTGCAGGTGGTGACCCGGCCGGGGGAGACGCACGACCTGCGCAAGGATCCGGCCGGTACGGCGGCCGCGGTGCGGGACTGGCTCCGCGCCCAGGGCTGGGCGGCCGGCTGACCCGGTCGGCCGGGCGAACCGTGTCCGGTGCCGGGCGCGGGTCGTTGCATCCGGTGGCGCCGCCTACCGGATTCGGGCGGGCGGGGCCAAATCCTCCCAGGCCCTTCCTGGTCCCAGCGCCGGCCGTCGCCGGGGCCGGGGCCAGGAACGGGAGGGCCGGCCGGAATGCCCCACCCGTCTTCTCGCGTTACTACCCGCGGACGACTTTTCTGCGAGGGGGTGGCCGGTGCCGACCGAAACACGGAGCCGGGAACGGGACGAGCGGGACGCCCGGCAGCTGAAGCAGCTGCTGGATGGCCCGGACTGGCCCGCGACGGCGGGACCGGGCGGGGCGGGTGCGGTGAGCACGGGCACACCGGCCGGAAGTGAATCTGTGGGCAGGTCCGTGCGCGTATCCTCGGCGGGAAAGCATCCGACGCGAGGGGATGTGCGGTTGACCACCGAGAAGACGGACGAGCGCAGGGCCCGTTTCGAGCGGGACGCGATGCCATTCGTCGATCAGCTCTACGCTGCTGGGCTACGGATGACGCGTAACCCGGCGGACGCCGAGGATCTGGTCCAGGAGACCTACCTGAAGGCGTACGCCGCCTTCCACCAGTTCGAGCAGGGCACCAACCTGAAGGCCTGGCTCTACCGGATCCTGACCAACACCTACATCAACTCCTACCGCAAGCGGCAGCGCCAGCCGATCCAGGCGCCCACCGAGGAGATCACCGACTGGCAGCTGGCCGAGGCCGAGTCGCACACCTCCAGTGGGCTGCGCTCGGCGGAGACCGAGGCCCTGGACCGGCTGCCGGACAGCGACGTCAAGGAGGCCCTCCAGCAGTTGCCGGAGGAGTTCCGGCTCGCCGTCTACCTCACCGACGTCGAGGGCTTCTCCTACAAGGAGGTCGCCGACATCATGGGTACGCCGATCGGCACGGTGATGTCGCGCCTGCACCGGGGCCGTCGTAATCTGCGCAAGCTGCTCGAGCAGTACGCCGGGGAGCGAGGCTTCAGCGCGGCCCGTTCCTCGAAGGGTTCGACCGCTGCCGCTGCCGGCCGGGAGGTGTGACGTGAGCTGTGGGGAGCCGCACGAGACGGACTGCCGTGAGGTGCTCGCGGAGGTCTACCTCTACCTGGATCTGGAGTGCGCCGACGAGCGGCGCACGCTGATCCGGCACCACCTGGACGAGTGCGGGCCGTGCCTGCGCGAGTACGGGCTCGAGCAGGAGGTGCGGGCGCTGGTGGCGCGTTGCTGCGGCAACGAGACCGCGCCGGACGAGCTGCGCGAGCGGCTCCGGGTCAAGCTCACCGAGCTGGTGGTCTTCGAGACCAGCGACTCCCGCGAACTCGCCGACTGAGCGTCGGCCCGACGAACGAAACCGGTGGCCCGGGTCGATCTCGACCCGGGCCACCGGCGTACCCGGCGTCCGCCGGGTTGGTCTGACCGGTGACGGGCCGTCGGCCCGTCGGCGCGTTCAGGAGTTGGGACGCTTGCCGTGGTTTGCGGCGTTCTTCTTCCGTGCCTTCTTCTTCCGGGACTTCTTCGCCATGCTGACCTCCTCGTGATGGGTCGGATCCGCCCTGCGCGCGGCCTCGGCGCCGGTGTACCCACCGGCCGCCCGGCGTCGGGTCCGACCCGCTGATGGTAGTGCGGCCGGCACCCGACGCCTTCCGGCGGGGCGGTCGCGGCACCCGGGCCGCCGCTCCGGGCCCACCGTCGGTCGCCGCATGATTGGATACGTCGGCAGGCACATCGGGAAAAGGGAGGGCCTGGACATGGCCGAGGAGATCCGCGCCGAGATGGTGGCGAACGTCTGGAAGGTCGTCGCGTCGACCGGCGACACCGTGTCCGAGGGCGACACCCTGGTGATCCTGGAGTCGATGAAGATGGAGATCCCGGTCATCGCCGAGTCCGACGGTGTGGTCAAGCAGCTCGCCGTCAACGAGGGCGATGTCGTGCAGGACGGCGACCTCATCGCGGTGATCGATTGAGCGGCCTGCTGGTCCGGCGCGCCGACCCGGGCGACTTTCCGGCGGTGGCTCAGCTGACCGTGGCCGCGTACGAGGCGGACGGCCAGCTCAAGGGCGAGCACGGGTACGGCGCGGTGCTGGCCGACGTGTCGACCCGGGCCACCAGCGGTGAGGTGCTGGTGGCGGTGGACGAGGCGACCGGGGCGGTGCTCGGCTCGGTCACCTTCGTGCTGTCGGGCACCCCGTTCGCCGAGCTGTCCGGCCCGGGTGAGGCGGAGTTCCGGATGCTCGCGGTCGACCCGGCCGCGCAGGGCCGGGGCGTTGGCGCGGCGCTGGCCCAGGCGTGCGTCGACCACGCGGCCGAGCTGGGCTGCGCGGCCGTGGTGATCTGCGTCCGTGCGGGGATGGCCGTCTCGGCGCACCGGCTGTACGAGCGGCTCGGCTTCGTTCGCTGCCCGGAGAAGGACTGGGCGCCGGCGCCGGGCGTGGACCTGCTCGGCCTGCGGCTGGAGCTGCCCCGGGGCTGAGCCGCCGGCCGGTCAGTCCTGCGAGCTGCCCGAGGCGGCCGGGGTCCCACTCTCGTCGGGCTGCGCGCCGATGGCGGCCAGCAGCTCGTCGGCCACCTCCAGGGCGATCCGGCGGCGCTCGTCGTCGGTGATGTGCGGCGCCCGGACGGCGAACCAGCTGCTGTGCACGGCGAACAGCGACAGCACGGCGCGCAGCTGGGCGACGGGGGAGTCGTCGCCCCGGCAGAGCGCGTTGGCCAACTGCATCATCCGGCCGCGCATCTGCTGGCCGGAGGCGAGGCTCTTGAGCACGGTCTGGTTCTGCTCGAAGAAGCGCATCACCGAGGGCTGGTCGCCGGCGAACATCGTGTCGGCGTACCGGGAGATCAGCGCGCGCCGGGTGGCCAGGGTCGCCGGCTGCGACTCGGCCCAGGCGGTCAGCTCGTCCATCCGCTCCAGCCGGTCCTCGACGAAGCTGGCGACGATGTCGTCCTTGCTCTTGAAGTGGTAGTAGAGCGCCGCCTTGGTGACGTTGAGGCGCTCGGCGATCTCGCGTAGCGAGGTCTTCTCGTACCCCTGCTCGGTGAAGAGCTCCAGCGCGACGGCCTTGATCCGCTCGCGGGTGCCGCCTGTGCTCTCCCTCACCCACGCCCTCCAATTGGCTTGACCGTCACTTGCCGCCCAACTTACCGTGCGGCTAGTAAGGTGACTAGCCGGGCGGCAAGTAAGTACGCAATCCTCGGGGGGAGCTTACCCATGACTCAGGCAACCCAGGCCGGCGCGCGACCCAACGTACGGGTCGTGCTGTTCGGGCTGATGATCGCGATGATGCTCGCAATGCTCGACAACATGATCGTCAGCACCGCGCTGCCGCGCATCGTGGGCGAGTTCGGCGGCCTCAACCACTTCACGTGGGTGGTCACCGCGTACGTCCTCGGCACCACCGTCTCCACCCCCATCTGGGGCAAGCTCGGTGACCTCTACGGGCGCAAGTCCGTCTTCCTGACCTCGGTCGGCATCTTCCTGCTCGGCTCCGCGCTCTGCGGCATGGCCGGCTCCGGAATGCTGGGCGGTCCCCAGGACGGCATGGTGCAGCTCATCGCCTTCCGGGCCGTGCAGGGTCTGGGCGCCGGCGGCCTCATGGTCGGCGTGATGGCGATCATCGGTGACCTGGTCCCGCCCCGCGAGCGCGGGCGCTACCAGGGCATGATCGCCGGGATCATGGCCATCGCCATGGTGGCCGGCCCGCTGGTCGGCGGCTTCATCACCGACCACCTCTCGTGGCGCTGGGCGTTCTACGTGAACCTGCCGCTGGGCGGCGTCGCGCTGCTGCTGCTGATCACCACCATGCACCTGCCGAAGTACCGCACCGAGCACCGGATCGACTGGCTCGGCGCCGGGCTGCTCTCCGTCGGCATCACCGCGATCGTGCTGATCACCACCTGGGGCGGCAACGAGTACGACTGGTCGTCCCCGCAGATCCTCGGCCTGGCCGTACTGTCCGTGCTCGCGCTGGTGGCGTTCGGCCTGGTCGAGCGCCGTGTCGCCGAGCCGATCCTCCCGCTGTCCCTCTTTGCCAACCGCAACTTCGCACTGATCTCGCTGATCGGCTTCCTGCTCGGTTTCGCGATGTTCGGCGCGATGAACTTCCTGCCGCTCTACCAGCAGACCGTGCAGGGCGCCTCGGCCACCAACAGCGGCCTGCTGCTGCTGCCGCTGATGTTCGGCATGCTGGTCGTCTCGCTGGTCATCGGGCGGGCGATCACGAAGACCGGCAGGTACCGGGTGTACCCGATCGTCGGTGGCGTGGTGATGGCCACGGGTATGGCGCTGCTGACCATGCTCGACACCGACACGAGCAAGCTGCAGTCCTCGCTGTACATGGTCGTGCTGGGCGCTGGCATGGGCTTCCTCATGCAGACGTCCATGCTGATCGCGCAGAACAGCGTGGAGCAGAAGGACCTCGGCGCGGCCAGCGGCGCGGCCACCTTCTTCCGGTCGATCGGCGGCTCGTTCGGCATCTCCCTGTTCGGCGCGATCTTCGCCAGCCGGCTGGCCGGCTCCAGCGCGGGCGGCGCCTTCGGCGGCGAGGGCGGCGGGATGGACCTGGCGAAGCTCAAGGAACTGCCCGCCCAGGCGCGCGAACTGGTGCTCGGCGGTCTCGCCGACGCGATCTCGCACGTCTTCCTCTGGGCGGTGCTGTTCACCGTCGTGATCCCGGTGCTCGCCTGGTTCATCAAGGAGATCCCGCTGCGCACCGCGAACGAGGCGCCGGCGCAGGCCACCCCGGAGGAGGAGGCCGAGATCGCTCTCGGCAAGGCCCCGGTCGCCTGACCCGGAACTCCCGCGCCGCGCTGGCCCCACCGGGGACGGCGCGGCGCGGCCGTTTCTCCAGGGTCAGCGACGACGTCGGGGTGTGGTGAGGCGTCGCCAGAGGCGGCGAAGTGGATTCCGGGGGCGCGGAAGTCGGGGCGGCGGCGGGTCGCCGAGCAACTCGATGGCGAGCGCGGCGGTGGCCGGGTCCAGTGCCGGAGCGGCCAGCGCCAGGTGGGCCAGTGAGACGGCGATCGGGACCGGCCGGGCCCGGGCCACCGCTGCCGCGTCGGCCAGCCGCTCGGCCACCACCTGGGCCACGTCCGATCGCACCCCCGGGTCCACCCAGGCAGCGGTGACCAGGGCGAACAGTGCCGCCTCGGTGATCCAGTCCTCCACGCCCCAGACCAGGTCCAGCAGCACCCGCCGCCGGGTCGAGTCGTCCCACGGCTCGTCGGTGCGGTGGTGCAGCAGCCCCAGGCAGGCCCACACCTGCACGCCGCGCACCCAGACCGACGGGTCCTGGGCGGCCAGGAGCCGGCCCAGCGCGTTGGCCGGCGCCGCCGGCGGATGCACCAGCAGCCCGAGCAGGTCGGCCAGGTCCAGGCCGGCCAGGCCCACCGCCGCGTCGTAGGCCGCCGGCGGGTGCGGCCACGCCGGATGGGCGACCTGCCCGATCCGCTCGACCGCCGCCGCCGAGGGCGCCGGCAACGCGGGCGTCGGGAGGGTGTCCGCGTAGTGCCACAGGCGTCGGGTGGTGGCCCGTCGCGGTTCTCGTGGGTCCGGCTCCACCGCGCCGGCGACCTCGATCCGCAGCCCGGGTGCCGCCGCCGTGGCCGTCCGCACGGCGCTCGGCGGGGCCGCCGCCGGCAGGCGTACGGCAGTCCCGAGACCATTGTCGTCGTCGGCCACCGCCTGGCGCAGAGCGTCGACCAGCGGGCCGCCGGCCGGCGTCAACTGGCCGAGCCACGGCCGACCCCGGCAGCACTGGGCCAGATCGCCGTGCTCGTGGCTGTCGTCCGGGTGGTCACGCACGAAGTCGGCGAGCGCGACCAGGTGGGCGAGGTCGCCGTCGCGCAGGTGCCGCAGGCGGTGGGCGGTGTGCACCGCGCAGTCGAACGACGGGTCCCGGGCGAGCGCCCGCTCGGTCCACTCCAGTGCCTCGTCCAGCCGGCCGGTCTCGGCCAGGGTGCCGGCGATGTCGGCGTAGATGGCCAGGTCGTCGGGGTCCAGCGCGACGGCCCGGCCGAGCGCCGCGAGGACCTCACGGGTGCGGCCGCCGCTGCGGTACGCGTACCCGAGCCAGACCTCGCCCATCTTCGAGGGCTGGGACCGTACGCCGCGGGTGGCCCAGCGGATCGCCAGCGTGACCTCGCCGAGCCGCCTGGCCAGCGCGGACGCCGCGCCCAGCAGCAGACCGTGCTCGGGGCGGACGGTGACCGCGTTGCGGGCCAGCGCGAGGTACGGCGCGAGCGCGCCCCGGCCGACGCGCGGCACCGGGTCGGGCAACGCGGCACAGACCTGCATGAGGATCCGGGCGATGTGCTCCGGGTCCAGTCGCTCGGCCAGTTCGGGTGCGATCACCCATGGCACGCCGGCCCACTCCGTGCCGGGCGTGTACCCGGTGGCCGCAGCCAGCAGGTCCAGCCCCTCGGCCGGTCGGCCGGCGGCGGCCAGCAGGTGGGCGCGGGCGACGACTGCGCCGACGAAGGTGTGGTGGTTGATCGGGAAGAGGTCGAGCCCGCCCCCGCTGACCGCGGCCAGCCGGGCCAACGTCTCGTGCACCTCCGGCAGGGTCGGCGCCCGGGCCAGCGCGCCGGCGAGGTGGCCGGCGGCGTGGTGGAGGTCGCCCTCGTCCAGTGCCAGCCGGGCCAGGGCCAGCTCCTCCGTCGCGGAGAGCGCGGGGTCGTCCCTTCCCTCGGGCACATCGTCCTCTCGTCGCAGCGACACCGGTTGGAGCGGGACAAGCCTAGTTGATATTGAGATCATTCGGTGATCAACTGCGCAGTGCTGCTCGTTCGATTGCTCGGATAGTTTGAAAGGTGCAAGACTGAGCAGGAAACGCGCGGGAACCGCGCAAGAGGGGAGCGTCCGTGACGCGTGCAGGGGCCGGGATGGCCGCCGACATCGAGGAGCAGCCGGCCGGCTACGCGCGCCTGCTCTCCACCGCCAACGCCGGGGAGATCGCCCGGGTGGCGGCTGCCGTCGCCGAGCGTCGGCCACGGCACGTGGTCTTCACCGCCCGGGGCACCTCCGACCACGCGGCCCTCTACGGGGCGTACCTGGCCGAGATCCGGCTCGGGCTGCCCGCCGGGCTCGCCTCGCCCAGCGCGGTCACCCTGTTCGGCGCCCGCCCCGACCTGTCCGACGCGCTGGTCGTCGGGGTCAGCCAGAGCGGCGGCTCGCCCGACCTGGCCGAGGTGCTGCGCGCCGCGCGGGCCTCCGGCGCGCTGACCCTCGCGGTGACCAACGCCCCGGACTCCCCGCTGGTGGAGGTGGCCGAGCTGAGCGTCGACATCGCGGCCGGGCACGAGCGGGCGGTGGCCGCCACCAAGACGTACACCGCCGAGCTGCTCGCCCTGTTGATGCTCATCGAGGGGATCCGTGCCGGCGACGGCGTGCTCCCGGCGGCCGAGCGGGAGGCGCTCGACGCGCTGCCCGAGCTGGCCGCCCGCACCCTGGCCGACGACACCCCGGCGCAGCTCGCTCCGCGCTACCGCTTCGCCCGCCAGCTGGTCACCACCGGGCGCGGGTACGCCTACCCGACCGCGCGGGAGGCCGCCCTCAAGCTGATGGAGACCTCGTACCTGCCGGCTCTCGCCTTCTCCGGCGCCGACCTGCTGCACGGTCCGCTCGCGATGACCGACCCGGAGGTTCCGGTGCTCGCCGTGGTCGGCTCGGGCCCGGGCGGACGGTCGATGGGCGAGGTGCTGCCCCGCCTCGGCGAGCGCCGCGCCGACGTGGTGGTGGTCGGCTCCGCCGACGTGCCGGGCGCCACGCGGCTCGCCGTTCCCGATGTCGACGAGCGGTACGCCCCGCTGCTGGACATCCTGCCGTTGCAGCGCCTGGCGATGGCGTTGGCGCTGACCCGGGGCGAGGATCCGGACGCGCCGCGCGGGCTGAAGAAGGTCACCGCGACGATGTGAGTCGCGGCGTGGCACGCTGGTCATCGTGTCCACGCTGCGCGACCTCGCCGAGGAGCACACCCGTCTCCGTCCGGCCGACATCGACCACCTGCACCGGATCGCCGGCGACTGGCAACTGCTCTCCGACCTGTCCTTCGCCGATCTGCTGCTCTGGGTGCCGGTCGACACGGACGGCACCTTCCTCTGCGTCGCCCAGGTCCGCCCGACGACCGCGCCCACCGCGTACCAGGATGACCAGGTGGGGCGGATCGTCGGCGGGCCGGAGGTGGCCCACCTGGGCGTGGCCTACTCCCAGGGCCGGATTTGGCGGGAGGGCGACCCGGTCTGGTACGGCGACGTGCCGGCCCGGCACGAGGCGATCCCGGTCCGGCTGCGCACCGCCGAGGGGGAGGCCGGCGAGGTGATCGCGGTGGTGGGCCGGGACACCAACCTCTCCACCGCGCGTACCCCCAGCCAGCTGGAGCTCAACTACCTGACCACGGCCGACGACCTGGCCCAGATGATCGCGGACGGCACCTTCCCGCCGCCCCGGCACCCGGGCGAGACCACCTCCGCGCCGCGGGTCGGGGACGGCCTGGTCCGGCTCGACGCCGGCGGCAAGGTCACCTACGCCAGCCCGAACGCGCAGTCCGCGTACCGCCGGTTGGGCTACGCCTCCCACCTGGTGGGGGAGGATCTGGCCGCGCTGCACCGCCGGCTGGCCGGCGATCCGCTGGACGGCACCGAGGCGGCGAACGGGATCCTGGCCGCGCTGCGCGGCGAGGCGCCGCCCCGGCGGGAGATCGACGCGCGGGGCGCCACGATGCTCACCCGGGCGCTGCCGCTGATGCCCGCCGGGGTGCCGATCGGCGCGCTGGTCCTGGTCCGGGACATCACCGAGGTCCGCCGCCGGGACCGGGCACTGATCACCAAGGACGCCACCATCCGGGAGATCCACCACCGGGTGAAGAACAACCTCCAGACGGTGGCCGCGCTACTGCGGTTGCAGGCCCGCCGGGTGGCCATGCCGGAGGCCCGGGTCGCCCTGGAGGAGTCGGTCCGCCGGGTCGCCTCGATCGCCCTGGTGCACGAGACGCTCTCCATGTCCAGCGACGAGGCGGTCGAGTTCGACGGCATCGTCGACCGGGTGGCGAGCGCGGCGACCGAGGTCGCGGCGACCGAGGTGAGCGTCGGCATGCGCCGGCGGGGCAGCTTCGGCGTGCTGCCGGCGGAGATCGCCACCTCGCTGGTGATGGTCCTCAACGAGTTGCTGCTCAACGCCGTCGAGCACGGCTTCCCGCCCGCTGACGAAGCGGACGACGCTCTCGTCCCGTCCGCGCCGGCCGACGTGGTGCCCGCCGTCGTACCCGGGACCGACCCGGCCGGGCGGCCCGAGGTTGTCGTCTCGGCGCACCGGTTCCGCAAGATGCTGCACGTCTCCGTGGCGGACAACGGACGCGGGCTGCCACCCGACTTCGATGCCGAGAGCGGCAGCCGGCTGGGCCTCCAGATCGTCCGGGCCCTGGTCACCGGGGAGCTGCGCGGCACCATCGAGCTGCGCGCCGGCGCCAACGGCGGCACCGAGGCGGTGCTCGTCGTACCGCTGGCCCGCAGCGCGCCCGACGGCCGCTCGCAACCCTGACCCACCTGTCGACCCGACCCCCGCCGGCCTTGGGTGTTCCGCACCCGGGCGGGTCGGCCCGGGTCTGCCGGACAGGTCAGCGGCCGGGGCGGCTGGTCAGCAGGGCGACGGTCAGGCCGGGGCGCTGCCAGACACGCGCGATGGTGAAGTCCGCGCGCAACGCGTCACCCTTGGCGCCCGGCACGGTAGCCAACGGTTCGGCGTGCCGCCCGGCGACGACCAGCCAGACCCGTGGCGTGCCGGCCAGGCACCGCGCCGGTCGCGGGCACTCCGCGGCCCACAGATCGCCCCGACGAACCTCGTCCTCGGTGACCAGCACGTCCCGCGGCGGGTTCCCCAGGTGGTACTCGACGCCCAGATCCAGGAAGAGCCAACTGTCCCGGGGCGAATAGACCACCGCGTCCCCGGGCCGCTGCCCGTCGGCGATCACCCGGGCGGCACCCGCGTAGTCCACCGGCGCGCTGCGCGGCCACTCGTGGGTCCGCCGCAGCGCCGCCTGGTCGGGCAGGCCGAGCAGCCCGGCGAGGACCACCACGGCCAGCGCGGCCGGCGCACTCACCCCGGCCAGCGCCGCGCCGGCCAGCAGGCAGGCGAACGGCACCACGAAGACCAGATACCGGGGTACCCACAGCGGCACGACCGTCCCGGCGGCGAAGAGCAGCAGGACGGGCAGCAGCACCGCGCTCACCGGCAGCAGGGCCCGTCGGCCGAGGCGGGCCGCACCAAGCGCGGCGATCCCCACCAGCAGCCCGCCCACCACGGAGCTCTGGGCCACGCCACCGGGCAGCGCGCTCAGGTCGTCCAGGCGGGCCGATGCAACCCAGTCCAACTGTCGGGAACGCTGTGTGCCGGCCTTCAGCAGCAGCGGGCTCACCAGCAGCGCGGCCGGCACCACCGCGACCACCCACCGCCACACCCGCCGATCCGGCCGCCCCACCTCGCCGGTCCCGTCCGACTCGGCCACCCCGGCCGCGGCGGAGCCCCGCCACCAGGTGACCAGCACGACCAGCGCGTGTGCGGCGAGCAGGGTGAGGGCGATCAGATGGGTGAGCCCGAGCGCGGCCACCGCGGCGGCGTAACCGCCCCAGCGGGCCCAGCCGGGCCGACGCAACGCGCTCACCAGCAGCAGGGTGGCAAGGACCGCGAGGGCGGTGGCCAGGGCGTACGGGCGGGCCTCCTGCCCGTAGCGGGAGGTGCCGGGGAGCAGCGCGAAGAGCAGCCCGGCGAACAGACCGGTACGCCGGTCGGCAAGCTGCGCGCCGAGCACGGCGAGCAGTCCGGCGGCGACGGTCATCGCCAGCGCGGCCGGCGCGCGCAGGGCCACCGTGGAGTCGCCGACGAGCGCGAGCCAGCCGTGCAGCAACAGGTAGTACGGGCCGGTGGCGGCGTCGATGGTGCCGGCCAGCCGGACCAGGTCGCCGGGCGACCGGGTGGCGGCGCTCCAGGTGGCCAGCTCGTCGCGCCAGAGCTGGGCCGAGCCCAGCCCAGCGCCGGTGACCGCCAGGGTCAGCACCGCCGGAGGAAGCCAGACCGGGACGCGGTGCAGCCGACCTCGCACCGCCCCGGGCGACTTTTCGGACAATATGCCCACCGTCCGAGCCTGTCACGGCTGGCCCGGCCCGTGATGTGGGATCCGGCACGCGCTCATTGGCCGGTCCCCCTGCGGTGTGGCAGCATGAGCCCATGACCGCCGCTGTCGTCCGCCGCTTCGTGGCTCGTCGCCACGTTGATTACGGCCGCGTGCGCAGCGCGATCTGTCCGGCCAACTGACGACGCCCGACCCACCTGTCTCGGGCGCGCTCCGCGCCGGCTGTCTCAGACACCGTTGTCCCGCCCGCTCTCGACGGGCCGGCCGCCGCGCCCCGCGCCCGCCCCGAGGCACAGCAGACAACGGAGGACGCCGCGATGGCGGTCAGCAGCATCCCGGCCCGTTCCGAGGACCCGACGGCCCGCCCTGCCCGGACGGTGACGCGCCGGCCGCGGGGTGAGGGTCAGTGGGCGCTCGGCCACCGCGAGCCGCTCAACCCCAACGAGCGGATCAAGAAGGACGACGACCCGCTCAACGTCCGGGCCCGGATCGAGACCATCTACGCGCACCGCGGCTTCGCCTCCATCGACCCGCAGGACCTGCGCGGCCGGTTCCGCTGGTGGGGCCTCTACACCCAGCGCAGGGCCGGCATCGACGGTGGGCGCACTGCGGTGCTGGAGCCGCACGAGCTGGAGGACGAGTTCTTCATGCTCCGGGTCCGCATCGACGGCGGCCAGCTCAGCCTGGCCCAGCTGCGGGTCATCGCGGACATCTCCCGGGAGTTCGCCCGGGACACCGCCGACATCACCGACCGGCAGAACATCCAGTACCACTGGATCCGGGTCGAGGACATGCCGGAGATCTGGCGCCGACTGGAGTCGGTCGGCCTGCAGACCACCGAGGCGTGCGGCGACTGCCCCCGGATCGTGCTGGGCAGCCCGGTCGCCGGGGTGGCCCGCGACGAGCTGCTCGACCCCACGCCGGCGCTCGACGAGATCGTCGCCCGGTACGTCGGGGACAAGCAGTTCTCCAACCTGCCCCGCAAGTTCAAGACGTCGATCTCCTGGCTGGTGGACACCCCGTACGAGTCGAACGACATCGCCTTCCTCGGCGTCGACCACCCCGAACACGGCCCCGGCTTCGACGTCTGGGTCGGTGGCGGCCTCTCCACCAACCCGATGCTGGCCCAGCGACTCGGCGTCTGGGTGCCGCTGGCCGAGATCCCCGACGTGTGGGCCGGCGTGGTCGGGATCTTCCGCGACTACGGCTACCGGCGGCTGCGTAACCGTGCCCGGCTGAAGTTTCTGGTGGCCGACTGGGGCATCGAGCGTTTCCGCGAGGTCCTGGAGAAGGACTACCTCGGCCGGACGCTGCTCGACGGCCCGGCGCCGGACCTGCCGGCGAAGCCGATCGACCACGTCGGCGTGCACGAGCAGGCCGACGGGCGGCACTACGTCGGGGCCGCTCCGGTGGTCGGGCGGGTCTCCGGTGGGCAGCTCGCCCAGCTGGCGGACGTGGTCGAGGCGCACGGCAGTGGCCGGGTGCGGCTCACCCCGTACCAGAAGCTGCTGGTGCTCGACGTGCCGTCGGAGCGGACCGAGTCGTTGGTCGACGCCCTGCGCGCGATCGGCCTGGAGGCCCGGCCGTCGGCCTGGCGGCGCGGCACCATGGCGTGCACCGGCATCGAGTACTGCAAGCTCGCCATCGTCGAGACGAAGGCCCGCGGCGAGGAGCTGGTGGCCCGGCTGGAGCAGCGGCTGCGCGACTTCGACGCCGACATCTCGATCCACATCAACGGCTGCCCGAACGCCTGCGCGCGCACCCAGGTGGCCGACATCGGGCTCAAGGGCCAGCTGGTGGTCGGCCCGGACGGTCGGCACGTCGAGGGCTTCCAGGTGCACCTGGGTGGCGGCCTGGGCATGGCGCAGGGGCAGACCGCCGGTTTCGGGCGCAAGCTGCGCGGCCTGAAGGCCACCGCCGAGGAGCTTCCGGAGTACGTGGAACGACTGGCCCTGCGCTACCTGGCCGGCCGGAGCGAGGGCGAGACGTTCGCCAACTGGGTGATCAGAGTCGACGAGGAGGAACTGCGATGAGCAGCGAGAACCGAGCGGCACCCCTGTACTGCCCGTACTGCGGCGAGGAGGATCTACGGCCGCACGAGGCGGGGCACGGCGCCTGGGAGTGCCACGCCTGCGCCCGGGTCTTCTCGGTGAAGTTCACCGGGCTGCTCTCCCGGGCGGTGAACCGGTGAGCCTCGTCTCCGCCGCCGGCCTCGGCCTGGTCGGTCCGGGCGGTCCGACCCCGGCCGATCCGGTCCGGCGCAGCCCCGACGAGCTGCGGGCGCTGGCCGAGCAGGCGGGTCGGGAGCTGGAGGGCGCCCCGGCGCTGGAGATCGCCCGTTGGGCGGCGCAGACCTTCGGCGACCGGTTCTGCGTCACCAGCTCGATGGCCGACGCCGTGCTGGCCCACCTGGTGTCCCGGGTCGCCCCGGGGGTGGACGTGGTCTTCCTCGACACCGGCCTGCACTTCCCGGAGACCCTCCGGGTGCGGGACGAGGTGGCGCGGACGCTGCCGGTGAACGTCCGGTCGATCCGCCCTCGGCTCACCGTCGGTCAGCAGGACGGCCAGTACGGTCCCCGGCTGTTCAACAAGTCACCGGACGACTGCTGCCAGCTGCGCAAGGTGGAGCCGCTGGAGCGGGCGCTGACCGGGTACGACGCCTGGGCCGCGGGCCTGCGCCGGGACGAGTCGCCGACCCGGGCCAACACGCCGGTGGTGACCTTCGACGGGCGGCGGGGCAAGGTCAAGGTCAACCCGATCGCGGCCTGGTCGCAGGGCGACGTGGACGCCTACATCACCCGCTGGAACGTGCCGGTCAACGAGCTGTTCAAGCAGGGCTACGGCTCGATCGGCTGCTGGCCGTGCACCCGTCGGACCAAGGCCGGCGAGGACGCGCGGGCCGGCCGGTGGGCCATGTTCGAGAAGTCCGAGTGCGGACTGCACGTCTGACCTCCCCGTCGACGACCCCGACCGGCCTGCGTGTGGCCGGCGGGGCGGATCCGGTGGTGCTGGTCGCGCACGGCAGCCGTGATCCCCGAGCGGCCGAGGCCACCCGGGCGCTGGGCCGGGCGGTGTCGGCCGCCCGTCCGGACACGCCGGTGTGGACGAGCTGGCTGGACCACACCGAG
Source organism: Micromonospora sp. NPDC005206 (assembly GCF_040608175.1). Taxonomy (NCBI): domain Bacteria; kingdom Bacillati; phylum Actinomycetota; class Actinomycetes; order Micromonosporales; family Micromonosporaceae; genus Micromonospora; species Micromonospora sp. NPDC005206. The sequence goes on from NZ_JBEXHU010000005.1 coordinate 104,879, forward strand.
CCGGGGCCGACCGAGGTGCTGCGCGGGTTGGCGGCGGCCGGCCACCGCCGGGCGGTGCTGGTGCCGCTGCTGCTGACCGCCGCGTACCACCGTCGGGTCGACATCCCGGCGGCCGTCGCCGCCGCGGCGCGGGCCGGGCCTCCGCTGGAGGTACGGGTGACCGACGTGCTCGGTCCGGCGGACGGCACGGTGGACCGGGCTCTGCTGGCCGGGCTGCGACGCCGGCTCGGCGAGTCGTGGACGGCCCGCTTCGACGCGCTGGTGCTGGCAGCGGCGGGCACCCGGGACACGCGGGCGCGTGGCTCGGTGGGCCTGGTGGCGGACGCGCTCGGCGCGGAGTTCGGGGTGCCCTGCCGGGTGTCGTACGCCTCGGCGGCTCCGCCGGAGACCGGTGTCGCGGTGGCCCGGCTACGGGCGGCCGGCGCTCGCCGGGTGGCGGTCGCCGGGTACTTCCTGGCGCCGGGCCTCTTTCACGACGCGGTGGCCGAGGCGGCCGGGGCGGCCGGCGCGGTGGCGGTGGCCGACCCGTTGACCGACGCCCCGGAGCTGGTCGAGCTGGTGTTGCGGCGGGTCGACGAGTGGTCCGGTCGAGTCCTGGCGCCGGCGGTGTGACCGAGGTCGCCGGCTTGCGAATGATCAGCGAGGTAGGAAAGCGGAACGCCCCGGCGGGCGGACCCGCCGGGGCGTACAGCTGTGTCGTGGGATCAGGCGGAGTGAGCGCGCAGGACCCGGAGGCCACCGCGACGCTTGACAGCGCGCCGCTCCTCCTCGCTCATTCCGCCCCAGACGCCGGCGTCCTGACCCGACTCGAGCGCCCACTGCAGGCACTGGTCGGTCACGGAGCAGCGCCTGCAGACGGCCTTGGCCTGCTCGACCTGCAGGAGAGCCGGTCCGGACGTCCCGATAGGGAAGAACAGCTCCGGGTCCTCGTCGCGGCAGACAGCATGGTGACGCCAGTCCATGGCGGCAACACTCCTCATTCTGGATGGGGTGGCAATTATTGCTTGTAGTGCTTTTCCTATATGCATCCGCAAAGCCGATGGTGACAGTTCGCGTCGGTCCATTCGGCAGTGCGTGAGCAGGCGGTTAGCCCCGGGGGACCTGCTGGAACAGCTCAACCTGACGAGCATATCCAGGCAATGTCCCGGTAACTCAAGTTCGCTTGTGAATACTTTCACGAACATTCGCGATGTCAAGGGTGACGCTCGGAAAAACTCCGGGCGGTGAGCAAGCCCACAACCCATTTGTCCGGGTTCCAGTGCCTTCCTGGTTACCCGCCGTGCCACAGCCGAGGATCAATATAGTACAGTCCACGTGACATTGCTGACATTTCCGGCACCTGCCCCTCGGTGTGGCGGCGACCGTGTCGATGCAGTTGTGGCGGCCGCGTCGACCTAGGGCAGTACCCGAGACCTAGCAGATTACTCTCAGTGCGGCGGGAACGGATGTGAATCTGACTTTCTCCCGCTCGCCGAGGTAGTCGCCGTCCAGCTGGAACGCCTGTGGACGGTTGGAGACCAGCGTGAACTCCGCCGTGTCATGGAGTCGTAACACCTGCCGGCCGCGTGGATCGGGCCGCCGGGACAGGAACTGAGTCACCGTCCGTGTTGTGCTGGCCACCCGGAGCTGACGCAACGCCAGCACGTCCAGCCCGAGGTCGAACGACGCCTCCGGGTTCGGGTTGATCTCCCGATCGCCCAGGTACGTCCACGGCGCGGTGTTCTGGATGATGACGGTCGCCAGCTCGCCCTCCGCGGGCTCACCGGGACGCTCCAACCTGATCGCCGGGTGCCGTCGGTCCGAGGCGAGGAAGTACTGGTTCATGATCGAGCGCAGGTAGAGACCCGGAGTGGAGACGCGCCCCCGACGACGTGCCTGCTCCACCCGGTGGATCACGGCGGCGTCCAGGCCGAACCCGGCGCAGAAGGTGAAGTAGCGATCGTCCGCGCGCCCCAGCCCGATCGTCCGGTGTCGACCGAGACGCAGCCCTTCGAGGATCATGCTGGTCCCCTCCGGCCACTCCCGGGGCAGGCCCAGCGCGCGGGCGAACACGTTGGTCGAGCCACCCGGAACGGTCGCCAGCGCGGGCAGCCGTTCGGCCAGCGTGGCGCCATCGGCGCCGGCGGGCGGATCGGCCGTCATCAGGCCGTTCACCACCTCGTTGACGGTGCCGTCGCCACCCAGGGTGACGACCAGGTCGACCCCCTCCGCGGCGGCCTCCCGGGCCAGCGCCATGGCGTGCCCACGCCGGCGGGTGTAGCGCACGCTGAGGTCGACTTCGCTGCGCAGCGCCCGGACAAGCACGTCCCGGCTGCGTTCGCTGGTGGTGGTGGCCTTCGGATTGACCACCAGGACGGCCCGCATGGGCGGCACTGTACCTTCCGGTAGCCCGGGTATCGTGGCGCGCGTGACCATCGACTCGGCCCCGATTCCCGTCACGCTCCGCTGGGCGGTGCGGCTGCTGTGGGCGGAGGCGGTCGCCGTCGGGCTGATCGCCGCCTGGCTGGTCTGGGCCGATCTCACTACCGCTACCCGCGATCTGCTGTCAGCCCTGCTGGTGACCGCGTTCGCCGTCGGGGCGGCGGTCGCGCTCTGGGCACTGGGCCGCGCGCTGCTGCGCCGTCAGGCCGGCGCGCGCGCCCCCGCGATCGTGCTTCAGCTGATGCTGCTGCCGATCGGGTGGTTCATGATCCAGGCCGGGCTGGGCTGGCTCGGCGTGCCGCTGATGGCACTGGGCCTGGGCGTCAGCTGGCTGTTGGTGAGCCCCCCGACGACCCGGGCGCTCGGTTTCGAGTGACCGCGCTCCGCGCCCGACGGGGTGAACGGGTGGGTCAGTAGCCGCCGGAGCGGCGGGTCAACAGCGAGATCGTCGCCCGGCCGTCGGCGGCCGTGGTGGACGCCGATGTGGTCAGCGCGGTGAGCACCTTCCAGGCGAAGGACGACTCGGCGGGCAGGGTGGCGCCGCGCACGGTCGGCACGGTGACCTCGACGGTCAGCGCGTCCTCGGTGACCGAGAACCGGCACTCCAGCTCGGCGTCGCGGGTGGCGATGGCGAGCAGCATGGCGCACGCCTCGTCGACCGCGATCCGCAGATCCTCGATCTCGTCGAGCGCGAACTGCAACCGGGCCGCGAGACCGGCGGTGGCGGTGCGGAGCACGCCGAGGTAGCCGCCGTCGGCGGGCACCGTGAGGTGCACCACGTCGTCGTCGGTCGCTGGCTGGCCGGTCAGTTGAGTCACGCCTCATCCCCCCGGTCGGGGACTCTACCCGGTCAGTCGCCCGGGCGCGTGCCAGCGGCGGTGGCCTGGCTGGCGAGGTCACGCAGTGCGTCGCCGCTGAGCCGGTAGGGGACCCACTCGCTCATCTGCTCCGCGCCGATGGAGGCGTAGAACCCGGCGGCCGGGTTCCAGTTGATCATCCACCACTCCAGCCGCCGGTAGCCGCGTCGTACGCAGATGTCGGCCAGGGTGGCGAGCAGCAGCCGGCCCGCGCCGGTGCCCCGGGCGGCCGGTCGGACGTAGAGGTCCTCCAGGTAGACGCCGTGCACGCCGGCCCAGGTGGAGAAGTTGAGGAACCACAGCGCGAAGCCGATCGGCTGGTCGTGCTCGTCGACCGCGACGTGGCCGAAGAGCGCCGGCGCGGTCGCACCACCACTCCAGCTCGGCGCGTCAGACGCCACGCCGCGACCTGGAGTAGTCGTGAACAGGGCCGCGGTCAACTGTTCGGTGGTGAGGTGGCACTGGTCCGGGGCGCGTTCGTACTCCGCCAACTCGTGAACCATGGCGACGACGGCCGGCACATCCTCGGGACGTGCCGGCCGGATCGTCGGGGTGACGGGTGCGGTCACGCCTTCTTGGTCTCCCAGAAGATCTTCGAGATCTCATCGATCTTCGCGAGCAGCTTGTCGGCGGTGGCCGGGTCGAGGCTGCCCTTGACGCCACCGGCGCCGGCGAGCTTGGTGGCCTCGTTGAACAGGGTGTGCAGGTTCGGGTACTTCTCGAAGTGCGGGGCCTTGAAGTAGTCGGTCCAGAGCACCCACAGGTGGTGCTTGACCAGCTCGGCCCGCTGCTCCTTGATGATGACCGCCCGGGTGCGGAACTCCGGGTCGGTGTTCGCCTGGTACTTCTCGCAGATCATTTTGACCGACTCGGCCTCGATCCGGGCCTGGGCCGGGTCGTAGACGCCGCACGGCAGGTCGCAGTGAGCGCTCGCGGTGACGCGGGGCGCAAGGATGCGTGGAAGTCGCATCGGGATCCTCCATGGGAAGTTTGCGATGATCAAAGGCGACATTACTCCTGGGAATGCTCCCCGAAGCGGATGGAGGTGAAACCAGTGCGGGCCGATCACCCGGCGGGGGCTCCCCGGCTACGCGGGCCGCTGACCGCAGTCCTGGTGACCGGTCCGTCCATGGCACCGACGCTGCGGCACGGCGACGCCGTGCTGGTCCGCCCGCACGGTCGTCCGATCCGCCCCGGTGACGTGGTGGTCGCGGTCTTCCGTACCCGTCCCGAGCTGCTGGTGGTGAAACGGGCGGTCCGGGCACAGGACGGCGGCTGGTGGCTGCGCGGGGACAACGACCTGGTCACCGACGACTCCCGCGCGTACGGGGTGGCCGACGTGCGGGGGCGGGTGGTGGCCCGCTACTGGCCGCGCCCCGGACGGGTCCCGCGTCGACCGTTATGACCCTGCTCACATCCGAGTGGCAGTGTCGACACTATGCTCGGAAAGTGCCCGGGTGACCCCCCGCACCGCGTGCCACCGCTCGCCGCCCACCTCGCGGCCGGGCCGGCCGCCCCGTCTGCTCGACAGATCCTGGAGTCACCGCCATGCCTTCGTCCACCGTGGACCCCGCTGATCCCGTCTTCCAGCTGCACCGGGGCGGCAAGATGGCCGTCACCTCGACGGTGCCGCTCACCAGCCGGGAGGACCTCTCCCTCGCGTACACCCCGGGGGTGGCCCGGGTGTGTGAGGCGATCGCCGCCGACCCCGACCTGGTCGACGACTACACCTGGGTGTCGCACGCCGTCGCGGTGGTCACCGACGGCTCGGCGGTGCTCGGGCTCGGCAACATCGGCCCGCGTGCCGCGCTGCCGGTGATGGAGGGCAAGGCGGTGCTGTTCAAGCAGTTCGCCGGGGTCGACGCGGTGCCAATCTGTCTGGACACCCAGGACGTGGACGAGATCGTCGCCGTGGTGCGGGCCCTGGCCCCCTCGTTCGGCGGGATCAACCTGGAGGACATCAGCGCGCCGCGCTGCTTCGAGGTGGAGCGCCGGCTCGACGAGGCGCTGGACATCCCGGTCTTCCACGACGACCAGCACGGCACCGCGATCGTGGTGCTCGCCGCGCTGCGCAACGCCGCCACCCTGCTCAACCGCAAGCTCGGTGACCTGCGGGTCGCGGTGAGCGGCGCCGGCGCGGCCGGTGTGGCTGTGACGAAGATGCTGGTTGCCGGGGGCGTCAACCCCGACCAGGTGGTGGTCTGCGACTCCAAGGGGATCATCGGCCGGCACCGTACCGAGCTGACCGGCACCAAGGCCGAGCTGGCCGCGAGCACCAACGCCGACGGTCGGCAGGGTGACATCACCGAGGCGCTGCGCGGCGCGGACGTGCTGATCGGCGTCTCCGGCGGGCAGATCCCGGAGGCCGCGGTCGCCGGCATGGCGCCCGGCGGGATCGTGTTCGCGCTGGCCAACCCGACCCCGGAGGTGCACCCCGAGGTGGCCGCCCGGCACGTCGCGGTGGTCGCCACCGGGCGCAGCGACTACCCCAACCAGATCAACAACGTGCTCGCCTTCCCCGGGGTGTTCCGGGGCGCGCTGGACGCGCGGGCCACCCGGATCACCGAGGGCATGAAGGTCGCCGCCGCGGACGCCATCGCCGGAGTGGTGGCCGAGTCGCTGACCGCCGAGGCGATCGTCCCGTCGCCGCTGGACCCCCGGGTCGCCCCGGCGGTGGCCGAGGCGGTCGCCGAGGCGGCCCGCCGCGACGGCGTCGCCCGCCGGTAAGGAAGGGCACCTTCTTAACGCCTGGTGCGTAGGAAGGGTCCCTTCCTAACGCCGGGTGTGTGGAAGGGCCCCTTCTTAACCGGCGCTCGGCTTGTTACCGTGCCGATCATGCGTGCTGCCTTCGCCTCCCGCTTCGACGACGCCGACCCGCTCGCCGCGCTCACTGTCGGTGAGCGGCCCGAGCCGACCCACCCGGCGGACGACTGGGTGACCGTGCAGCTGCGCGCCACCTCGCTCAACCACCACGACCTCTGGTCACTGCGGGGGGTGGGGCTCACCGAGGCCCAGCTGCCGATGATCCTCGGCTGCGACGCGGTCGGCGTGGACCCGGAGGGCAACCAGGTGGTCGTCTACCCGGTGGTGGTCACCCGGGGTGACCCGCGCGGGGTGTCCATCCTCTCCGAGTACTTTCCCGGCACCCTCGCCGAGCGGGTCGCCGTACCCCGGTCGAACCTGGTTCCGCTGCCCGACGGGATGGCGGCGACCGACGCGGCCTGCCTGCCCACGGCCTGGCTGACCGCGTGGCGGATGTTGACCACCAAGGGCCGCGTCGAGGACGCCGACAGCGTGCTGGTGCAGGGTGCGGGCGGCGGCGTGGCCACCGCGGCCGTCGCGCTCGCCGTCGCGATGGGCAAGCGGGTGTACGCGACCAGCCGCGACGCCATCAAGCGGGAGCGGATCACCGCGCTCGGCGCCACCGCCGTGGAACCGGGTGCCCGGCTGCCGGAACGGGTCGACGTGGTGATCGAGACGGTCGGCGCGGCCACCTTCGACCACTCGATGAAGTCGGCAGCGCCGATGGCCCGGATCGTGGTCTCCGGCGCCACCGCCGGTCACGAGCCGGCGGTCAACCTCCGCCGGGTCTTCGCCATGCAGCTGGAGATCCTGGGCACCTCGATGGGCACGCCCGGCGAGCTGTACGAGCTGCTGGCGTTCTGCGCGGACAGCGACGTGCGCCCGGTGGTGGACAGCGTCGTCCCGTTCAGCCGGGTCGAGGACGCCTTCGCCCGGCTGCACTCCGGTGACGCCTTCGGCAAGGTCGTCGTCGACCACACCGCCTGACGCGTCCGCGGCGTTGCTTTCATGATCCGCGCCTTCGCCCGGCCGGCTACCTACAGGTGGTCGTCGAAGGTGGCGATGTCGCCGCGCTTCGCGTCGGTGGAGATGCGCTTCTTGGCCGCCGGGTCGCCGTACAGCGTCCAGCGGAGGAACTCGACGGAGGTGTCCGAGACCACCCGCAGCGCCGCGCCGTCGCTGAGCAGCGCCCGCCCGTGGTCGCCCTTCGGCAGGCTCAGCATCGCCTTCGGCCAGGGCACCTTGTCGTACGCGGCCCGGCCCGCCGCGTAGTCGACCACCTCGTCCAGCTCGCCGTGCACGAACAGCTGGGGCGCGGCCGCGCCGGCGAACGCCGTACCCACGCCGAGCGCCGTGCCGGCGAACACCACGCCGGCGTCCAGCCGTTCGTCCCGGCTGGCGGTGAACAGGCCGATGGTGGTCACCCCGCCGGCCGAGTGCCCGGCCGCGGCCACCCGCTCGGCGTCCAGCCGGCCGCGAAGCGGGTCGCCCGCCTTGCCGTCGAGCGCCAGCACCTCGGTCAGCGTGTAGGACACGTCGGCCGGCTGGTTGAGCACGTCGAGGACGTTGCCGTCGCCGCCCCGGGAGGTGTGCGGGAAGGCCGGCGCGGCCACCACGAAACCCGCCGCCGCCCACCGGGTCAGCAGCGTGGCGTAGTCGTCCGGCCGCCCGCCCAGGCCGTGACTGAACATCACCACGGGAAACCGGCCGGCCGCTGCCGCCGCCGACCGCTTGACCGCCCCACCGGCCTCCCCGGCCGCCGGGTACCAGAGCGTCACCGGCAGCGCCCGGCCGTCCCGGTTCAGCTTGAGCTGGCGTACGCCGACGGCGAAGGCTCGCTGTGGCGCGGTCCCGGCGGGTACCCGCGGCGTCGCCGAGGCGACGGAGGAGGGCTCGACCGGTGCCGGCGCGCTCTCGGCCTGCCGGGCATCCGCGGAGCAGCCGACCAGGCCGGCCGTGAGCAGAGCGCTGGCCAGCAGCGCGGGGGTGACGCGACGGGACATGAACTCAATTGTGCCCTGCCCGGCTGACCCGCTCGGTCGCGTTCGGCGTGGCGTGGCCAGCCGCTCACCCAGCGCTCAGTCTTCTCCGGCCGGCGGGACGGCGGCGCGCAGCCGGGCCAGGTCGTCGGCGTCCTTTGGTCGGCGCGGGCGCTCCGGCATCCAGATCGGGTACATCTGCTTGAACTCGATCTGGGCTGCCACCGAGATCGTCGGCACGGTGAACGCGCCGATCCGGCCCGGTGGCGCGTCCAGCATCCCGGCCGGCAGCGGGGCGGCCGGGGTCGTCAGCGGGCCGGGCGGGACTCGTAGCGGGTCAGGGTGGGGGTGCGGGCGTCGGCGGGGAGGCGGGCGCCGGCCGCGCTGTCGTCGTAGAGGGTCCAGCGGAGAAAGTCGGTGGTGGTGGCGAGGACGGGGGCGAACCCCGGACTGTCCGGGGTGAGGTACGCGCCGTGGTCCTGGCCGAGCAGGCTGAGAAAGGCGGCCGGGCCGGGGGTACGCCCGTACGCGGCCCGGCCGACCGCGACCGGCACCACCGGGTCGGCCGTGCCGTGCACGAAGAGCAGGGGCGCGGCCGGCCCGGCGAAACTGCCGGGCAGTCCGCCCCCGGCGATCACGATCCCGGCGCGCAGCCGGGCCTGGTGCCCCTCGGCGAACATGCCGGCCGTGGTGAAGCCGCCGGCCGAGTGGCCGGCGGCGGCGATCGATGCCAGGGCCAGGTGACCGGCGAGCGGATCATCCGGGTCGGTGTCGAGACGGCTCAGGTGCCGGATGAGCCGCCAGCAGTCGGCCGGCTGGTTGCGGACGTCGGCCCGGGTGAACCGGGCGGCACCGCGCCGGGTGTGCGGGAACGCGGGAGCGGCCACCACGAAGCCGGCCGCCGCCCAGCGCGTGGTCAGCCCTGCGTGCAGCCCGGGCCGGCTGTCCAGGCCGTGGCTGTAGATGACCACCGGGAACCGCCCGGCGGCCACCCCGTCGGGTGACGCCGGGTACCAGATGGTCACCGGCAGGGGGCGCGCCGAGCGGGGATCGAGGGTGAGCGTACGCACGCCGACGACGTACGACCCCTCGGGCGCCCGGCGCGCCGACGGCACGACCGGGGCGGCGGTGGACCCGTCCGCCACGGCGGTGGCCGGCGCGCAACCGGCCAGCAGCGCTGTCACCAGTACGGCGATCAGCCGCCCCGCCCCCATCGTTCCACGGTAGGTGCCCGGGTGTGGGTAGCGACCCCGCCGTCCGGTCCGGCCGCACCCGCCGGCCGGGTCGGGTCAGCTCCGCCGGCCGGGTCGACAGCACCGGGTGCCGTGGGCGGGGGCGGTGCGCCGCGACCGGCTTCGCTAGGGTCACCGGCATGCCTGAGAACTACACCGACCCCAGCGGCAACACCGAGGCGTTCCGCGCGTTCACCCAGACGCCGGAGGCCACCGCGCCGGCGGAGTCCCCGTCCCGCCTGCCGCTGATCATCGGTGCGGCGGTGGTCGTCGTGCTGCTGGTTGCCCTCGTCGCCTGGCTGGCGCTGCGCTGAGCCTGCCGGCCCGGCCGGGTTTGACCGGCGGCGAGATGCCCGCGTGCTGAGCCCACAGAATGGCGTCAGCCGGCCTCGACCACGGCCCGGGCCTGCCGGGCGATCTCCCGTTCCTCGTCGGTGCGAATGACGCAGACGGTCACCTCGGTGCCCTCGGGCGAGATCACCCGGTCACCGTTCCCGGCGTTGCGGGTCGGGTCCACGACGATGCCGAGCCGGTCCAGCCCGGCCAGCGCGGCGGCCCGCACCGGCGCCGCGTGCTCGCCCACCCCGGCGGTGAAGGTGATCGCGTCGACCCGACCGAGCAGCGCGTAGTACGCGCCCACATAGCCGGTGATCCGCCGGCAGTACACGTCGAAGGCCAGCTCCGCCGCCTGGTCTCCGGCCGCCCTGCGCTGGAGCACCTCGCGCATGTCGTTGACGCCGGTCAGCCCGAGCAGGCCGCTGTGGTGGTTGAGCAGGTCGTCGATCTCGTCCACCGACAGCCCAGCCTCCCGGCGCAGGTGGAAGATCACGGCCGGGTCCAGGTCGCCGCTGCGGGTGCCCATCACCAGCCCCTGAAGCGGGGACATGCCCATCGAGGTGGCGACGCTGCGGCCGTCCGCCACCGCGCAGGCGCTGGCACCGTTGCCGAGGTGCAGGGTGATCGTGTTGAGCTGCCCGTACGGGCGCCCCAGCAGTTCCGCGGTGCGCCGGGAGACGTACGCGTGTGAGGTGCCGTGGAAGCCGTACCGGCGGATGGCGTACCGCTCGGCGGTGTCCCGGTCGATCGCGTAGGTGGCCGCGGCCTCCGGCAGGGTGTGGTGGAACGCGGTGTCGAAGACGGCGACCTGCGGAACGTCCGGCAGCGTCTCGCGGGCCATCTCGATGCCGGCCAGGTTGGCCGGGTTGTGCAGCGGGGCGAGCGGTACCAGGTCCCGGATCGCGGCCAGCACCGCGTCGTCGACCAGGACCGGCGCGCTGAACGTCCGGCCGCCGTGCACCACCCGGTGCCCGACCGCCGCCAGTCCGCTCAGGTCCTGCCCGGCCAGGATCTGCCGGACGGCGCTGGTGTGGTCCGCCGGGCCGCCACCGGGTTCACCGACCCGCTCGACGGTGCCCTGGTCGAGCACCCGGTCACCGTCGTAGCGGCGCCACTTGACCGATGACGACCCGCAGTTGAGCACCAGCACCCGACTCACGAGGCCTCCTCGGTGGCCGCCTGGATGGCGGTGATCGCCACCGTGTTGACGATGTCCGGCACGGTCGCGCCCCGGGACAGGTCGTTCACCGGCCGGCGCAGGCCCTGCATCACCGGGCCGACGGCGACCGCCCCGGCGGAGCGCTGCACCGCCTTGTACGTGTTGTTGCCCGTGTTCAGGTCCGGGAAGATGAAGACCGTGGCCCGGCCGGCGACCGCGCTGCCCGGCAGCTTGGTCGCCGCCACCGCCGGGTCGATCGCCGCGTCGTACTGGATCGGCCCCTCGACCAGCAGGTCGGGCCGGCGCTTCCGGACCAGCGCCGTGGCCGTTGCGACCTTCTCCACGTCCGCGCCGGCCCCCGAGCTGCCGGTGGAGTACGACAGCATCGCCACCCGGGGCTCGATGCCGAACCGGGCGGCGGTGTCCGCGGACGAGATCGCGATGTCGGCGAGCTGGGCGGCGTCCGGGTCGCGGTTGACCGCGCAGTCGCCGTAGACCAGCACCCGGTCGGCGAGCAGCATGAAGAAGACGCTGGAGGCCACCGAGACCTCCGGCACGGTACGGATGATCTCGAACGCCGGCCGGATGGTGGCGGCGGTGGTGTGCGTCGCGCCGGAGACCATGCCGTCGGCCCGTCCGGTGGCCACCATCAGGGTGCCGAAGTAGTTCGGCTGGGCGACGATGTCGTGCGCCAACTCGGCGGTGACCCCCCGGTGGGCGCGGAGCTGGGCGTACTCGACCGCGAAATCGTCCCGCCACCCGCTGGTCACCGGGTCGACCACGTGCGCGTCGCCGAGGTCGACGCCCAGCTCACGCGTACGCCGGGAGATGTCGTCCGGCCGGCCGAGCAGGGTCAGCTCGACCACCCCGCGGCGGAGCAGGATCTCCGCCGCGCGCAGGATCCGCTCGTCGGCGGCCTCCGGCAGCACGAGGTGCCGGCGCTGTGACCGGGCCCGGTCGATCAGCTCGTTCTCGAACATCAGGGGGGTGACCCGGGTCGACCGGCTGACGCGCAGCCGGCGGGCCAGGTCGTCGGTGTCCACGCAGCGCTCGAACGCGCCGAGCGCGGCCTCCACCTTGCGCGGGTTCGCCGCGCTGGGTCGGCCCTCGATCCGGCTGGACGCGGCCACCGTGTGGTAGCTGTCGCTGCGCACGGAGAGTACCGCCAAGCCGGTGTTCAGCCCCTCCACCAACCGCATCGCCCGCGGGTCGGGCTGCTCGCCGAGGGTCAGCACCAGCCCGGCCACCGACACCTGCCCGGCCACGTGCGCGGCGCTGGCGGCGACGAGCAGGTCGGCGCGGTCCCCGGGGGTGATCACCAGGGCGCCCTCGGTGAGGTGGTCCAGCAGCGTGGGCACGTGTGCGGCACCGACCACGAAGTCCAGCACGTCCCGCCCGAGCGCGGCGTCGTCCCCGGCGAGCAGGGTGGCGTCGAGCGCCGCGGCCACCTCGGCCACCGTCGGCGCCGACACGCTCGGCACCTCCGGGATGGCGTACGCCGGCACCGGCAGCTCGGGCAGGGTCATCGGCCCGGGCACCCGGTTGGCGATCACCGCGAGCACGGTCGCGCCCAGGTCGGCCAGATCGTGGTACGCCCCCCGCACGGCTGCCGCGATGGCCGCCGGCTCCTGCCCGAAGCCGTCCACCACCGGCACCACCACACTGCCGAACTCGGTGGCCAGCCGGGCGTTGAAGGCCAGTTCCCGGGGACGGGCCGGGTCGCCCGGGTCGTCGAAGTCGCTGCCCACCACAACCACCGCCGGGCACTGCCGCTCCACGGCCCGGTAGCGCTCGACGACGGCGGAGATCAGCTCCTCCCGCCGGCCGTCGGCGACCAGTGCGGTGGCCTCGGCGTAGCTCATCCCACTTAGTTCGGTCAGCGGTTGCTCGATCCGGTAGCGCTCGCTGAGCAGGGCGAGGATCGGGTCCGGGCCGGAGCCGGCGACCAGCGGCCGGAACGCGCCGATCCGCCCGACCTGGCGGGACAGCAACTCGGCCAGCCCGAGGGCGACGGTCGACTTACCTCCGCCCGATCCCACACTCGTCAGATACACGCTCCGGGCCACGCCCCAACCCTAGAAGATCGCAAGACCTCCCGCCCGGGTCCTCCGGCCCCTCCAAGCTCGATCACCGGCAGCCGCCGGGGTCTAGGCGTCGTCGTCGTCGGGGTCGTCCAGTCGGGCCAGGTAGGTGGCCAGGCGCTCGATGGGGGTCTCGAAGTCGGGGTTGAGGTCCACGAAGTCGCGCAGGCGTTCGCCGAGCCACTCCAGGGTGACCTGCTCGTCGCCCCGGCGCTCGACCAGCTCCTCAATGCCGCGGTCGGTGAAGTACATGGGTACGTCCTCTTGCTCGTCCCGGCTCGGCCGGGCGGGTGGACCGACGGAGCCGGGGCAGGGCCGTTGTGAACGGTCCTGCCCCGGCTCGCGCGGTGCGGTCAGATCACGGGCGGGGGAGGGCTGCCTCGATCAGGGCGTTCTGCTCGACCTCGTGGGTCTTGGCGGAGCCGACTGCCGGGGCGGCTGCGGCCGGGCGGGAGATCCGCCGCAGCCGGACGTCCGTGAGGTGCTCCAGCAGGTTGAGCGCGACGAACGACCAGGCCCCCTGGTTGGCCGGCTCCTCCTGCACCCAGGCGAAGTCCTCCGCGTTCGGGTACTGCGCCAGGGCGGCCCGGATCTCCTCCACCGGCAGTGGGTACAGCTGCTCGATCCGGAGGATCGCGGTGTCGGTGACCTCGCGCTGCTGCCGGGCCTGGAACAGGTCGTAGTAGATCTTGCCGGAGCAGAGCAGCACCCGCTTCACCGCCTCCGGTGCCGGGGCGGCCGTGTCGCGCAGCACCGGCTGGAAGGTGCCGGTGGTGAAGTCCTCCACCGACGAGACGCAGAGCTTGTGCCGCAGCAGCGACTTCGGCGTGAAGACCACCAGCGGCTTGCGCTTCGGCGACAGAGCCTGACGGCGCAGCAGGTGGAAGTAGTTCGCCGGGGTGGTCGGGATGGAGACCCGCATGTTGTCCTCGGCGCACATCTGCAGGAACCGCTCGGGGCGGCCGGAGGTGTGGTCCGGCCCCTGACCCTCGTGGCCGTGCGGCAGCAGCAGGGTGACCGCGGAGCGCTGACCCCACTTCACCTCACCGGAGGAGATGAACTCGTCGATCACCGACTGGGCACCGTTGACGAAGTCGCCGAACTGGGCCTCCCAGGCGACCAGCGCGTTGATGTTCTCCACCGAGTAGCCGTACTCGAAGCCCATCGCGGCGTACTCGCTGAGCAGCGAGTCGTGCACGAAGAACCGGGAGCGCTCGCCGTCACCGGTGAGCGACTTCAGCGGCAGGTAGTCGTCGCCGGTGCGGGCGTCCACCACCGAGGCGTGCCGCTGGACGAAGGTGCCGCGGCGTGAATCCTGACCGGCGAGCCGGACGGTGATCCCGTCGTGCAGCAGCGCCCCGAGCGCGATGATCTCGCCGAAGCCCCAGTCGATGTTGCCCTCCACGGACATCTTCGCCCGCCGGTCGAGCAACTGCTGGATCCGCTTGTGCGGGGTGAAGCCCTCCGGCAGGTTGATGTGCGCCTCGCCGATCGCCTTCACCACGGCGGCGTCGGTGGCGGTGTCGACCTGCGGCTCCGGCTCCTCCTCACGGCGCGGCCGGTTGAGCTGGCGCGGCGCCGAGGCGGCGTCCCGGGTGGCCTTGAAGACCCGCTCCAGTTGCGCCTGGTAGTCGCGCAGCAGCTCCTCCGCGTCCTCCACGGTGATGTCGCCGCGACCGATCAGCTCCTCGGTGTAGAGCTTGCGGACCGAGCGCTTCGAATCAATGATCTTGTACATCTGCGGGTTGGACATCGACGGGTCGTCGCCCTCGTTGTGCCCGCGCCGGCGGTAGCAGACCATGTCGATCACGACGTCCTTGTTGAACGCCTGCCGGTACTCGAAGGCCAGCCGGGCCACCCGGACCACGGCCTCCGGGTCGTCGCCGTTGACGTGGAAGATCGGCGCCTGGATCATCCGGGCCACGTCGGTGCTGTAGAGGCTGGACCGGCTGTACTCCGGGGCGGTGGTGAAACCGACCTGGTTGTTGACCACCACGTGCACGGTGCCGCCGGTGCGGTAGCCGCGCAGCTGCGAGAGGTTGAGGGTCTCGGCGACCACACCCTGCCCGGCGAACGCGGCGTCACCGTGCACCGCCAGCGGCAGCACGGTGTAGCCCTCCAGCTTGAGGTCGATCCGGTCCTGCTTGGCCCGGACGATGCCCTCCAGCACCGGGTCGACGGCCTCCAGGTGCGACGGGTTGGCCACCACCGACACCTTGACCGCGTGCTCGCCGTCGGGGGTGGTGAACTTGCCGTTCTGGCCCAGGTGGTACTTCACGTCGCCGGAGCCCTGCGTCGAGCGCGGGTCCAGGTGTCCCTCGAACTCGGAGAAGATCTTCTCGTACGGCTTGCCGACGATGTTGGCCAGCACGTTGAGCCGACCCCGGTGGGCCATGCCGATGACGACCTCGTCCAGCCCGCTCTCGGCGGAGGACTCCAGCACCTCGCCGAGCAGCGGGATCAGCGACTCGCCGCCCTCCAGCGAGAAGCGCTTCTGGCCGACGTACTTGGTCTGCAGGAAGGTCTCGAACGCCTCGGCGGCGTTGAGCCGGTTGAGCACGTGCTTCTGCTCGTCCGGGGAGGGCTTCTCGTACTTGCGCTCGATCCGCTCCTGGATCCAGCGCCGCTCCTCCGGGTCCTGGATGTGCATGTACTCGATGCCGACCCGGCGGCAGTACGAGTCGCGCAGCACGCCGAGGATCTCGCGCAGCTTCATCCGCTGCCGACCGGCGAAACCGTTCACCGGGAACTCGCGGTCGAGGTCCCACAGGGTCAGCCCGTGTTGGAGTACGTCGAGATCCGGGTGCTTGCGGATCTTGAACTCGAGCGGGTCGGTGTCGGCCATCAGGTGCCCGCGCACCCGGTAGGCGTGGATCAGCTCGTGCACCCGCGCGGTCTTGTTGATCTGGCCCTCGGAGTTGACCGCGACGTCGCGTACCCAGCGGACCGGCTCGTACGGGATCCGCAGCGAGGTGAAGATCTCGTCGTAGAAACCGTGCTCGCCCAGGATCAGCTCGTGCATCACCTTGAGGAACTCGCCGGACTGCGCGCCCTGGATGATCCGGTGGTCGTACGTGCTGGTCAGCGTGATGATCTTGCTGACCGCCAGCTCGGCCAGGGTGGCCTCGGACATGCCCTGGTAGGGGGCCGGGTACTCCATCGCGCCGACGCCGATGATCGCGCTCTGCCCCTGCATCAGCCGCGGCATCGAGTGCACGGTGCCGATACCGCCGGGGTTGGTCAGCGAGATCGTGGTGCCGGAGTAGTCCTCCATGGTCAGCTCATTGCGCCGCGCCCGCCGGACCACGTCCTCGTACGCCTGCCAGAACTGCCGGAAGTCCATCTGCTCGCAGCCCTTGATGGAGGGGACCACCAGGTTGCGGGTGCCGTCCGGCTTGGCCAGGTCGATGGCGATGCCGAGGTTGACGTGTGCCGGGCGGACCACCGCCGGCTTGCCGTTGGCCTCGGCGAAGGAGTTGTTCATCTCCGGGTGCTGGACCAGCGTCCGGACCATCGCGTAGCCGACCAGGTGGGTGAAGCTGACCTTGCCACCGCGCCCGCGGGCGAGGTGGTTGTTGATCACGATGCGGTTGTCCACCAGCAGCTTGGCCGGGACGGCGCGCACGCTGGTCGCGGTGGGCACGCTCAGCGAGGCGTCCATGTTCTGGACGATCTTCGCGGCGACCCCGCGCAGCGGCGTGGTCTGGGGGCCGTCGGCGCTCGGCGCGGCGGCCTTCTCGGCCGGCTTGGCCGGGGCGGCCTTCGCCGGGGCGGCGGCCTTCGCCGGAGCGGGTGCGGCCTTGGCCGGTGCCGGCTGCGCGGCGGCCGGCTTGCTGGCGGCCGCCGGCTTCGCCGCGGCGCTGGGCTGGCTGACCGAGGCGGCCGCCTCGGGCTGGCCGTCCGGCTCCGGCGCCGCGGCCGGCGTGCCCGTCGACTCACCGCCGCGCGGGGTGGCGGCACCCGGCGCGGGTCGGTAGTCGGCGAAGAAGTCGTGCCAGGCCGAATCGACGCTCGTTGGGTCGGCGAGGTAGCGCTGGTACATGTCCTCGACGATCCACTCGTTCGGGCCGAAACCCGCCAGTGGGTTATCCTGCGAAGTCTGCTGGGTCGACACGGCCGGTAATCGCCTCTTTCACGCGGGTTTATGTGTCACGCGGTGTCCGTCGCGCCCGGTTCGGAGCACGGACAGGACGGCTCCCAGGCTACGCCGTACGGATCCCGCAGGCATTTCCGCCTCGGCCGCGTGGTCCGATTCACAGAAGATGCCAGAAGTTCAGCAAGTGCTGCGGGTCGGCCCGAGGGCTGATAGGTCGGCCGGCGCCGGCGCCTGAGTACCGGTACGGATGTCCGCACGGGCGCTCCTCGGCAGGATCGGCCGCATGGATGACACGGGGGAACGGAAGCGGTACGGCCCGAGCATGGCGGTCGCGTTCGGTTGGTACGCCACCGCGATCGCGGCGGTGGTGGTGGGTGTGAACAGCGTGCCGAGCGCCCCGCGGCGGGACTGTTCGGCGATGTTCAGTTGCCTCTCCCCGATGGAGTCACTGGCGCTGGCCGGGCTGGTCTGGGGCGGGCCGGTGCTCGTCGGGTTGCTGATCGTCACGGCGGTGATCAACGCGCTGTTGGTCCGCCGGATCACCTCGCCGGTGCTGGCCGGCACTCTGTCCGTGGCGGTCAGCCTCGCGGTCTGCGCCGTCGTGGCCGCCGCGTACCTGGGCCGGTCGTGAAGCGGCTCGGGCTCGGCGGGCTCTTCTTCGCCTGGCTCT
Source organism: Micromonospora sp. NPDC005206 (assembly GCF_040608175.1). Lineage (NCBI taxonomy): Bacteria > Bacillati > Actinomycetota > Actinomycetes > Micromonosporales > Micromonosporaceae > Micromonospora > Micromonospora sp. NPDC005206. The sequence continues at coordinate 122,512 of NZ_JBEXHU010000005.1, forward strand.
ACGGGGTGCCGTTCCTGCTCGTGGTGGCCCTGATCCGGCGGACGTCCACGCCGTACACGCCGACCCAGGACGTGGCGCGGGCGTTCGGCGCGACGACCGACGCCCTGCTGACCGCCGGGCTCCTGCTGAACGCGGCGCTGCCGCTGGCCGGCCTGCTGCTCGCCGGGTGGGCGGGGGAGCAGGGCTGGCGGCGGCACTTCGGCTGGGCGTTCGGTGGGATGGCGCTGCTCTACGTGGCGGTCGCGCTCGCCGGCAGCATGGCCACCAGCACCCTGGTCGGCCACACCCCGGCCGACCAGGAGCCGGACCCGCCGGTCGGCCACTGCGTCCCGATCAGCGGTGGCCGGGGCTGCCCGGGCGGGTGAGTCGACGGAGCCGGGGCCGGCGGGGTCGGGGGTCCGGGACGCCCCGGGGTGGCGACCGAGCCGCCGCCACCCCGGGACGATCCGGGTCAGGAGATGTCGCGCCGGCGCATCAGCAGGGTGCCGACCAGGCCGGTGATCACCGCGTACCCGATCAGCACGAGGGCGCCGGCCCAGCGCGGCGGGTTGCCGGGGATGTCCGCCCCGGTGACCATCAGCGACGAGGCGAGCGACGGCACCAGCAGTTGCAGGTTGTTGATCCAATCGCCCCAGCGGGCGGCCAGGATGCTGATCACCACGATCGCGCCGATCGAGCCACCCAGGTAGAGCAGGATGCCGGTCACGGTCGCGCCGATCTGGCTGCGGATCAGCACCCCGATGCCGACGCCGAACACCGCCCAGAGCAGGTACGCGAGCAGGTTCAACCCGATCGCGCGCCAGGCCGCGTCGTTGCCCAGTTGCGAGCCCACCCCCACGGCGTTCAGCACCGCCGCACCGGCGAGCAGGTTGAGCGCCGTGGTGACCAGCCAGAACAGCAGCGCCAGCACACCCGCCGCGGCGAGCTTGGCGCTCATCACGGCGGTGCGGTGCGGCGTGGTGAGGAACGTGGTGGTCACCGTCTGGTGGAAGAACTCACTGGTCACCACGATGATGCCGAGCAGCATCACGATCAGCAGACCGAAGAACTGCCCGGTGGTGAACAGGTTCGACGAGAGGGCGTCCGGGCTGGCCGCGGCCGCCAGGGTGTCGACCTGGTCGGGTGGCACGTCGCCGAGGTTCCCGCTCGTCAGGGCATCGGCCTGCAACCAGTTGATGAGCAGGGTGAGCGCCCAGAGCGGCAGGCTGATGAGCGCGAAGATCCACCAGGTGTTGGTGGTACGGATCTTGAGCAGTTCGGCTCGGATCAGGTTCATCGGATGCCCGCCTTTCCGGCCGTCAGCTCCAGGAAGACCCGTTCCAGGTCGGGCCGTTCGGTGGTCAGTTCGTGCAGCTCGACCCCGGCGGCCAGGGCGGCGCGGCCGATCGTCGGGGCGTCCACCCCGCCGACCAGCAGGACACCCTGCTCGTCGGTGTCGACGGTGGCCGACTGCGCCTTCAGCGCGGTGATCAGCGCCTCGGTGTGCGGGGTGCGGACGCGGACCCGAGCGCCCTGCGCCATCGACCCGAGGACCTGGTCGACCGGGCCCTGGCGGACCAGCTGCCCGGCCGCGATGATCACCACGTCGTCGGCGAGCAACTGCATCTCCGACAGCAGGTGGCTGGAGACCAGCACGGTGCGACCCTCGTGGGCGAGGTTCTTGAGGAACCCGCGCATCCACCGGATGCCCTCCGGGTCGAGCCCGTTCGCCGGCTCGTCCAGGATCAGCACCCGGGGGTCACCGAGCATGGCGGCGGCGATGCCGAGCCGCTGCTTCATGCCGAGCGAGTAGCCCTTGAACTTGCGCTTCGCCGCCGGGGTCAACCCGACCAGGGCCAGCGCCTCGTCGGCCCGCTGCCTGGGCAGCCCGGCCGCCGCGCAGATCACCCGCAGGTGGTTGATGCCGGTGCGGCCCTTGTGCGCGCTGGACGCCTCCAGGATCGCGCCGACGTGCCGCAGCGGGTCGGAGAGGTCGGCGTACCGGTGGCCGCTGATGGTGGCCGTACCGGCGGTCGGCGTGACCAGGTTCAGCAACATGCGCAGCGTGGTGGTCTTGCCGGCGCCGTTCGGGCCGAGGAAGCCGGTCACCCGTCCCGGCGCGACGGTGAAGGACAGGTTGTTCACCGCCCGGACGTTCTTGTACTGCTTCGACAGACCGGACACCACGATCTGACCGTCGCTGGTGGGGCTTCGCTGCCCGTCAGTCATCGTTCTCCTCCCGTGTGTGGCGTCGAGGTACGCCGTGGCACAGCGTGACGGCCCCGGGCAACAAGGTCAATCAGGCGCGGTCCGTACGGCGTGGTCCGCCTCGGGGTGGAGGCGGGTCCTCCCTGCGGACGACGGAGCGGTTCAGCGGGAGATCCAGGTGGCACGGGCCAGGCCGAGCAGCGCGCCGTCCGGTCCGTACAGGCTGGTGTGCACGAGGGCCTTGCGCCCATCGGCGCGGATCAGCGCACCGGTCACCACGCACTCGTCGCCCGGCTCCGGCAGCGCGGTGACCACGGCGGCGATCCGGCCCAGCAGGTACGGACGGCCCGGCGCGAGCACCGTCCACCCACCCGGACAGTCCAGCGCCGCCCAGACCGTGGCGTCGCTGACCCTCTCGGGCGCCCGGAACGGCGCGGCGGTCCGACCGTCCGGCAGGCGGCCAGGGAAGATCCGCAGCCCGTCGGCCCGGTGCGGACCGCAGACGTAGCAGTCGGGGAACGGGTGCTCGACCAGCCCGGGGTAGCGGCTCGCGGCGTCGATCGCGGTGTCCCGGTCGACCGGCGGTACGACGGCGTCCACCGCCCCGTCCGGGCGTACCTCGGCCACCAGCTCGCCGGCCGGGTCACGGACCTCGCCGTCGACCATCCTCAGCGCCGTCTCCAACGGTGGTGGCCGGCGCAGCGTCACCTCGACGGGGCCGGGGCCGCCGGCCTCGGCGGCGAAGACTCCGGCGCTCCAGCCGCCGTTGCCGGAGCCGGACGGCCCGTTGTAGCGGGACTCGATGCGCATCGTCGACCTCCGGTGTCGGGGCGTGCCGGCGCCGTCGCCGGGTCCGTCCGGCAGCCTCGCACGGCCGCCGTCGGGCGCATCCGCCGGCCGGCGTTCACCCGAGCGACACCGGTGGTCACCTTGGATGGCAACCCGGGGCACCTACACAGATCCCATGGCTGTTCTGCATGCCGCTGGCGCACCCCTGACGACCAGCGGATACACCCTGCTGATCGCCGACGACCCAACCCAGGTCGCGGCCGCGCAACGCCTGCGTCACGAGGTGTTCGCCACCGAGCTCGGCGCCACCCTCCGCCCGGGTGAGGCCGGGATGGACGTGGACCCCTTCGACGCCCACTGCGACCACCTGATCGTCCGCCAGGAGAGCACCGGCGAGGTGGTCGGTACGTACCGGCTGCTGCCGCCCGGTCGCACCAACCGTCGGTACGCCGAGGGCGAGTTCGACCTCGCCGCGCTCGACCCGCTGCGCGACGACCTGGTCGAGGCTGGGCGGTCCTGCGTGCACCCGGACCACCGCTCGGGCGCGGTGATCAACCTGATGTGGGCCGGCATCACCCGGTACCTGCACCTGCGCGGCTCACGCTGGCTCGGCGGCTGCGCCTCGGTGCCGGTGGCCGACGGCGGTCGGGCGGTGGCCGAGGTGTGGGCGCAGGCCCAGGCCCGGCACCTGGCGCCGCCTCCGCTGCGGGTCCGCCCGCTGCGGCCCTGGTTCGCCGAGCCGGCCGCCGGCGCTGGCCCGGTGGCCGCCGCCGATCCGGTCGGCCGCGCGGCGGTGCCGCCGCTGCTGCGTGGCTACCTGCGGCTCGGCGCGTGGATCTGCGGCGAGCCGTCGTACGACCCCGACTTCGGGGTCGCGGACTTCTACGTGTTGTTCTCGCTGGACCGGATGAACCCGCGCTACCTGCGGCACTTCCTGGGCGGGGAGGAGCGGTGACCGCCGCGCCGCACGACCTCTGGCGGCCCTCGTCCGGCTGTGACGAGGGGTGCCTGCCGGCGGCCGGCGAGGTGCCCACGGTGCCGGTGGCCCGCCGGGTGCTCCGGTTGGTCGCGGCGGCCGGCATGCTGCTGGCCGGGGTGGGCCTGGTGGTGCTGCTGCCCCTGCTGCCGGCACCGGAGCGGCAGGCGGCGGTCCGTGGCTGGGCCCGGGGCACCGCGCGCGCCTTCGGCGTCCGACTGGTGATCCGGGGCCGACCGCCCCGGCGGCGTGCGCTGCTGGTCGCCAACCACGTCTCGTGGCTGGACATCCTCGCGGTGCTGGCGGTCGCGCCGACCCGGATGGTGGCGAAGCGGGAGATCCGCTCCTGGCCGGTGGTGGGCCTGCTCGCGGCGGCGGCGGGCACGGTCTTCGTGGACCGGTCCCGGCCGCGGGCGCTGCCGGCCACCGTGCGCCGGGTCGGCGACGCGCTACGCGCCGGCCGCTCGGTAGCGGTCTTTCCGGAGGGTACGACCTGGTGCGCCGGGGACCGCGCGGTCGACTGCCGTCCCGGCGGCGGGTTCCGGCCCGCGACGTTCCAGGCGGCCATCGACACCGGCAGCCCGGTGGTGCCGCTGCGGCTCGTGCACCGGTGCGAGGCCACCGGGACGGCCACCACGGCCGGCGCCTTCCTCGGCGCGGACACCCTGCTGCGCTCGGTGGCCCGGGTGGTCGCGGCGCGGGAACTGGTGGTGACGGTGACGGTCGGTGCCGCGCTGCATCCGGCCCGCGACGCGGATCGGCGGTTGCTGGCCCGGGCCGCCGAGTCGGCCGTACACCTGCGGCCCCCGCCGGGTGCCGGGGCGCGGGCCCGGAGAACCACGAGCCCGGCGGCTCCCGTGCTGTCGCCAGCCGCCGGCCGGGAGCTGGACCTGGCGGCCTGAGGGGAGCGGCCGCCCGGTCGGCGCATGCCCGGGCCGGACGGCCCGGCAACATCGCGACAGTCTTGTGCTGTCGCGATGTATCGCGTTACTGTTTCTCTCGGCGGACGCGCATCGGCGCGTCGTCGAGGGGGAGGAGGACGCCATGACCGGATGGACGGTCGACAGCCCACAGCGGCTCACCGTGGACGGCCCGGTCAGCCGGCTGGACGTCCGCCTGGTGAGCGGGCGGCTCAACGTGGTCGCCACCGACGGCCCGGCCCGGGTCGACGTCACCCGGGTCGGCCGCCGACCCGTCCTGGTCACCCACTCCGACGGTCGGCTCACCATCCGCCAGGAGCGCGGCCGGGGCTGGGCGGACGCCCTGCGGTGGATCCGGTCGATCACGCGGTACCCGCGAGTGGACGTCTCCGTGGCGGTGCCCGCCGACGTCGTCGCCGACCTGGGGCTGGTCGCAGGCTCGCTGGTCGCCTCCGGGCTGCGCCGGGAAACCACGGTCGACGTGACCGCCGGGCAGATCACCCTGATGGGGTTGCGGGGCAGCACCTTCGCGAAGATCACCTCCGGGCCGGTGGAGGCGCTCGGCGTGGGCGGCGACCTCAGTCTGGAGACGGTCTCCGGTGAGGTGATCCTCGCCGACAGCGCCGCTGACCGGGTGCGGGCGCAGACCGTTTCGGGAGCCATCACCTGCGACCTGGACAACCCCCGCCGCAGCGAGATCCGACTCACCACCATCTCGGGCAGCATCACCGTCCGGATCCGGGAGGACAGCGACCTCGACGTACGCCTGCACACCACCTCGGGCCGGATCACCAGCGGGTTCCCCCAGGTCCGCACATCGACGTTCCCGCTGGCCAACAGTGTGGGGGTGCTCGGCGCCGGCGAGGGTAAGCTCTGGGCGTCCGCGACCTCGGGGAGCATCGCCCTACTTGCCCGGCCGGTGGACGACGACCAGGAGGAGTTGCCGTGACCGCCGTGTTCAGCCACGGCCGGCTCCGGCTCTACCTGCTCAAACTCCTCGACGACGGTCCGAAGCACGGCTACGAGCTGATCCGCCTGCTGGAGGACCGGTTCCTCGGGCTCTACGCGCCCAGCGCCGGCACCATCTACCCCCGCCTGCAACGGCTGGAGGCCGAAGGGCTGGTCACGCACACCGCCGCCGGAGGCCGCAAGACGTACGGCATCACCGACGCCGGCCGCGACGAGCTGCGCCAACGGGCCGGCGAGCTGAGCACCCTGGAGGCGGACATCGCCGCCTCGGTGGCGGACCTCTCCACCCTGGCCGGCGAGATCCGCAGCGAGGTGAGCGGCTCGGTGCGCGACCTCAAGCGGGAGCTGAGCGCGGCAGCCCGGCAGACCCGCCGTACCCGTTGGGAGCCTCCGGCCCCGCCGCCCGGTCCGGCGGCGGCGAACGGCCCCCGCGCGGGACTGCTCGACGAGCTCGACCAGCGGCTGGCCGCGTTCACCGTCGAGGTCGGCCGGCTGGCGCGGGCCCGGCAGTTCAGCGACACCCAGCTGCGTACCGCGATCCGGCTGCTCGACGGCGCGCTGGACGGGCTGCGTCGGCTGCTGCGCTGACCGGCGGTGCCGGCCAGGTCGGGAGCGGCCGACGACTCACAGGATTTTTGCAGGAAGCATCCAGCGCCGGTGCAGTGAGGTCACCGATGATGGGCACATGCCCGCTACCCAGACCGAGGCGCGACTGCTCGTCGTCGAGGACGACCCGAACATCCTCGAACTGCTCTCCGCGAGCCTGCGCTTCGCGGGCTTCGACGTGGCCACCGCGACCAGCGGCAGCGCGGCCCTGAACGCCGCCAAGGACCACCGACCCGACCTGGTCGTGCTCGACGTGATGCTGCCGGACCTCGACGGCTTCGAGGTCATCCGGATGCTCCGCGAGGGCGGTACGCGTACCCCGGTGGTCTTCCTGACCGCCCGGGACGCCACCGACGACAAGATCCGCGGGCTGACCCTGGGCGGCGACGACTACGTCACCAAGCCGTTCAGCCTGGAGGAGCTGACCGCCCGGATCCGCGCCGTGCTGCGCCGCACCACCACCGGCGAGCAGGCCCCGTCCCGGCTCACCTTCGCCGATCTGGAGCTGGACGAGGAGACCCACGAGGTGCACCGGGCCGGGCAGCGGGTGCAGCTGTCGCCGACCGAGTTCAAACTGCTGCGCTACCTGATGCTCAACGCCAACCGGGTGCTGTCCAAGGCGCAGATCCTCGACCACGTCTGGAACTACGACTTCCGCGGCGACGACAACATCGTCGAGTCCTACATCTCCTACCTGCGGCGCAAGGTCGACACCACCCAGCCCCGGCTCATCCACACCCTGCGCGGCGTCGGGTACGTGCTGCGCAAGCCGGCGGCGTGAACGGGGTCCAGCAGGCGAAGGGGCGGCTGCGGGCCGTACCACTGCGGATCAAACTGGTCGCCTCGGTGCTGGCGTTGGTCGCCGGCGCCCTGGTGGTGATCAGCGTCTCGACCGCGTACTTCCTGCACAACTACCTGGTCGACCAGATCGACCTCGAACTGCGCAACTCGGCGGACCGGATCCAGTTGCCGTCGTCGAAGGAGGTCTACCTGCCCAGCGACTACGTTGTCGTGGTGACCAGCCCGACCACTGGCAAGGTGCAGGACTACGCGTACGACACGTCCCGCTTCACGCTGGCGGATCTACCGCCGTGGCCGAGCGACGCGGCCGGGTTCGAAGCGCAGGAGGCGGCACAGAAGGACAGCCCGCGCACCGTCCGCGCCCGGGACAGCTCGGTGCGCTGGCGGATGCTCTACACCGAGCTGCCCAACGGCCAGAGGGCGGCGATCGGCGAGCACCTGACCGACGTCGACCTCGCCGTCAAGCGGTTGGCCTGGATCGACCTGCTGGTCGGCGGGTCGGTGCTGATCATGCTGGCCTCGGTGGGCGCGGCGATCGTGCGGACCAGCCTCAAGCCGCTGGTGGAGATCGAACGGACCGCCGCCGCCATCGCCGGCGGTGACCTGACCCGCCGGGTGCCCGACCCGGAGCAGGGACAGGAGCATCCCACCTCCGAGCTGGGCCGGCTCTCCCGGGCGCTGAACGCGATGCTCACCCAGATCGAGGCGGCGTTCACCGCCCGGGCCGCTTCGGAGACCGCCGCGCGCTCGGCCGAGAGCGCCGCCCGGGACGCGGCGGTCGCCGCGCAGGCGTCCGAGGCGCGGGCCCGGCGGTCCGAGGAGCGGATGCGGCAGTTCGTCGCGGACGCCTCACACGAGTTGCGGACCCCGCTGACCACCATCCGGGGCTTCGCCGAGCTGTACCGGCAGGGCGCGGCCCGGGCACCCGAGCAGACCGCCGGCCTGCTGCGCCGGATCGAGGACGAGGCGGCCCGGATGGGGCTGCTGGTGGAGGACCTGCTGCTGCTCGCACGGCTGGACCGGGAACGGCCGCTCTCGCTCGCCCCGGTGGAGCTGCCGGTGCTGGCGTCCGACGCGGTGCAGGCCGCCCGCGCGATGGCCCCGGACCGGCGGATCGAGCTGGAGATCGAGCCCGGCTCGGGCCCCCTGGTCGTCTTCGCCGACGACGCGCGGCTGCGTCAGGTGATCGGCAACTTGGTCACCAACGCGCTGACCCACACCCCAGCGGACGCCAAGGTCAGCCTGCGGCTGCGCGCCGAGCCGGGGAACCTCGCCGTCGTGGAGGTGGCCGACACCGGCCCCGGGCTCTCCCCGGAGCAGGCGGAACGGGTCTTCGAGCGGTTCTACCGGGCCGACGCGGCGCGGACCCGGCGGGCCGACGGCAACACCGGCACCGGCCTGGGCCTGGCCATCGTGGCGGCGTTGGTCGCCGCCCACCACGGCGCGGTCGAGGTGGTGGAGACCCCGGGCGGCGGCGCCACCTTCCGGGTCCGGCTGCCGCAGGTGCCACAGGACGACGGCGGTGCCGGCGAATGACTTTTCAGGCAACTTTCAGGACGGTTCCAGGTTGGTCGCAGTGGCCGGGGAGAAGGTAGTTCCATGACCGAGTTCGAGTCCGACCCGCAGCGCCGGCCGGCCCCCACCGACGCCGACCCCACCGCCGAGCTGCCGCGCGACGAGCGCGCGCAGTCCGACTCCCCGACCACCCCTGTTCCGGTCGTCCCGACCACCGGCGACACGGTGACCGCCGCGAACCCGCCCGTGCCGGCCGAGCCCGCAGCGCCCGCGGGATACGCCGGCCAGCAGGCCAGCGCACCGCCGGCCGCCGGGCAGCCGACCGGGTACGAGCCTCCCGCCGGCACCCACTCCGCGCCGCCGTACCCGGTCTCCGGCCAGCCGGGCTACCCGCAGCCGACCGCCGCCCGGTACCCCGGCGCCCCGTGGTACCCCGGCCAGCAGTCCGGCTGGGCCGGCGGGGGCCAGCCGGGCATGGCGTACCAGCAGCAGCACCAGCAGCACCAGCAGCACCCGGGGCAGCACCAGCAGTACCAGCAGCACCCGGGGCAGCCTGTGCCGCCCTGGGGCCCGCAGGCCACGCCGCCCGGCACCGGGCCCCGGCCCGGCCGGATCGCCAAGTTCGCCGGCGCGGGCGTCGCCGTGTTCGCCCTCATGCTCGGCTCCGGCGTGGCCGGTGGCGCGCTCGCGCTCGCCCTCGACGGCGACGGTGGTGGCGTCACCCGCACCTACTCCGCGGCCCCGGTGCTCAACAGCGCCGACCTGCCGAAGATCGCCGCCGCCGTGCAGGACAGCGTCGTCTCCATCGCCACCACCAGCGGCGAGGGCTCCGGCGTGGTGCTCAGCGCCGACGGCTACGTGCTCACCAACAACCACGTGGTCGCCTCCGCCGCCGGTGACACCGTGCAGGTGGTCTTCGCCGACGGCAAGAACGCGCAAGCGAAGATCGTCGGTACCGACCCGAAGACCGACCTGGCCGTGGTGAAGGCCGACGGGGTGAGCAACCTCAAGCCGGCCACCTTCGGCGACAGCGACGGCATGCAGGTTGGCGACCAGGTGCTCGCCCTGGGCAGCCCGCTCGGCCTGCAGGGGTCGGTGACCGCGGGCATCCTCAGCGCCCGGGACCGCACCATCCGGGCCGGTGAGGGCCAGCCCCAGGACCCGAACCAGCAGGGCCAGGCGGTCAGCTCGATCTCCGGCCTGCTCCAGACCGATGCCCCGATCAACCCCGGCAACTCCGGTGGCGCCCTGGTCAACACCCGTGGCGAGGTGATCGGCGTCAACACCGCCATCGCCACCTCCGGGCAGAGCACCGGCAACATCGGCGTCGGGTTCGCGATCCCCAGCAACAAGGCCAAGGACGTCGCGGGCAAGCTCCAGCGCGGCGAGAAGGTCAGCCACCCGTCGCTCGGGGTCGGCGTCAACCAGGCCGAGGGCGGCGGTGCCCTGGTCGCGTCGGTCACCCCGGGCAGCGCTGCCGACAAGGCCGGCTTCCAGCGGGGCGACGTGATCTCCCGGTTCGGCGACAAGGCCGTCAACGACTCCGACGACCTGGTCGGCGCGGTGCAGGCCGGCAAGGTCGGCGACCGCGTCCAGGTGCAGTTCAAGCGCAACGGCACCGAGAAGACCGTGACCGTGACGCTCGCCGAGACGTCCTGACCGATATCTGAACCTGCCTCCTCCCTCCGGCGGCGGGTGGCGGGGCCAAGGGGGTTGGCTCCGTCACCCGCCGCTCTTTTCCGCCCTGACGGCGGTTCACCCGATCCGGGTGAACCGCCGTCACCCGTACGCCGGGCACGGTCGGCAGGCGATCCGGCGACGTACGGGGGTGGATGCCATGAGCACGGCGACGGATGTCCGCGACGACCAGCGGATCCAGCGCGACGTCCTGGCCGAGCTGGCCTGGGACGCGCGGCTGCAACCGAACGAGATCGGCGTGACCGTCGACCAGGGTGTGGTCACCCTGACCGGATTCGTGGACGGGGCCGCCCGCGGCTGGGCGGCGATCCGCTGCGCGCAGCGGGTCCGCGGGGTGCGGGTGGTCGCCGACGAGATCGAGGTGCGGCTGCCGGGCACACCGGGGCGTACCGACGCCGAGATCGCCATCGCCGCCAGCCGGGCGCTGGAGTGGGACAGCTTCGTGCCGGCCGAACGGCTGGACGTGACCGTGGCCAACGGCTGGCTGATGCTCCGCGGCGAGGTCGAGTTCGGCTGGCAGCGCCGCACCGCGGAGGGGGAGCTGCGCCGGTTGGACGGCGTACGGGGGATCACCAACCTGGTCGAGGTGCGTCCGCCGGCGCCACCGGCCGGTGACCGGCTGCGCCGGGACGTCCAGCGCGCGCTGCTGCGGACGCTCGGCGGCGACCGGGTGACGGTCGAGGTGGACGGCGACACGCTGGTCCTCGCCGGGGTGGTCCGCTCGTGGTGGGAACGCGACCAGGTCGAGCGGGTGGCCTGGTCCGCGCCCGGGGTGCGGGTCGTGCACGACCAGCTCCTGGTCGGCGGGTGATCGTCCGTCTTGTCCGGTTTACCGGCGACGACATGGGGAAACCGCCGCGGACCATTCCGACCGGCGGCGACACCGGGCCGGGGAGCGACGGGGAGGACTCGTGGCCGTGAACCACCCGCCCGCCCGTGCCTCGGAGCGGCCGTTGCGCATCGCGATGGTGGTGCCGCCGTGGCTGTCCGTGCCGCCGCCCGGCTACGGCGGCCTCGAGCAGGTGGTCGCCGGGCTGGTGGACGCGCTGACCGGGCACGGGCACGCGGTGACGCTGTTCGGTGCCGGTGTACACCACGGCACCGCCGCCGGTGACTTCGTCTCCACCGTTCCGGAGGTCCAGTACCCGCGACTCGGCGAGTCGTTGCCCGAACTGGCCCACCTGGCCCGGGTGAATCGGATGATCACGGCCGGCGATTTCGACGTGATCCACGACCACACCACCATCGGCCCGCTCGTGGCCGGTCGCCGGGCGGTGCCGACGGTGGCGACGGTGCACGGCAACCCGGTGGGGGAGTACGGCGACGTGCTCGGTGAGGTGGACCGGGGCGTCGCCCTGGTGGCCATCTCGCACGCCCAGCGCCGGCTCAACCCGGTCCTGCCCTGGGCCGGCACGGTGCACAACGCGCTGGACCTGCGCGGGTTTCCGCGCAAGTTCGCGCCCGGTCCCGGGCCGGTGCTGTGGCTGGCCCGGTTCAGCCCGGACAAGGGCCCGGACGTCGCCATCCGGGCGTGCCGGGCGGCCGGGCTGCCGCTGCTGCTGGCCGGCAAGTGCAACGAGCCGGCCGAACGCCGGTACTACGAGCAGGTCGTCGCGCCGCTGGTCGGCGACGACGTGACCGTCGTGTTGAACGCCGACCGCGCGGAGACCCTGCGGATGTTGGTCGACGCCCGCTGTCTGATCATGCCGATCCAGTGGGAGGAACCGTTCGGCATGGTGATGTTGGAGGCGATGGCCACCGGGACTCCGGTGGTCGCCTTCGACCGGGGTGCGGTGCCGGAGCTGGTCCTGCCCGGAGTGACCGGTCTGGTCTGCGAGCAACCGGAGGAGCTACCCGCGGCGTTGCTCGCGGCGAAGGGGCTCGACCCGGCGGCGTGCGTGGCGCACGTCGCGGAGAACTTCTCGGTCGAGCGGTTGGCGTACGGCTACGAGGAGGTCTTCCGACGCGTACTCGCCGGCCGGCACGACGTCCGCGAGTCGGTCCGGGTGGCGGCCCGCTGACCGGCCCGCCCCGCTGCCGTCGGAGCCCGGATCAGACCCGGGCGGCACCCAGCTCGGCGATGGCGGCGTCCAGCCGCTCCGCGTACGCCGGACTGATGCCGCCCTCGCCCAGCCGGACCGTGACCTTCTCGCGCAGCCGGGCCACCGGCGGGGCCAGGTCGTTGCGACCGGAGCCGACCGCGGCGGTCAGGTTACGCAGCTCGTTGCGCAGGTCGAGGCCGACGTCGGCGCGGATCTCCCCGGCGGTCAACCCGGCGCCGATCAACCCGTCGACCCGGTTGACGGCCTCCACCAGGCTGCCCGGCCCGGCGGAGGGCGAGCCGGTGCTCCGTGGTGCCGGCGGCGCCGCGGCCGGGGCGGACGACTCGGTGACCGGCGGGCCGCTCGACGCGGTCGGCACCGGACCGGTGGTGGGCTGCGTCCGCGGTGTCGCCCGCTGCTCGGGCAGCAGGGCCGCGACGGTCAGCCGCCGGCCGCAGGGGCGGGGGTTGCCGGCGGCCGGGGCGGCGTGGGTGCCGGGGTGGTGTCGGTCGGCAGCAGGTGCTCACGCAGCACCGTGGCGACCTGCCGGGCGGTCGACCGCTCGGCCGGATCCCGGGCAAGGCTGCGCAGGCAGACCCGGGCCACCTCAGGGGGCAGCTCCGGCAGCCCGGCCAGCGTCGGCGGCGGGCCGCTGGCCAGCGCGTCGCTGAGCTGCTCCCAGGTGTCCGCCAGGTAGGGGACGCGGCCGGTCAGCGCCTCGTGCAGCAGTACGCCGAGTGAGTACACGTCGGTCGCCGGCTGGGCGGGCGCGCCGTCGAGCCGTTCCGGGGCCACGTACGCCGGGGTGCCGAAGGTGCCGCCGTCCTCGTCCTCGTCGGGAGCGCCGATCCGGGTGGCGATGCCGAAGTCGAGCACCTTGACGCCCACCTCGGTCATCATCACGTTGGCCGGGGTGATGTCCCGGTGCACGATGCCGAGCCGGTGCGCGGCGGCCAGCGCGTCCGCGACCTGCGCGCCCACCCGGACCGCCTCGGCCCACGGCAGCGGGCCCTCGGTGAGCCGCAGCTTCAACTCCTCACCGCTGAGCAGCTCCATCACCACGAAGGAGGTGATGGCGCCGTCCGGGGCGACGGTCTCGCCGTAGTCGTGCACCGAGGTCACGTGCGGGTGCACCAGCTGGGCGGCGGCCCGGGCCTCCTCGCGCACCATGTCCCGGAACCGGGCGTCGGCGGCCAGCGACGGCGCGAGCACCTTGAGCGCGACGACCCGGTCCAGCACCTCGTCCCGTGCGCGCCAGATGACCGACATGCCGCCGGCGCCGATCTGGTCGACAAGCCGGTACCTGCGGGCCAGCAACCGGCCCGCGTGCAGTGCTGCCTTCACGGATCGCACCTGCCTCGGGGTGGGAGCGGTATCAGGTTGCGCGAATGCGTCCGGGCTGTCAACGGTCGTCACTGTCCGCCCCTCGATCCGCGCCGGTCGGGTGCGCCCGCCACCGCGCGGCGGTGGCCGACCGGTCGGCGGCACGCCCGTGCCAGGATGGGTGGCATGGCGGGGGGACCGGTGGCGTTCGTACTCGGGGGCGGGGGAGTGCTCGGCGCGGTCGAGGTGGGCATGTTGCGTGCCCTGTTCCGCGCCGGGATCCAACCCGACATGGTGCTCGGCACCTCGATCGGCGCGGTCAACGGCGCGCTGGTCGCGGCCGACCCGTCGGAGGCGGTGACCGACCGGCTGGTCCGGCTCTGGGCCTCGCCGGAGGCCAGCGAGGTGTACGGCGACTCGGTCGCCCGGCAGCTGCGCCGCTTCGCCGCCCGGACCCACCTGCACTCGCCCCGGCCACTGCGCCGCGTGCTCGAAGCCGAGCTGGGTGTGGACACCACCTTCGCCGACCTGCGGGTGCCGTTCCGCTGCTGTGCCGCGCACATCGAGCGGGCCGCCGAGCACTGGTTCGACAGTGGCCCCGTGGTGCCGGCCGTGCTCGCGTCGGCCTCGGTGCCGGGGCTGCTCCCACCCACCGAGATCGACGGTGCGCACTACGTGGACGGTGGCATCGTCAACTCCATACCGATCGGCGAGGCGGTGGCCGTCGGCGCGAAGCAGATCTTCGTCCTTCAGGTGGGCCGGATCGAACGGGAGCTGACGCCGCCCCGGCGGCCGTGGGAGATCGCGCAGGTGGCGTTCGAGATCTCCCGCCGGCACCGGTTCTTCCGTGAGTTGGCGGCGCTGCCCGAGGGGGTGGAGGTGCACGTCCTGCCGACCGGTGGGCTGAACCCGCGCGACGACACCCCGTGGGCGTACCGCGACATGGCGGCGGTGGGGCGGCGGATCAGCCGCGCGTACACCGCCTCCCGACGCTACCTCGCGACCCACGTGGTGCGGTGATGCCGCTGCCGCCCAGGTGGCTGCGCCGGTTGCTGTTCGCCCCCGTTGTGGTGCTGCTCGCGGTCACCGTGGTGACCACCCTGCCGGTCTGGGCGCTGCTCGCCGCGGCCGCCTCCCCGCTGGTCCCGGGCCGGTTGCGCCCACTGCGGCTGTTCTGGATCGGTTGCGTCTATCTGGTCTGGGACGCCGCCGCGCTGCTCGCGCTCTTCGCGCTCTGGGTCGCCTCCGGCTTCGGCTGGCGGAGCCGGTCGCCGGCCTTCCAGCGCGCGCACTACCTGCTGGCCGGCTGGTTCCTGCGGGCCCTGTTCTGGCAGGCCCGTTGGACACTGCGGCTGCGTATCGACGTGGTGGGCACCGACCCGGACACCGCGCTGCCGGGCCGGCCCGAGTTGGTGCTCTGCCGGCACGCCGGGCCGGGCGACTCGTTCATCCTGATCCACGGGCTGGTCAACTGGTTCAACCGGGAGCCCCGGATCGTGCTCAAGGACAGCCTCCAGTGGGACCCGGCGATCGACGTGCTGCTCAACCGGCTGCCCAACCGGTTCATCGCGCCGACACCGGAGCGCGGCGAGGAGACGGTGCGCCAGGTCGGGCACCTGGCCACCGGCCTGGACGACAACGACGCGTTCGTGATCTTCCCGGAGGGCGGCAACTTCACCCCCAAACGGAGGCTGCGTGCCATCGCCCGGCTGCGCTCCCTCGGGCTGGAGCGGATGGCGTTGCGCGCGGAGCGGATGCGGCACGTGCTCGCCCCGCAGCCCGGCGGGATGCTCGCCGCGCTGGACGCCGCCCCGGACGCCGGGGTCATCTTCGTCGCCCACACCGGGCTGGACCGGATGCTCACCGTCGCCGACGTGTGGCGGGAACTGCCGATGGACAAGCGGATCGTGATGCGGTTCTGGTCGGTGCCGCCGGAGGACGTACCGACCGGACGGCAGGAACGCATCGACTGGCTCTACGACTGGTGGGCGAAGATCGACACCTGGATCGCGGCCAACCGGGACGGCGCCGCGTAGGGTGCGGTCGTGGACCAGATCTGCGTGGTGACGACGGTGGTGGATGCCCGTTCGGTCGCCGACCTGCTGGCGGCCGCAGCCGTCGCAGGACGGCTCGCCGCCTGCGCCCAGGTCAGCGGCCAGGTGGACAGCACCTACTGGTGGCGGTCCGGGGTGGAGACCAGTACCGAGTGGTCGGTGCAGTTCAAGACCGCGCCCGACCGGCTCTCCGCGCTCGTGGACCAGATCCGGACCAGCCACCCATACGAGGTTCCGGAGATCCTGGTGTCCAGGGTGGAGAGTGGCGACCCCGGTTACGCCACCTGGGTGCACGAGCACACCCGCCCCTGAGTACGCGCACTCTGGGCTCGCCCCCGGTGGCGCTTCGAGAATGACCGCGTGGATGACACCGGCTACCCCTGCCCCGCCTGCGGCGCCCCGGCCGACCTGAGCGCCGGCTGCGGCGGCTGTCGCCGCCCGCCTGACCCGACCGCCGCCGAGGTGGTCCGGCTGGGCCGGGAGGTCGCGCGGCTCGGGCCCGAGGTGGAGCGGGCCCGCCGGACGTACGCCGAGCTGGCCGGGCGGCTGGCGGCCAGTTCCCGGCGCCGGGACGAGCTGGCCGCGATCGTTCGTGCCGGGGTGGCCGCGTCCGTCCCGGCGCGTCCGGTGTCCTCCACGGGGGCGGAGACGCCCAACGGGCCGGGGGTGGCGGCCTCGGCCGCCGCGGGGGCCCCGGCGCCGGGAGCGGCGGAGACGTCGACCCGGACGGTCCAGGGCCTGCTCTTCGTCCTCGGTGGACTCCTGCTGGGCACGGCGGCGGTGGTCTTCACCGCGGTGGCCTGGGCGGCGGTGGGGGTCGGTGGACGGGCGCTGATCCTGGCGGCGGTCACGGCGCTCGCCCTGGCCGTCCCGCTGGTGGCGGTCCGTCGGGGGCTGCGCGGCACGGCGGAGACGTTCGCCGCGGTGGGGCTGCTGCTGGTGGTGCTGGACGGCTACGCGGCCTGGTCGGTGGACCTGGCAGGGGTGGCCGGCTGGCCGGGCAGCAGGTACGCCGCGCTGGTCGGGGGGGCCAGCGCGGCGGTCGCCGCGGCGTACGCCCGGTGGAGCCGGTTGACCGGGCCCTGGTTCGCCGCCCTGCTGGCCGCCCAGCCGGTGCTGCCGTTGCTCGCCGTGGAGGCGCGGCCGGGCCCGGCCGGTTGGGCGCTGGTCCTGCTCGGGGTGGCGCTGCTGAACCTGGCCGTGCTGGCCGGGTTGCGCGACGGGGGAGGGCGGGCGCGGCTGGCCGGCCGGGTGCTGTCCGGGGTCGGGCACGTCGCCGCGTTGGTCGGTGCCGCCGGGTGTGCCCTGGTGCCGCTGCTGCTCGGCCGGGCGGCCGGTGCGCCGCTGCTGGCCGGTGCGCCGCTGCTGGCCGGGGGGCCGCTGCTGCTGGTGGCGCTGACCGGGCTCGGCTCGGCCGGGCTGGTCGGGGGACGGGTGCTGCGCGCGGTGGCCGCCGGGCTGCTGGTGCCGGTGCTCGCTGCCGCGCTCCTGCGCCCGGTGGCCGAACTACGGCCGTCGTCGCTGCTGATCGCGGCGGCCACGGTGGCTCTCGGGCTGGCCGGCGCGGTACGGCTGCTGCCGCCCGGCTGGCGGACCGGCCCGCGGGCCGGGGCGCTTCTGGTCGCGGCGGGCACGGTGCAGATCGCGGCGCTGATCACCGGCGGGCTGGCGGTCGCCGCCGTCGGGCGGTCGCTGCCGCCGTGGCACGGTGCCGGGACGGGGCCGGAGCTGGACTGGGGCTGGCAGGTGGCACCCGCCCTGGCGCTGGCGCTCGGCGCGTCGACGCTGCTGCTGCCCCGCGGCGCGCGGGTGGTGGTCGCCACGGCCGGCGCGGTGGTCGTGCTGCTCGCCCTGCCCGTCGGCTGGGCGGTCGCCTGGCCGGCCGTGGTGGCCGTGGACCTGGTCGGTGGGGCCGTGCTGCTGCTCGCCGTGCTGGCCCGACCGGCGCTCCGGCCGACCACACTGCTCACCGGGGCGCTCGGCGGCGCCGTCCTGCTCGGGCACGGCCTGCTGGTGGCCCTGGCCGCTCCGGCCGGTGCCCTGGTGGCACTCGGGACGATCACCGTGCTCGGCCTGGCGCTGGCCGTGCGACGGGCCGCCGGCCCGTACCGGCGGGTGGCCGGCACCGGCCTGCTGGTCGCGCAGGTCGCGCTGCCCGGGGTCGCCGCGCTGGCGCTGTTCGCCGCGGACGCGCCGCCCTGGTGGCAGGCACGGGTCGCGCTGGTCGCCGCCGGGCTTCCGCTGGTCGCGGTGCTCGCGACGCATCGGCACCGGGTGGAGCTGACGGGGTACGCGGTGAGCGGTGCCGTGGTCGCGGTGAGCCTGCCCGGGCTGGCGCCGCTCGTCGTGGCGGGAAACGAGCCGTTCGCGCCGTACGCCGCGCTGGCGGCGTTGGGCGTCGCGCTCGTCGCCCGCTGGGACCGGCCGGCGAACGGCCGGTCGGGCCTGCTGGCGGTGGCCGGCGTCGTTCTGGTGGCGGTCGCGGTGCTGGCCGCGCTGCCGGCGCTGCTGACCGCGCTCACGGCACCGTACGGCAACCGGGGTCCGGTCTGGTCGGGAGTCCCTGCGGTCGTCGCCGACCCGACGGCGCTACCGGCCGCGCTGGCGCTGGTCGTGCTGGCGGTGGCCGCCGTGCTGACGGTTCGGGCGGTCGACCCGCCGCTGCTGCGCGCGCTGCCGTTTGGCGCGGCCGCGCTGCCGGTACTGCTCGTCGCGGTCGGCGCGCCCTGGCCGCTGCTGCCGGCCGCAGTCCTGCTCGCCGGGTTGGCCGCGCTGCTGCTCGCCGCGCTGGCCGTGCCCCGCCCGGCGCTCGTGCCGATCGCCGTGCCGGCGGGGATGGTGCTGGCCGCCTCCGGCGTGGTGGGGCTGCTGGTCACCCGGGCCGGCACCCTCGCCGCCGAGGGTGCGCTGCTGGTGGCTGCGGTGGTGGTCGCCGTCGGAGCGCGAAACGTCGAGGTACGCCTCGTTGGTTGCCTCGCCGCGGTGGGGGCGGCGTCGGCGCTGGCAGTGACCGCCCCGCTCGCCGGTGGGCTGCCGCTCCGGGCAGCGGCGTACCCGTTGCTGGCGGTGGCCGCGCTGGTCCTGGCGGTCGCCGCCGCGTCGAGCCCGCCGGGGGCGGCCCGTGGAGATTCGTCGGCGCGGGCCCGGGCCGGGCGGGTGCTGGATGCCGCCGCGCAGGCCGTGGCGCTGGTGGCGGTGCTGTTCGCCGTCGAGGTGGCGCGGCACCTCGCCACCATCTGCGTGCTCTGGGGTGTCGCCGTCGCGCTGCGGCTGCTGCGCCCGGGCGAGCCGGCGGCACGGCGGTGGTCGTTCGCCGCCATCGCCGCCGGCAGCGAGCTGCTCGGGGCGTGGGTGCTGATGGCAGCCGGCGGGGTGACCGTGCTGGAGGCGTACACCCTGCCGGCTGCGGCGCTCGCCCTCGGCGCGGGCCTGCTGGCACTGCGCACCCGGCCCGATCTGACCAGCTGGCCGGCGCTCGGCCCGGGGCTGGTCGCGGCGTTGCTGCCGAGCCTGGTGTCGGTGTTGGCCGGGCCGGACCCGCAGCCGTGGAGGCGGCTGCTGCTCGGCGCGGCAGCGCTGGGCGCGGTGCTGGCCGGCGCCACCCGCCGGTGGCAGGCTCCGGTGCTGCTCGGCGGCGGGGTGCTGGCGGTGCTGGCGCTGCACGAGCTCGCCCGCGGCTGGGACCTGCTGCCCCGGTGGATCTACCTGGGTGCCGGCGGGCTGGCGTTGATCGGGCTCGCCGCGAGCTACGAGCGGCGGCGGCGCGACCTGGCCCGGCTGCGCGACGCGGTGGCGCGGCTCGGCTGAGCGAATGGGGGGTAGGGCTCGCCCTACCCCCCATTCGGGGGTTGTCCGGGTTACTCAGAGCAACTGATCCCGGGAGACTTGAGTCGGCCCGGTCCACCCCGGTACGGGCGTGAGCGGGAACGGGAGCAGCAATGGCGCTCGGAGCGGTGGCGGAACCGCCGGTACGACGGCGAGGCAGTGACTACGCACAGTTGTCCCGACGGATCAGCCAGGCGGGCCTGCTGGAGCGGCGGCCCGGCTGGTACGTCGCCCGCATCCTGCTCACCCTCGGCGCCTTCGTGGCCGGCTGGGTCGCCGTGTTCCTCGTCGGCGACTCCTGGTGGCAGCTGCCGCTCGCGGCCGTGATGGCGGTGGCCACGACCCAGGTCGCGTTCCTCGGTCACGACGCCGGGCACCGCCAGATGTTCCGTCGACGGGGTCCCAGCGAGCTGGTGGGGTTGTTCGCCGGCAACGCGGCGGTGGGACTGAGCTACGGCTGGTGGGTCGACAAGCACAACCGGCACCACGCGAACCCGAACCACGAGGACGAGGACCCGGACGTCGGCGCGGGCGCCCTGGTCTGGACGCCGGAGCAGGCGCTGGAGACCCGAGGTTTCGGTCGCTGGATGGCCAAGCGGCAGGCGTACTTCTTCTTCCCGATGCTGTTCCTCGAGGGCCTGAACCTGCACGTGGCGAGCATCCGGGCGATCGTCGGCCGGGGCCCGGACGGCCGGTACGCCACGCCGATGCGGCACCGGGCGGTCGAGGCCGGCCTGCTCCTCGCGCACACCGCCGGTTACGTGGCGCTGCTGCTGGCTGTCATGTCGCCCGGGAAGGCACTGGTCTTCGCCGCCGTGCACCAGGGGCTGTGGGGCCTCTACATGGGCTGCGCGTTCGCGCCGAACCACAAGGGCATGCCGATGCCGACCGCTGAGGACGAGCTGGACTTCCTGCGCAAGCAGGTGCTGACCTCCCGCAACGTGCGGGGCAGCCGGTTCGTGGACACCGCGCTCGGTGGGCTCAACTACCAGATCGAGCACCACCTGTTCCCGAACATGCCCCGGGCCAACCTGCGCCGGGCCCAGCCGATCGTCCGCGCCTACTGCGCCGAGCAGGGCATCTCGTACGCCGAGACCGGGCTGGTCGAGTCGTACCGGCAGGCGCTCGGCCACCTGCACGAGGTGGGCCAGCCGCTGCGCGGCTGAGCACGGAGGCCGCTGAGCCGCCCGACACCCCGCCACCGCTGGTCGATGCCGCTCGCCGACCCCGGTAGGGTCGGCGCATGGCAGACCTGCTCACCGCGGAAGCGGTCCGAGACGACCTCGGCGGGGTCACCCACCGCGACATCGACCTCGCCCGCCGGATCGACGAGTTCATCCGGAGCGCCCGATGAGGTTCGAGATCAGCAAGGTGCTGGACGCCATCGAGGGTCGCGTCTGCACCGACCCGTCGCTGGTCCGGGCGGTGCTCGACCTGGCCGAGGTGATTCGCTACCAGGACATCGACGGCGGCCGGCCGGCCAGCCTGCTGCGGCTCGGCATGGTCATCGACGCGCTCTCCCGTGAGCTGGAGGAGGACAGCGTCCAGGTCTACGCGGTGGTGCACCGGGCACTGCTCTCCGACGCCGATCTCACCTCCAACGAGCGGATGGTGGTCCGGCGCTGGGCCGACGACGGGCTCGTCGAGGTGCTCGACAACCCGGGCGACCGGATGCTGGAAGTCGCCGACCTGCTTGGGCTGCCGGTGCTCAGCCGGGTCCGCTTCGACGGGCTGCGCGGGCGGTTCCCGTGGCTGGTCGAGCAGCCCGGTCGGTTGCTCGCCCCGGTGCCCGGTGCCGGCGGACCGGCGTTCATCGCGCACGTCGGGGGCGGGCACTCGCCGGTTGCCGGCACCCGCTCGCCAACCGGGGCGAAGCTGCTGGCCCGCCAGTGGCGCTGCCCCGAGCCGGGCTGCGCGCTGTTCGGTGGCGGTGGTGGAGGCGGCGCGTTCGCCGACCTCGCCCGGGTGGAGCGCAGCCCGGCCGGGCAGCCGCCGCCCGCGCTGCGCGGTGGCGTACCGACCTGCCCCCGGCACGGCGCACGGCTCGGCGACGGCGGGCCCCGGCCGCGTACGGAGGTGCTCGCGGTACGCGTCGGCGGCCTGGTCCGGCGGCGGTTCGTGCTCAGCGAGGAGCAGCCGGTGCTGGCCGGCCGGGCCCCGGAGCAGGACGGCGGGATCATGCTCGGGCAGTGGCTCAACGACGAGGCCCGACGGTGGATCAGTCGTGGCCACGTCCGCTTCGAGCTGCGGGTCGGCGAGGTCGTGGTGACCGACGTCAGCACCAACGGCTCGGGCATCCGGCCGGCCGGCTCGATGGCCGAGGCGGACCGCATCGCCCTGGCGCCACAGCAGTCCCGGGTGCTGGGTGAGGGCGACATGGTGGAGCTCTACCCCGGGGTGCAGATCGGCCGGGCCGAGGAACTGCCCGCCGGCGCCCCGTTCACCCCCACCTCGGTGATGGCCGAGGCCCCCACCATGGCGATGCGCCTACCCCGCCCCTGACGCGAAAGGCGGGCGTCGGTCCCGACGCCCGCCTTTCATCACGTTCCGGGTCAGCCGGCCAGCACGGCCGCGAGCTGAGCGACCGCGAGGTCGATCTCCTCCTCGGTGATCACCAGCGGCGGGGCGAGCCGGATGGTGGAGCCGTGCGTGTCCTTGGCGAGCACGCCGCGCTCGGCGAGCCGCTCACACGCCTCGCGCCCGCTCATCAGCGCGGGGTCGATGTCCAGACCGGCCCAGAGACCGCGGACGCGTACCCCGACCAGGCCCTTGCCGACCAGCCCCTCCAGACCAGCCCGCAGCCGCTCGCCCAGCTCGGCCGAGCGGCGCTGGAACTCGCCGGTGGCCAGCAGCCGGACCACCTCGATCGCCACCGCGCAGGCCAGCGGGTTGCCACCGAAGGTGGAGCCGTGCTGGCCGGGCTTGAGCACGCCGAGCACGTCGGCGTTCGCGGCCACCGCGGAGACCGGCACGATGCCGCCGCCGAGCGCCTTGCCCAGCAGGTACATGTCGGGCACGACGCCCTCGTGGTCACAGGCGAAGGTCGCACCGGTACGCCCCAGCCCGGACTGGATCTCGTCGGCGATGAAGAGCACGTTGCGCTCGGTGCACACCTCGCGTACGCCCGGCAGGTAGCCGTCCGGCGGCACCACCACGCCCTGCTCGCCCTGGATCGGCTCCAGCAGAACGGCCACGGTGTTCTCGTCGATGGCGGCGGCCAGCGCGTCCAGGTCGCCGTACGGGACCACGGTGAAGCCCGGGGTGTACGGCCCGAAGTCGGCGCGGGCGTCCTCGTCGGTCGAGAAGCTCACGA
Source organism: Micromonospora sp. NPDC005206 (assembly GCF_040608175.1). Taxonomy (NCBI): domain Bacteria; kingdom Bacillati; phylum Actinomycetota; class Actinomycetes; order Micromonosporales; family Micromonosporaceae; genus Micromonospora; species Micromonospora sp. NPDC005206. The sequence goes on from NZ_JBEXHU010000005.1 coordinate 145,530, forward strand.
TGGTGGTGGTCCGGCCGTGGAAGTTGCCCTCGGCCACCACGATGTTGGCCTGACCGGCGGGCACGCCCTTGACCTGGTAGCCCCACTTGCGGGCCACCTTGATCCCGGTCTCCACCGCCTCGGCGCCGGTGTTCATCGGCAGCACCAGGTCCTTGCCGCACAGCTCGGCCAGCTCCCGGCAGAAGTCGGCGAACTGGTCGTGGATGAAGGCCCGGCTGGTCAGCGTCAGCCGGTCGAGCTGCGCGTGCGCGGCGGCGATCAGCTGCGGGTGCCGGTGGCCGAAGTTGAGCGCCGAGTAGCCGGCCAGGCAGTCCAGGTAGCGCCGGCCGTCCACGTCGGTGAGCCAGGCGCCCTCGGCGGAGGAGATCACCACCGGCAGGGGGTGGTAGTTGTGCGCCGTCCAGCGCTCGGCGTCCCGGACCGCTCCCGGCGTCCGCAGGATGTCATCCACGATCACTTGCTTGCCTTTCCCTGACGGAGTCGCAGCGTGCAACACTTCGGTCCGCCGCCGGCCTTACGCAGCTCGGACAGGTCGACACCGATGGTCTCGTAGCCCCGGTCGCGCAGCTTGGCGGCCAGGTCGGTGGCCTGCGCGGGCAGCACCACGTGCCGCCCGTCGCTGACCGCGTTCAGCCCCAGCACCTCGGCGTCGGCCATGGTGGCGTGCACGGCGTCGGGGAAGAGCCGGCGCAGCACGGCCTGGCTGCCGGGGGAGAACGCCTCGGGCAGGTACGCCACGGTCCGCTCGTCGAGCACGGTCAGCGCGGTGTCCAGGTGGTAGAAACGCGGGTCGACCAGCTGCATGGTGATCACCGGGTAGCCGAAGACCTCCTGCAACTGGGCGTGCGAGGCGTGCGCGGTGCGGAAGCCGGTGCCGGCCAGCAGGTGGTCGCCGGCCAGCAGGACGTCGCCCTCGCCCTCGTTGACGTGCTTCGGGTCGTACATCTCGAAGCCGGCGGCCTCGAACCAGGCCCGGTAGGCCGGGGCTTCGTCGGCGCGCTGCGGGTCGCGGAACTGCACGGCCATCGCCTTGCCGTCGATCACGGTGCCGCCGTTGGCGGCGAAGACCATGTCGGGCAGGCCGGGCACCGGAGTGATCTCCTCGACGGTGTGGCCCAGGTCGCGGTACGTCTGGCGCAGCTGCTCCCACTGCCGGACGGCCAGGTCGGCGTCGACCGGCGCGCTCGGGTCCATCCAGGGGTTGATCGCATAGTCGACGGCGAAGTACGTCGGCCGGCACATCAACAGGCGCTGGCTGGTGGCGTCCATCGTCATTGTGGTGCTCCCAGGTGTCGGGCGCGCCCGGCCACCGTGGCCAACGGGCTGGCGCCGTTGCTCAACGTTATGCGGCGTCAGCGGCAGGATCCACCACTGAGAGTTGCGCGGACCGAACATTCGTTGCGTATGGATGGTCCGCGACTGCGATTCGTTGCGTCAGAGCTTGGCGAGGCGGGATTCGTGTTTCCGGCCACTGGTTGTCGCCGTGCTCGAGGTCGTCTGGCGCGTCGACCAGCGGGTCGGGTGAGCCTTCGTGCGGCCTTTGCTCTGCTTCAACGGGCGCAACACGCGACGTCCGTTTACCGGACGTGCGGTGTTGCGTGGGGTGAAGCAGAGCAAAGGACACCGTGCACGTGGTCCTCCGCGCTGCGGGACTCCTCGTGACGGGCCTGGCGAGCTGGGCCGGAAAACACTTCAGGGGCGGCGAACCCGCCGCCCCTGAAAGGGTGTCGCCCGGCCGGTGAACCACCGGGGTGTTCGGGCTGCCGGCGAACCACCGGCTTTTCGCCGGTGCATCACCGGCGAGCGGAACAGTGCCCGCTAGAAACGGTCGACAAACTGTGAGTCGAGCCACTCGCGGAAGCGCTGCACCCAGTCGCCGTCGGTGGTCGGCCAGTCGAACTGGCCGGTCATCGCCAGCACGCCGATCACCACCGCGGCCAGCCCGATCAGTACGCCGAACAGCGCGTCGGTCTTGCCGGCGACGTGCCGGCGGCGGGTGGCCATCAGGCCGAGCACCGAGAGCACCGCGCCGAGGGCGCCGAGCCCGATGCCGTACCCGGCCAGGGTGCCGGTCAGCACGAAGAGCGCACCGGCGACGGAGACGATCAGGCCGAGGGTGGCGAGCAGGCTGGCCCGTGGCCTCGGGCCGCGCGTCACCGTCGGCTCGGGCGCGGTCCGGTCGGGGGTCGGGTCGAATGGGCGGTCGGTCGAGACCCGGTCCGTCGTGTCGGGTCGCCGGGTCGTGCTGGCGAGGTCGGCGTCCCGGTCGGCGGTGCGCTCGGTGGTCGGGTCGGTGCCGGGCCGGGGCTCGGTCTCCACGGGCCGGGCGGTGGCGGGCCGTGGATCGGTCTCCGCCGGTCGGCCGGTGGCGGCTCGTGCAACCGCCGCCCGCTCGCTCGCCCGCCGCTCGGCCTCACCGGCCTGGTCACCGGTCGCCGTGGGGCTGCGGTACGTCGTCTGGTCGGCGTCCCGCTCGGTGACCACGGGGCGGCCCGCAGTCTCGTCGTCGGGTCGGCTCACGCGGGCCGCCGATTCGTCCCGGCCCTCGACGACCGGGGTGTCGCGGCCGTCAATGCGGCCGTCGAGGTTCTCGTCCCGCGTCGGTGCCGGCTCGGACCGGCGGGACAGCGAAGGAATCCTGACCACAACACACCTCCTGATGAATGCGTGGTGGCCGACGGAACGGGTGGCACCCACGCGGTACCGCCCTGAAATACCCACCTGGGCGTTTCCTGACACCAATCCCGGGTACGGCCGACTCGCTATCCTTGGCACCCGTGCCAGAGGGACACACCATCCACCGCCTGGCGGCCCGGCACGCCGAGTTGTTCGCCGGGGACAAGCTGCACGCCGCCAGCCCGCAGGGCCGCTTCGCCGAGGGCGCCGCCCGGCTCTCCGGCACCGTCCTGGAGAGCACCGAGGCGTACGGCAAGCACCTGCTGCACCACTACGCCGGTGAGCTGACGCTGCACGTGCACCTCGGGCTGTACGGGAAGTTCACCGACGGGTCGGGGGAGCCGCCGGAGCCGGTCGGCCAGGTGCGGCTGCGGCTGGCCAGCGACCGGCACTGGCTGGACCTGCGCGGGCCCACCGCCTGTGAGCTGCTCACCCCGCCCGAGGTGGTCGCACTGCGAGACCGCCTCGGGCCGGATCCGCTGCGCGCCGATGCCGATCCCGAGCGGGCGTACGCCCGGATCTCCCGCAGCCCGACGCCGCTGGCCGCGCTGCTGCTGGACCAGTCGGTGGTGGCCGGTACCGGGCTGATCTTCGTGACCGAGGCGCTGTTCCGGGCCGGGCTGCCGCCGACGATGCCCGGTCGAGGGCTGACCCGTGCCGGTTGGGACGCGCTCTGGGTCGACCTGGTCGGGTTGATGCGGCTCGCGGTCGAGCACGGCCGGATCGACACCGTGCGCGACGCGCACCTGCCGGAGGCGATGGGGCGGCCGGACCGGGTGGACCGGCACGGTGGCGAGGTCTACGTCTACCGCCGCCCCGGCGCGCCCTGCCACGTCTGCGGCACCGAGGTCAGCCGCGGCGAGCTGGCCGGGCGCAACCTCTACTGGTGCCGTACCTGCCAGCCCGCCTGATCGGCCGGTCGGTCACTGCTCGTCGAGCAGCCACCGGACCACCTCGACGTTGTGCGCGAGAAGCGCGTCGCCGTCGAGACTCCAGGCCAGCGTGTGCCCGATCGTCCAACCCCGGACCCGCTCCCGGTCCAGCCCGAGCTCGGTGCTGAGCCGGTCCAGCCGGTGCTGGACGGCGGCCGGCGAGTGGCCGAGCTCCCGACCGCGCACCATCGGCACCACCGAGAAATCCCGCTCGCCGGTCAGCGGCTTCGGGTCGATCACCAGCCACGGCTCCCGGTCGGCGGCAAGCACGTTGCCGGCGTGCAGGTCCTGGTTGACCAGCACCTGCTCGCCCTGGCTCGACGCCAGATCGGTGAGCAGGGCGAGCGCCGCGTCGAGCAGCCGCCGCTCGTACGGCCGGCCGGCCCGTTCCCACTTGCGGGGCATCCGGTCGATCCAGCCGGCGGCCTCCTCGGCCAACGGGGTGAACGGCGCGCCGGCCGGCCGCCAGAGCCGGGGCAGCAGCCCGGTCACCGCGTCCAGCGCCCGGTCCACGGGCAGCTCGTGCAGCGGAGTGCCGGGTTGGCAGCGCTCCACCAGAAGGGCGCGTCGTTCCGGGTCGTGTGCGAGCGGCCGGATCGCCCCGTCGCCGTCCCAGTGGGCCAGCGCGTCGGCCTCGTGCCGGCTGTCCTCGTCGGGGTACTGGAGCTTCAGAACCGCCGGAGTGCCGTCGGGCAGGTCGGCGGGGAGCGCCAGGGAGGCGTAGGCGTACCGAAAGGGCGAGCCGAGTCGTAGCGACCATCGCTCGGTGCACTCCGTCAGCCATGTCGGGAGTGTGGCGAGCCAGGCCCGGCCCGCCGGTGACGCACGTACCCAGTCAAGTCCCTCGGGTAGATCCATCCGGCCATCCTGGGGCATCCACCGCGCTGTTGTGGGATCACGATGTTCACACGCCGGTCCACACTGGCTAGCGTGGGACCCGTGCACATTGGCGTGAACGTACCGAACTTCGCCCCGGGCACCGACCCTGACATGTTGCGACAGTGGGCGCAGACGGTCGAGGGTCTCGGCTTCGACCTGCTGATGGTCTCCGATCACATCGCGGTGACCCCGGACGTGGCCGAGCAGTATCCGGCGCCGTTCTACGAGCCGTTCACCACGCTGTCCTGGCTGGCCGGGGTGACCCGCCGGATTCGGCTGGGCACCACGGTGCTCATCGTCCCGTACCGGCACCCGCTGCTCACCGCCCGGATGGCGGCGAACCTCAACCGGCTCAGCGGCGGCCGGCTCGTCCTCGGTGTCGGCGTCGGCTGGGCCCGGCAGGAGTTCGAGGCGCTCGGCGTGCCGTTCCGGCGGCGCGGCGCGCTGACCGACGATTACCTGCGTGCCATGCGCGACGCCTGGCAGAACACCGACGACTACGACACGGGTGCGATCCCGATCTGGGTCGGCGGCAACAGCGAAGCCGGCATGCGTCGCGCGGCACTGCTCGGTGATGCCTGGCACCCGCTGCGGGTCACGCCCGGATGGCTGGCCGAGGCAGCCGGACAGCTGAAGGCCGTCGCCGACGAACTGGGTCGCCCGGTGCCCGCGTTGATGCCGCGTATCGCGCTGCGGGAGACCCCTGATCCGGTCACCGACCCGGGCCGGCTCGCCGGGGTCGGCGCCATCGACCAGATCATCGCCGACATCGACCAGGTCCGTCTGCTCGGCGCGGAGACGGTGGTGCTCGACCCGTTCAACGGCGACCTGACCGAGATCCGCCAGCCCGAACGCGCCTGGCGGACCCTTGCGGCCGTGGCCGCCCACCACAGATCCCAGGAGGGTCGATGACACCCGACGACGAGACGTTTCTCCGCCGCGCCGTGGAACTCGCCAGGCAGGCAGGGGCTTCCGGCGAACGACCGTTCGGCTCGTTGCTGGTCGGTGCGGACGGCGTCGTCCTGATCGAGGACCACAACACCGTGGTCTCCGACTCGGACATCACCGCTCATCCGGAACTGAAGCTGGCCCGCTGGGCCGCTCGGGAACTCTCCCCCGACGTGGCCGCCGGCGCCACCATGTTCACCAGTTGCCAGCCCTGCCCGATGTGCGCGACCGCGATCAACCGGTCCGGCCTCGGACGGGTGGTGTACGCCCTGTCCAGCGAGCAGTTCGAGACGGTCAAGCCGGCCACCCCGCCGCTGCCCCCGGTCCGGTACGAGGGGCCGGCGCTGTTCGATGAGGCGCGCCAGCCGATCGACAACTATTACTGACCACAGCTGTGGCTGGTCCGGTGCGGTGTGACGAACCGGAATTGACAGTCGGCCGGCTGCCGGAGCAGGGTTGAGCGGTGACAACGATGTCAACGGGCAAAAGGGAGGAATCGTGCGTCATGATCCTCCCCGCTGTGCATCCGGCGCGGCCAGCCGGTTCGCGGCGTCCCGTTGGCGGTTTCCCGGCGCGGACCCGGTCCGCCCGCCGATCCTGGCCGTATGTTCCTTCCCTACCCGACGGTGACCAGCTGAGATGACCGACGTGCCCCGATCCGACGCCGAAAAGACCCCTGCTCCGGCAGGATCACCCGACCTGCCCGACCTCGATCTGTTCCTCGCCGGCCAGACCCACACGCTGCTCGACACGGCGCGGCGGGCGGTCCGGCCCGAGGGCGGCTTCTGGTGGCTGACCGACGACCGCACCCCGGACCGCGGCGAGCCGCTGCACACCTGGATCACCTGCCGGATGACCCACGTGTCCGCCCTCGCCCACCGCAACGGCGACCCGGACGCGGCCGCTCTGGTCGACCACGGAATCGCCGCGCTCAGCACGCTGCTGCGCGACGACCGGTACGGCGGCTGGTTCGCTGCCGTCGACCAGCAGGGCGCGCCCACCAACGAGCGCAAGGCCGGGTACGACCACGCGTTCGTGCTGCTCGCCGCGTCCGGCGCGGCGCGCGCCGGGCGGCCCGGCGCGGACCGGCTCCTCGACGACGCCCTGGCCGTGGTGCGGGACCGGTTCTGGGACGCCGAGGTTGGCGCGGTCCGCGAGTCCTGGAACCGCGACTGGACGGTCACCGAGGACTACCGGGGCGCGAACAGCAGCATGCACATGGTCGAGGCGTTCCTCGCCGCCGCGGCCGCCACCGGCGACGCGAGCTGGACCGACCGGGCGCTGCGGATCGGCACCCATCTGGTGCACGGCGAGGGCGCCCGGCACGACTGGCGGCTGCCCGAGCACTTCACCGCCGACTGGGCACCGCTGCCCGACTACAACCGGGACCGGCCCGCCGACCCGTTCCGGCCGTACGGCTCGACGATCGGGCACTGGCTGGAGTGGGCCCGCCTGCTGCTGGAGCTGGAGGCGGTTCTGCCGCAGCCGCCGAGCTGGCTGCTCGCCGACGCCCGCGCCCTGTTCGCCGCCGCCGTACGACGGGGCTGGGCGGTCGATGGCGCCGACGGCTTCGTCTACACCATCGACTGGGACGACCGGCCCGTCGTCCGCTCCCGGATGCACTGGGTGCTGGCCGAGGCGATCGGGGCGGCGATCACCCTGCACCGGCGCACCGGGGACGCGGTCTACGCCGACTGGTACCGGGTGTTCTGGACCTACGCGCGCCACCACCTGATCGACGACGCCGGGTGGCGGCACGAACTGGACCCGCGGAACCAGCCCGCCGGCACGGTCTGGCACGGCCGGCCGGACGTTTATCACGCGTACCAGGCCGTGCTGCTGTCCCGCTCGGCCGACGCGCTCGGCGGCCCCGGCCCGCTCGCCCCGGGCGAGGTGCCCGCGTGATCGTGGTGGCGGGTGAGGCGCTCATCGACCTGGTGGTCACCGCCGAGGGGCAGCGGGCGGTGCCGGGCGGATCGCCGGCGAACGTGGCGGTCACGCTGGCCCGGCTCGACCAGCCGGTGCGGCTGCTGGCCCGGCTCGGCGCCGACGAGTACGGCCGTCAGCTCGCCGAGCACCTGAGCGCCAATCAGGTGGACCTGGACTGGGCGATCCGCGCCGAGCAGCCGACTTCGGTGGCGGTGGCCACCCTGAACGCCACCGGGCAGGCCAGCTACGAGTTCCGGCTGGCCGGCACGGCGGACTGGCAGTGGACGCCGCAGGAGTTGCCCGAACTTGCGGGTTCGCCGGCGACCGCCCTGCACACCGGGTCACTCGCGCTGGCGCTGGCACCGGGCGCGCAGGTACTGGAGGACCTGCTTGCCCGCGAACGCCGCCGGGACGGGCTCACCGTGTCGATCGACCTCAACCTGCGTCCGAGCATCGTCACCGACCGGGCGGCGGAGCAGGCGAGGGTGCGGCGTCAGGTGAGCCTCGCCCACCTGGTCAAGGCCAGCGACGAGGACCTGGCCTGGCTCTACCCGGATCGGACGGTGTCCGACGTGATGGCCGAGTGGCGCGAGGCCGGGGTGTGCTGCGCGGTGGTGACCCGGGGTGCCGACGGCGCCTGGCTGCTCGCCCCGGACGGCTCGCTGCACGAGGAGCCGGCGGTGCCCACGACCGTGGTCGACACCGTCGGGGCCGGTGACGCGTTCACCGGCGGCCTGCTGGCCGCGCTGGCCGACCTCGACGCCCTCGGTGACCGGCCGGCCGACCGGCTCGCCGCGCTGACCCCGGCGCAGTGGGCCCGGGTGCTCCGGCAGGCCGCGCTGGTGGCCGCGCTGACCTGCGCCCGTCGCGGCGCGGACCCGCCCCGCCGGGCCGAGGTGGAGGCCCTGCTCGGTGCCGTGAGCTGAGCACCGCGCCGGCCCGACCCTCGCTCGGGTCTCGGGTCGGCGCGATCGGCCGTCAGGCGGCCGGCGGGGTCAGGCCCCGACGCAGCAGCCGGGTGGGGAGCACGGTGGTCGACGGTGGGGAGTCGTCACCGGCGATCCGCTGGAACAGCCGTTCGCTGGCGATCCGGGCCAGCTCCCGGGTGTCGTACCCGACGACGGTGAGCGGCCTGGGCATCAGGTGGGCCAACTCGAAGTCGTCGAAGCCGACCAACGCGGCGTCGCTGCCCCGCCGGTGCAGCTCCTGCAGGGCGCCGACGGTGATCCGGTTGTTGCCGCAGAAGAACGCGGTGGGCGGGTCCGGCAGGTCGAGCAGCGCGGCGACGGCCCGTCCGGCCTCCTCCGGCGCGATGAGCCGGTCGCGGACCAGCGACTCGTCGGGCTCGATCCCCGCGGCGGCCAGCGCCGCCCGGGCGCCGGCCAGCCGCTCACGAATGGTGGGCACGCTCGGCGCGCCGAGCAGGACACCCACCCGGCGGTGCCCCTCGTCGAGCAGGGCGCCGACCCCGGCACGGCTGCCGCCCTGGTTGTCCAGCAGCACGGCGTCCGCGAGCAGACCCTGCGGCGGCCGGTCCAGGAAGACCACCGGCATGCCCAGCTCGACCTCGCGGCGCAGGAACGAGTGGTCCGGGCCGGCCGGCACCACCAGCAGCCCGTCGACCCTGCGCTGGGTGAAATCCTGGAGCAGGGCGCGTTCCCGCTCCGGGTCCTCCTCGGAGGAGGCGGTGATCAGCATCGTCCCGTGCGCGGCGGCGATCTCGGCGGCCACACTGGCGATGGTGGCGTAGAACGGGTTGGCGATCTCCTCGATGAGCAGCCCGACGGTGGCGTTGAGCTGTCGGGAACGCAGGTTGCGGGCGATGTCGTTGCGCCGGAAGCCCAGCTCGGCGATGGCGGCCAGCACCCGACCGACCAGTTCCTGCCCCACCGGCTCGTCGTTCACCACCCGGGAGACGGTCTTCAGGCTGACCCCGGCGTGCCGGGCCACGTCGACCATGGTCGGGCGTCGGCGCGCGGTCGGCCGGGTCGGGGTCTGCGTCACGGGGGGGTCCTCCACGGGCGGCGCGGGTCAGCGGTCGACGGCGGCGAGCACGTCGACGGCTTTTCGGGCGGCGATCAGCACCGGGTCCCACACCGGCGCGTACGGCGGAGCGTAGCCCAGGTCGAGCGCCGTCATATCGTCCACCGTCATGCCGTTCCACAGCGCCACGGCCAGCGTGTCGATCCGTTTGGCCGCCTCGGACCAGCCGACGATCTGCGCGCCGAGCAGTCGACCGCTGGGTCGCTCGGCGATCAGTTTGACGGTCATCCGCCGGGCGCCGGGGTAGTAGCCGGCCCGGTTGGTCGAGTCGGCGACCACGGAGATGAAGTCGAAGCCGGCCGCGGTGGCGTCCCGCTCGCGCAGGCCGGTCCGGCCCACCTCCAGGTCGCAGACCTTCGTGACGGCCGTGCCGATCACGCCCATGAAGGTGGCGTACCCGCCGCCGATGTTGATCCCGGCCACCCGGCCCTGCTTGTTGGCGTGCGTGCCCAGCGGTATGTGCACCGGCATCCCGCTGACCCGGTGCAGCGTCTCCACGCAGTCGCCGGCCGCCCAGATACCGGGCATGCCGGGGACCCGCATCCGGCGGTCCACCCGGATCGCGCCGGTCGGCCCGATGGGCAGCCCGGCCGCCTCGGCGAGGGCGGCGTTGGGGCGTACGCCCAGGCCCAGGACCACGACGTCGGTCGGGATCGGCCCCTCCGCGGTGACCACCGCGGAGACCCGGCCGTCGCGCTGCTCCAGGCCGGTCACCCGCAGGCCGGTGCGGATCGTGAGGCCCAGGCCGCGCATCGCGTCGGCGACCAGCTCGGCCATGTCGCCGTCCACGGTCGCCATGGGCTGGTCGGCCGCCTCGACCAGGGTGACGGAGAGGCCGCGCTGGATCAGGGCCTCGGCCATCTCGACGCCGATGTACCCGCCACCGACCACCACCGCCCGGCGCGGCTGCGGCTCGCTGTCCAGCCAGTCGCGCAGCGCGGCCCCGTCGTCGAGGGTCTGCATGCCGAACACGCCGCCCGCGTCGGTGTCCGCCCACGGCGGCTTCACCGGCATCGCGCCGGCGGCGTACATCAGCTCGTCGAAGCGCTCGCGGACCTCGCCGCCCTGTTCCAGGTCCCGGGCGACAACCTCGCGGCGCTCCAGGTCGATGGCGGTCACCTCGTGGCGTATCCGCACGTCGATGGCGTACTCGGTGCGGAACGTCTCCGGGGACCGGGCGATCAGATGCTCCGGGCCGGGCACCAGGCCACTGATCCAGTACGGGATGCCGCACGCCGAGTAGGAGGTGAAGTGGCCGCGTTCGAAGACCACGATCTCCAGGTCGTCACGGACGCGGCGGCGTCGGGCCTGGGACGCCGCCGACATGCCGGCGGCGTCCCCGCCGATGACGATCAGTCGTTGCGCCACGGGACCATCCTGTCACGCGGTGATCAGCCGCGGGTCTGTCGCGCCACGTCCTGCACCACGTCAATCAGCCGTCCGGTGCGGGCGAACACCGCCCGCTGCCGCCCCGCGCCGCTGCCGTGCCGGCGCAGCACGCTCAGCAGGTCGGTCACCTCGGCCCAGTCGCCGTGCTGCTCCAACGCCGGTCGCATGCGTTCCACGAACCGGTCCAGCAGCTCCCACGCCGGGCGCAGCTCGCCGGTGGTGACGTCGACGGCGTCGCCCTCCAGGCCGTCGTGGGCGGCCCGCCAGTGTGCGCCGACCAGCAGGTGGTGGTCGGTGGGCAGCGCGGGTCGGTCGGCCTCGACGTCCGACATGGCGGTGGCCACCAGGGCCCGGACCAGCGCGGCGACCAGCACGGCGTCGTCCACCGACGGGCAGACGTCGCCGATCCGCAGCTCCACGGTCGGGTACTTCGCCGACAGCCGGGCGTACCAGTAGAGCATCCCCTCGTCGAGCATCACCCCGCTGGCGATCAACTGGCGGATCAGCCGCTCGTAGTGCTCGTGCGACTCCAGCCAGGGCGTCGGCGCCACCGACGGCCAGCGTTCCCACTCCACCGAGCGCCAGCTGGCGTAGCCGGTGTCCTCGCCGCGGGCGAACGGGGAGTTGGTGGTCACGGCGTGCAGCATCGGCAGCCAGGGCCGGACGTGATTGAGCACCTGCACGCCGGTCTCCGGGTCGGGGACACCCACGTGCACGTGCATGCCGTTGTTGCCGGGGCCCGGGACGAGCAGCCGGAACCGTTCGATCATCCGGTCGAAGCGGGGCTTGTCGACCACCGGCGGCACCGGACCGTCGACCGGCCCGGTGCCGATGGCCAGCAGCCGTACGCCGGCCCGCTCGGCGGCGTCGGCGAGCGCCCCGCGCAGCACGGTCAGGGAGTGCCGGATCGAGGAGAGCTCAAGGCCGGGCGGGCTGCCAATCTCGATCTGGCTGGTTTGGAACTCCCGCTCCACCTGCCCGCGCAGCTCCGCCGGCACCTGTTCGAGGACCAGGTCGACGGCGGGTACCGCGGCCCCGGTGTGCGGGTCGACGAGCAGGAACTCCTCCTCGACACCCACGGTGAGCAATTCGGTCCCCGCGGTCGTCCCGCTGGGCACCTCCGCCACCTGGCCGGTCATCGCCACCACCGTCCGTTCCTGCCGGTCGCGGTCCGTCCGCGTCGGTCGGTCGTTTGGTTACCCACCGTGGCGATGGCGGGAAACGTGGTGACGGCGCGTCGGACCGCGTGTCGGGCGGACACCGCGCGTCGCGGACCGCGTGTCGGCCGCCGCCGGGTTCGCCCCCCACGTGCCGACGGGTGGCCGCGATTCGATCGGCTGGCGTGACACCGGGCCCTAGGCTGAACCCGTGCCGGTACCGGTGGGGCTTCTCGGGGTTGCGTGGATTTCCACGTTCGCGCAGCTCACCCTGCTCGCGCTGCGCCCGGCTGACCTGCTCGCCGGCGTCGCGTTGACCGCCCTGGTGCTGCTCGCCGTGCTGCTCGCGGCGCGCGTGCCCGGTCGCTCGGGAGTGCCGGGCGTCGCCCGGCGCTGGACCGGGCTGCGGGCCCGCTCCCGTGGTCGCCGGGTGCCCCGGCAGGTCGACCCCGACGCGGCCGGCCGGCCCCGCCCCCGCGCACCCGGGCACCCCTCGGCCGCGTAGCGCGACGCCGCCGCGCGGCCGATCCCGCCGTCATCGGTTCTCCCGTCGGGCGGACGCCGCCGGGGGAGGACCCACCGGAATCGGACCGAGGGGTTTCCCATGCTCGCCTTCGCACCTCTGACCGGCGTGGTCGGCGCCGCCGGCACCGCGCTGTCCTGGCTCACCGATCTGCTCGAACCGTTGGCCGGCGGCATGGCGACCGCCGCCGCCATCGTGCTGCTCACCATCGCCGTGCGGTTGCTGATCTCGCCGCTCACCGTCGCCCAGGTCCGCGGGGAGCGGCGCCGCGCGGCGCTCGCCCCGCAGGTCCGTGATCTTCAGCGGCGGTACGCCGACGACCCGACGAAGCTCCAGAGCGAACTGTTCGGGCTGTACCGCTCGGCCGGCGCCAACCCGATCGCCGGCTGCCTGCCGTTGCTGCTCCAGGCACCGTTCCTGCTGGTGCTGTACCGGCTGTTCACCACGAGTGAGGGCGGCACCGGGCTGCTCCAGGAGCGGCTGGCCGGGGTGCCGCTGGGCCACCACCTCGGCGACGGGCTGGCCGGGGCGGCCGGTCCGCTCTTCGCCGTACTGCTGGCGGCGCTGCTGGTGTTGGCCTGGTGGTCGTCGCGGCGGGCCCGCCGGGCGTCGGCGGCGGTCGGCACGGTGGCCGGTACGCCCACCGAGGGCCCGGGTGCGGCGACGCTCGGTCGGCTGCTGCCCCTGCTGCCGTTCACGACGGTGCTGGTGGCGCTGGTGCTGCCACTCGCGGCGGTCATCTACCTGGTGACCACGACCGCCTGGTCGGCACTGGAGCAGGTGGTGCTCCGCCGGCCGCAGGCCACTCCGGCGCGCGCCGATATAGATCGACGTTGACAACTGTTTCGTTGGGACGTACAACTCTGAGAGAGCGCTCTCTCGACCCGTCCCCGCAGAGAGGCACATCCATGTCACCTCCTCCGGCGGCCATCGCCGCCCCGCCCGTCCGACGCCGGATGCTGGCGTCCGTCCTGCTCGTCGCCACCACCACCGCCCTGGCCGGGATCACCGTGACCGCGCAGGCCGCCGTGCCGCCCCCCGCCGCCGGTTGGAGCACCGTCTGGAGCGACGACTTCACCGGCGCCGTCGGCACCCTGCCGTCGCCGGCCAACTGGATCATCGACACCGGCCACAACTACCCCGGCGGCCCGGCCAACTGGGGCACCGGAGAGATCCAGAACTACACCGCCAGCACCGCCAACGTCAGCCACGACGGTGGTGGCAACCTGCGGATCACGCCGCTGCGCGATGGTGGGGGCGGCTGGACCTCCGCCCGGATCGAGACCGTGCGCAGCGACTTCAAGGCCGTGGCCGGCGGTGTGCTGGCCATCGAGGGCCGGATCCAGATGCCGAACGTCACCGGCGCCGCGGCGGCCGGCTACTGGCCGGCGTTCTGGGCGCTCGGCGCACCCTACCGGGGCAACTATCAGAATTGGCCGGGCATCGGCGAGTTCGACGTGATGGAGAACGTCAACGGCATCAACTCGGTCTGGGGAGTGCTGCACTGCGGCGTCGCGCCGGGCGGACCGTGCGACGAGTTCAACGGCATCGGCGCTTCCCGGGCCTGCCCGGGCGCGAGCTGCCAGTCCGCGTTCCACACCTACCGGTTCGAGTGGGACGCCTCCATCAGCCCGCAGCAACTGCGCTGGTACGTCGACGGGCAGCTCTACCACACCGTCACGCAGAGCCGGGTCGGCGAGCCGGCCTGGTCGCAGATGACCTCGCACGCCGGCTACTTCCTGCTGCTCAACGTGGCGATGGGCGGGGCGTTCCCGAACGGGGTGGCGGGCAGCGGCACGCCGACCGCGGCGACCGTCCCCGGTCGGCCGATGCTGGTCGACTACGTGGCGGTGTACCGCCGCGGCGGCGGGACCACCCCGCCGCCCACCACCCCGCCGCCCGGCGGCAGCAGCGACGCGTACGGGCAGATCCAGGCCGAGGCGTTCAACGGGCAGAACGGGGTGCTCGTCGAGGCGTGCGCCGAGGGCGGGCAGAACATCGCCGCGCTCCGCAACGGGGACTGGGCGCGCTACGACGGCGTCGAGTTCGGCTCCGCAGTGCCCCGGGACTTCGTGGCCCGGGTGGCCTCCGGGGCCGGCGGTGGGGTGAGCGGTCTGGTCGAGGTGCGGTTGGACAGCCCGACCGCCGCGCTGATCGGCAGCTTCGCGATCGGCAACACCGGCGGCTGGCAGAGCTGGCGCTCGGTGCCCGGCAACGTCAGCGGCGTGACCGGCCGGCACACCGTCTACCTCACCTTCACCAGTGGGCAGCCCAACGACTTCGTCAACGTCAACTGGTTCACTTTCCGCCGCTGAACGCCCAGTTCGGCTGAGCGGGCACGCGGATCAGCGACCGGCGGTCACCGACCGCCGGTCGTCGCGCGTCCGGCGACGGCGGACCTTGCGGATCACCCAGCCGACCACCATGACGACGAAGACCGCGACGATCGCGTAGTTGAACCAGTCGCTGTACCGCTCGACGTCCTGCCAGCGGCTGCCGAGCGCGTAACCGGCGCCGACGATGAGGGCGTTCCACACCCCGCTGCCGATCGTGGTGAGCAGGATGAACTCGCCCAGCGGCATCCGGTTCGCCCCGGCCGGGACGGAGACCAGGCTGCGGACCACCGGCACGACGCGGCCGATCAGCACCGCCCACCGGCCGTGCCGCTCGAACCAGCGGTCGGCCCTCTCCAGGTCGTCGGCGTCCACCAGCGGGATGCGGTCCAGCCAGCGCTTGAGCCGCTCCTCACCCAGCGCCGCGCCGAGCCAGTAGAGCACCAGCGCGCCGGCCAGCGAGCCGACCGTCGCGGCCACCACCACGAGCACCACGTTGAACCGGCCCTCGCTGGCCAGGTAGCCGGCGAGCGCCAGCACGATCTCGCTGGGAATGGGCGGGACGATGCTCTCCAGCGCCACCAGCAGCGCGACACCGACCGGCCCCATCCCCTCGATCACGGTGGCCACCCAGCCGGTCAACCCGGTGAACCTGGTCGGGTCGACATTCTGGGCGAGCGCCATGGTCGGTCCTTCCGGGTCGGCGGCCGGGGGGATCGGATGGTCATACCCGATCGGTGCCCGGCCACACCTGCCGGTGAGCCGGGCCACCTCGCCGTGCCGGTCAGTGCTCCGGGTGCAGCGCGGTGTCGGCCGGCCCCTGCCGCCAGCCGGTGAACACCACGGTGAGGCCGGCGCGGACCGGCGCGCAGCAGAACGGCCCGGCCGTGGCCTCGGCCGTCGGGTCCAGCGGGGCGAGCCGGACCAGCCGCCACGGTTCGTCGTCGATCCGCGCCCGGACGGTCAGCGCGTCGCCGGCCCGGCTGACCCGGACCGTCACCTCCCGGCCCGCCCACTCCGGCACCGGTGCCACCGACCAGTCGGAGAACTCCCGGGTCACCACCGCGCCGAGCTGGAGTTCGACGTCGCTCACCTCGACACCGGCCTTGATCCAGTTGCGCTCGTCCACCCGGACCAGCGCACCGGCCTGGTCGAACTGCCCGGTGAGGTCGAGCCGGAAGCTCACCTCCATGGCGCTGCCGACCGGCAGCGGGGCGAGCAGGGCGGGGCCGTTGTCGTGCACGAACCCGTAGCTGGTCCGCCGCCAGAGGTCGCTCTCCGCCGCCGGTTCGACGACCAACTCGCCGGCCGGGCTCTCCTCGGCGCGGACCGGCGGATACAGCCAGCCGCCCCGGGCCCAGTCCAACGGTTCGCTCGGCGGTACGAGGTCGATCTCCATGACCGGCACGGTACCGGCCGGAAGCGACCGTCCCGGCTCCGCCGCCCGTCGGCCGGGTTTGCCGCGCCGATCCACGGGAGAAGTTCCTCCGGCATGGGTGACCGTTGGTATTCCGAAGCCGTCGTCTACTGCCTCGACATCGACACGTACGCCGATTCCGACGGCGACGGGGTTGGTGACATCCGTGGGCTGATCGGCCGGCTGGACTACCTGGCCCGGCTGGGCGTGACCTGCCTGTGGCTGCACCCGATCCACCCGTCACCCAACCGCGACGACGGCTACGACGCCACGGACTTCTACAACGTGGACCCGCGCTTCGGCACCCTCGGCGACTTCGCGGAGCTGCTGCACCAGGCGCAGAACCGTGGCATCCGCGTGATCATCGACCTGGTCGTCAACCACACCTCCGACGAGCACCCGTGGTTCCAGTCCGCCCGCTCGTCGCCGGACTCGCCGTACCGCGACTGGTTCGTCTGGTCCGACACCGAGCCGGCCGACCGGCACCAGGGCATGGTCTTCCCCGGTGAGCAGAACGAGACCTGGAGCTACGACCGCACCGCCAAGGCGTGGTTCTACCACCGGTTCTACAAGTTCCAGCCGGACCTCAACTTCGCCAACCCGGAGGTCCGGGCGGAGATCAAGAAGGTCATGTCGTTCTGGCTCCAGCTCGGCGTCTCCGGCTTCCGGATGGACGCGGTGCCGTTCATCATCGAGCTGACCGAGCCGGGCAACCCGAACTCGCCGAAGGACTTCGAGTTCCTCACCGAGATGCGCCAGCACGTGCAGTGGCGGCGCGGCGACGCGGTCCTGCTGGCCGAGGCGAACGTCGAGCCGGACCAGCTGCCGACGTTCTTCGGTGACGCCGGCGGCTCCGGCAACCGGATCCACATGCTCTTCGACTTCATGCTCAACGGTCGACTCATGCTGGCCCTCGCCCGACAGGATCCGGAGTCGCTGATCGAGGCGCTGCGGGACACCCCGACGCTGCCCGTCGGTGGGCAGTGGGCCACCTTCCTGCGTAACCACGACGAGATCGACCTGTCCCGGCTCACCACCGAACAGCGCAACCAGGTGTACGCGCAGTTCGGCCCGGACGAGAACATGCGCATCTACGACCGGGGCATCCGCCGCCGACTTGCCCCGATGCTCGGCAACGACCGGCGTCGCATCGAGCTGGCGTACGCCCTCCAGTTCTCGCTGCGCGGCACGCCGGTGCTGCGCTACGGCGAGGAAATCGGGATGGGGGAGGACCTGTCGCTGCCCGGCCGGGAGGCGATCCGTACCCCGATGCAGTGGTCGTACCAGCCGAACGCCGGCTTCTCCACAGCGGACCCGGAGAAGCTGGTCCGCCCGGTGATCGACAAGGGTGAGTTCGGCTACCAGAGGGTCAACGTCACGGCCCAGCGCGGTGACTCGAAGTCGCTGCTCGCCTGGTTCGAACGCATGATGCGGACGCTGCGTGAGGCACCGGAGGTCGGCTCCGGCTCGACCACCCACATCGACGTGCCCGCGCCGGCCGGGGTGCTGGCGCACCGGGCGGACGGGCCGACCGGGACGATGGTCTTCCTGCACAACCTGGGCGCCGACGACGTCGAGGTGGACCTGAGCACCCTGGAGGCGGAGGCCGACCTGCCGAACGACGTGCTCGCCGACCGCGGCTACGGAGAGCTGGGCAAGCTCGGCGCGGTCAAGCTCTCCGGCTACGGCTACCGCTGGATCCGGCTCTGTCGGGGCTCGGTGGGGACGGGTTAAGCTCCACCGACCGAGCCAAGTTACCCGGAGGTAATCATGTCGGAGGAGCCCCGCGTCGCCATCGTCACCGGAGCCGCACGCGGTATCGGTGCGGCCACCGCCCGCCGGCTGGCCGCCGACGGCATGGCCGTCGCCGTGGTCGACATCGAGGAGGCGGCCACCAAGGAGACCGTGGACGCCGTCGCCGGTGCCGGCGGCCGGGCCCTCGGCGTCGGCGCCGACGTCTCCGACCGGGCCCAGGTCGAAGCCGCCGTGGAGCGGATCGCCGCCGAGCTGGGCGCGCCCACCGTGCTGGTCAACAACGCCGGGGTGCTCCGCGACAACCTGCTGTTCAAGATGACCAACGCCGACTGGGACACGGTCATGGGGGTGCACCTGCGTGGCGCGTTTCTGTTCAGCCAGGCCGCCCAGAAGCACATGGTGGACCGCAGGTGGGGGCGGATCGTCAACCTGTCCAGCACCTCCGCGCTGGGCAACCGGGGCCAGGCGAACTACGCCGCCGCCAAGGCCGGTCTCCAGGGCTTCACCAAGACCCTCGCCATCGAGCTGGGACCGTTCGGGGTGACCGTGAACGCGGTGGCGCCCGGCTTCATCGTCACCGACATGACCGCCGCCACCGCCGCCCGGATGAAGGTGGACTTCGAGGACCTCCAGAAGCACGCCGCCGCCGAGATCCCGGTACGTCGCCCGGGCCGGCCGGAGGACGTCGCGCACACCATCTCGTTCCTGGCCAGCGAGGGGGCGGGATTCGTCTCCGGCCAGGTCATCTACGTGGCCGGCGGCCCGCGGAACTGACCCGTACCCGTCGAGGGCGCTCCATGCACGAGGGAGCGCCCTCGACGTGTGCGCGGGTCGTTCAGGCGGGGTCGCGGCGGGTGCGCCAGAGCCAGAACAGGCCGAGCACCGGCAGCACCAGCGGGATGTAGCCGTACCCGCTGCCGAACTGCGACCAGACCGTCTCGTCGGGGAAGAGTTCCTTGTCGGCCAGGCTCAGGATGCCGACCGCGACCACCCCGACCAGCTCCAGTGAACAGCAGGCCAGCGCGACCCGTCGGCCGGTGTGCCCGGCACGGGCCAACCCCACCGCGGCGACGATGTAGATGAGCGCGGCCAGCGCGGAGAGCAGGTACGCCACCGGCGCCTCGTCGAACCTCGTGGCGATCTGCAGGCCTGCCCGGCTGGTCGCCGCGATGGCGAAGAGCAGGTAGACCGCGATCAGCAGCCGGCCCGGACCGGTGTTCGTCGCGCGCCGGGCCGGTCGTGTCTCAACCACCGATGACCTCCCAGGTCTGCTGCAATCGGACGACCACCACCGGGGCCACCAGGCAGACCGCGCAGACGATCGCCGAACCCCAGCGGGTCGGCTCCATCCGGGCCAGCACCCAGGCCAGCGGCGGCAGGCAGACCAGCGTGACGAGGTAGCCGAAGAAGGCGCCGGGCTCGCCGGGCCGATCCCCGCCGCCGACCGCGACCAGCGCCAGCACGCTCAACGCGAGCAGTGCCAGTTCCAGGACGGCCAGGCCGGCGAACTGCACCCGGTCCGGTGGCCGGTGGCGTACCGCCGCCACCAGTGCCCACACCGCGACGAGCAACGACAGCACGATCGACGCCGTCGCGAGAATCCCGTCCACCGGCGAGTTGGCCGCTGCCGCACTGGTCATCGGCCCCACCCGGTCGTTGCCTCGGTCACCGGCACAGCCTACTAACCGTCGTAGTACGTCGGCGACCCTGCCTCGCTGTCCTCCGCCACCGCTGTCGAGCGGCCGGGCCATGGCCGGCCGGGCGGAGACCGGAACCTGCGGGCTCGGGGTTGGTCGACCCGCCGCCGTCACGGCTGGTGGGGCGACTAGCGTGGATCACGCCCGTGGCGTCGTCGCGGTGCGGGGAAACGGCGGAGGTACACGTGCTGCGGTTCGGCTTGTTCGGCACCGGTCACTGGGCGATCGAGACGCACGGGAAGGCGCTGCACGCACACCCGGACGCGGAGTTGGTCGGCGTCTGGGGGCGCAACCCGGAGCGGGCCGCCGCGCTGGCCGAGCGGTACGGGGTGCCGGCGTACGCCGACGTCGACGCGTTGCTCGAGGTGTGCGACGCGGTCGCGGTCGCGCTGCCGCCGAACATCCAGGCCGACATCGCGACCCGGGCGGCCGCCGCCGGCCGGCACCTGCTGCTGGACAAGCCGCTGGCGCTGACCGTCGAGGACGCCGACCGGGTGGTCGCGGCGGCGGAGGCGTCGGGGGTCGCCTCGGTCGTCTTCTTCACCCAGCGGTTCCAGCCGAACGTGACCGCGTTCCTCGCCGCCACCGCAGCCGCCGGGGGCTGGCAGCACGGGCGGACCGTCGCGTTCGCCTCGATCTTCCAGGAGGGCAGCCCGTACGGCGGTTCGCTGTGGCGCCGGGAGCACGGCGCGCTCTGGGACATCGCCCCGCACGCGCTCTCCATCATCCTGCCGGTGCTGGGTCGGGTGACCCGGGTGGCCGCGATGGACGGACCGAGCGGGATGGTGCACCTGCTGCTCACCCACGACGGTGGCGCCACCAGCAGCGCCTCGCTCTCCCTGGACGCCCCGAGCGAGTCGATGACCCGCGAGTTCGTGTTCTACGGCGAGAACGGCATCGAGACCGTCCCGGTCGGCGACAACGACCCGGCCACGGCGTTCGGTGTGGCGATCGACCAGCTCGTGGAGCAGGTGCGGGCGGGCACCCGCGACCACCGCTGCGACGTCCGGTTCGGCCGTGAGGTCGTCGCCATTCTCGCCGCCGCCGAAACCGCCCGCGCCGAATCCCGCACCATCCCCCTCCCGTAACCCCCCATCCGCACCCCGCCCCCGCCGCCTGTTGATCAAGAGGTTTGCGTCAACCGGCGCGGCGTGTCGTGACGCAAACCTCTTGATCACCGGGCGGCGGGGGCGGGTGGGCGTTAATCGGTGGGGTTGACGTGGGGGGTTGGTTAGGGTGGCGGGATGTTTACGCATGCCCTGATCGAGGGGGTCGGTACGCCGGCCGCCTGGGGCCCGATGCTGGTGTCCCGCCCGCGAGTCCGGCGTCCGGCCCTGGCCGGCCGGGACGCGACCCGCCGCTGATCGGTCCATCTCCGCGGTGCGCCGGGGTTGAGCCCCGCCGCTGCTGATCGGCTCATTCCTGCCGCCGCACGGGGCTGCCGCCCCGTCGCCGCCGCACCTTCGCGTACCCGTGTCATCGTCCAGGGCCGTCCGAGTCCCGATCCACTCGGACAGGCCCGGAATCCCGGCTGCCTGTCCAGCCCGTCGCCGAACGGCGACAGACAGGACGACGACCCGTGGCGCCCCGCAACTTCCGACCAACCGAACGCGACCGGTCCCGTCGCGTACTCAGCCAGAACTTTCTCGTCGACCGGGCCGCGGTGGCACGGCTCGTCCGCGCGGCCGACCCCGATCCGGACGGGCTCCTGCTGGAGGTCGGCGCCGGTCGCGGCCAGCTGACCCGACCGCTCGCCGCCCGCTGCGGGCGACTGACGGCGTACGAGGTGGACCCGGCCGCCGGCCGGGAGCTGGTTGCCGTCTGCGCGGCCCTGCCCAACGTCGAGCACCGGCAGGCCGACTTCCTCGCCGCCGAGCCGCCACCGGAGCCGTTCGCGGTGGTCGGCAACATCCCGTGGTCGCTGACGTCCGCGGTGGTGTGGTGGTGCCTGGCCGCGCCCCGGTTGCGCTCGGCCACCCTGCTCACCCAGCTGGAGTACGCCCGTCGCCGCAGTGGCGACTACGGCCGGTGGACCCGGCTCACCGTGTCGACCTGGCCGGAGGTCGACTGGCGGCTTGCCGGGCGGGTGCCGCGTACCGCGTTCCGGCCGGTGCCTGCGGTGGATGCCGGGATCCTGCGGATCGACCGACGGGCGGAGCCGCTGCTGCCCCGGGCCGCCCTGCCGGCGTACCGAAGGCTGGTGGCGGTGGGCTTCGAGGGCGTCGGCGGTTCGCTGGCGGCGACCCTGCGCCGGCACCACCCGCCGGCCCGGGTGGCCGCGGCGCTGCGCGCCACCCGGACGGCGCCGGACACCCCGGTCGGGTACGTCTGGCCGGAGCAGTGGCTGGTCCTCTTCCGACTGCTGCACGCCCGCTGACCGCAGCGGGGTCAGGAGAGGGTTGTCAGCGCCGCGTTCAGCTCGTCCGGGGACTCGAACTGCTCCATCGGCAACGCCTGGAACATCTGCAACATCGCCGTGCTGGCCCCGTTCTCCTGGCCCCAGCGGACCAGGTCCTCGCGGGAGACCGGGTAGTCGAGCCCGGCCAGGTACTCCTGCAACTGAATCCCGGTGACGGTCATGCCGGCCGGCTACCCGCTCGTCGTACGCGTACACCGGTCGGCCGGGCGGCCGGCGGACGGCGTGTCGCCCGGCGGCGCGCCGCCGGTTTGTCGGAGCGGCCGCCGGGTAGCCGCGGACATGCTGGTTCAGCGGCTCGGCGCGCCGAGCGACTTCGACCCGTTGCTGGAGCGCGTCCGGGACGCCCGGGTGGTGATGATCGGCGAGTCCACCCACGGCAGCTACGACTACTACCGGCTGCGCGAGCAGCTCACCCGCCGGCTGATCGCGGAGTGCGGCTTCTCGTTCGTGGCCGTCGAAGGCGACTGGCCGGACTGTGACCGGGTGCACCGCTCGG
Organism: Micromonospora sp. NPDC005206; assembly: GCF_040608175.1. Classification (NCBI taxonomy): domain Bacteria; kingdom Bacillati; phylum Actinomycetota; class Actinomycetes; order Micromonosporales; family Micromonosporaceae; genus Micromonospora; species Micromonospora sp. NPDC005206. The sequence goes on from NZ_JBEXHU010000005.1 coordinate 168,123, forward strand.
TCACCGGTGCGCCGGGCGGCGCTCTCGACCCGCAGGCGGCGCTCGAGCGGTTCGAGCGGTGGCCGACCTGGATGTGGGCCAACGCCGAGGTGGCTCGGTTCTGCCGCTGGCTGCGGGCGTGGAACCTGGAGCGCGCGGAGGGCCAACGGGCTGGATTCCACGGGCTCGACGTGTACAGCCTCTGGGAGTCGATGCAGGCGATCTTCGACTATCTGGGGGAGGAGGATCCGACCTCGCTGGAGGCGGCGCAGGACGCGTACCGGTGCTTCGAGCCGTACGGCAAGCGGGTCGAGGAGTACGGCGCGGCCAGCCGGTTCGTCTCCGCCCGGTGCGAGGAGGAGGTGGTGCGACTGCTGGCCAGGACCCGGGAGCAGGCACTCTCCGACGGCCCGGACCGCTTCTCGGCGTGGCAGAACGCGGAGGTGGTGGCCGGCGCGGAGCGTTACTACCGGGCGATGGTGACCGGCGGACCGGATTCGTGGAACATCCGCGACATCCACATGCAGGACACCCTGGACCGGCTGCTGGACCGGTACGGCCCGGACGCCCGCGGGATCGTCTGGGCGCACAACACCCACGTCGGGGACGCCCGGGCCACCGACATGGTCACCGACGGGATGATCAACATCGGCCAGTTGGCCCGGGAGCGGCACGGCGACGACGCCGTGGCGCTGATCGGCTTCGGCAGCTACCGGGGTACGGCGATCGCCGCCCCCCGATGGGGGTCACCGGCCGAGGCGATGGTCGTCCCGCCGGCCCGGGAGGGATCGGTGGAGCGGCGGCTGCACCAGCTGATGCCGGAGCGGGCGGTGCTGGTCTTCGGCGGCGACGACCAGCCGGGCTGGGTCACCGGCACCGCGGACCACCGGGCGATCGGAGTGGTCTACGACCCGTCCTTCGAGTCCTGGGGCAACTACGTGCCCACCCGACTCGGCGAACGCTACGACGCCTTCATCTGGTGCGACGAGACCACCGCCCTGCACCCGCTGCCCGTCCCGGCCGTCTCCGGCGAGATGGAGACCTACCCCGCCGGCGTCTGACCGGGCCGGGCAGCGGGAGGGTCAGACGCCGGCCGGGGTGCGGTCCGTGAGCTTCGCGCGCAGGCCTTCACCCTCGATGTCGACGTTCGGTAGGGCGCGGTTGAGCCAGCGCGGGAGCCACCAGGCGCGGTCGCCGAGCAGCGACATTATTGCGGGAACGATGGTCATCCGCACCACGAAGGCGTCGATGGCCACACCCACGGCGAGCGCGAAGCCCATCGACTTGATCACCGGATCCTCCAGGAAGGCGAAGCCTCCGAAGACCGAGATCATGATGAGTGCGGCGGCGGTGACCACCCGGGCGCCGTGCCCCATGCCGCTGATGGTGGCCTGCCGGGCCGACTCGCCGTTCACGAAGTCCTCCCGCATGCGGGACACCAGGAACACCTCGTAGTCCATCGCGAGCCCGAACAGGATCCCGATGAGCAGGATCGGCAGGAAGCTGATCAGCGGGCCCGGGGTGTCCAGGCCGACGAGGTCGGCGAGGTGCCCCTGCTGGAAGACCGCCACCGTGATGCCGAACGTGGCGGCGACGGTCAGCAGGAAGCCCAGCGCGGCCTTGACCGGCACCAGCAGCGAACGGAACACCAGCATCAGCAGCAGCACCGAGAGCCCGACCACCAGCAGCAGATAGACCGGCAGCGCGTCGGAGAGCTTCTCGGAGACGTCGATGCCGATCGCGGTGACGCCGGTGAGCAGCACGTCCGCGTCGCGGATCCCGCCCACGGAGGCACGGATGTCGTGCACCAGGGTTTCGGTGGCCTCGTCGGTCGGGCCGGTCTTCGGCACCACCCCGAGCAGGGCGGTCCGGCCGTCCGGGCTGAGCTGCGCCGGCGCCACCGCGAGCACGTTGTCGGTGCGCTGGAGCAGCGCGGTGACCTGCGGCACCGCGGCCGAGGTGGCCTGTGGCGTGTCGCCCGCGACCACCACCGCGAGGCGGCCGGTGAAGCCCGCACCGAAGCCCTCGGTGGTCAGGTCGTTCGACACCCGGGCGGGCGAGCCGGCGGCCGCCGTGGAGGCGTCCGGCAGGGCCAGCCGCATGTCCGGCGTGGGCAGCGCGAGGACTCCGAGGCCGAGCAGGCCGACGAGGATGACCGGTACGCGGAACCGGGTGACCAGCCGCGCCCAGCGGAAGCCGAAGCCGGACCGGTCCTCGGACCGCGCGGTGGCGGTAGCCGGGCGGTCGGCGTCCGTGTCGTCGGCCGGGATGCTGTCGGCGGTGACCGAGCGCAGCCGGCGGGGAAGCACCCGGCGACCGGCGAAGCCGAGCAGCGCGGGCTGGAGGGTGATGGCGACGAGCACCGCGACGGTGACCGTGCCGGCGGCGGCGAGACCCATCACGGTGAGGAACGGAATGTCCACCACGGCGAGCCCGGCCAGGGCGATGACGACGGTGGCGCCCGCGAAGACCACGGCGGAGCCGGCCGTACCCACGGCCCGGCCGACCGCCTCCTCGGGGGACAGGCCGTCGAGCAGGTTCTGCCGGTGCCGGGAGGTGATGAACAGCGAGTAGTCGATGCCGACCGCGAGGCCGAGCATCAGCGCCAGGATCGGCGCGGTGCTGGTCAACTGCACGACGCTGCTCAGCGCGAACAGGCCGGCCATGCCGACGCCCACGCCGATGAGGGCGTTGAGCATCGTCATGCCGGCGGCCACCAGCGAGCCGAACGTGATGATCAGTACGATCGCGGCGACCAGCACACCGAGCGCCTCGGTGGAGCCGATCTCCGGCTCACCGCCCAGCACCTCGCCGCCCGGGGCGACCTGCCAGCCCTGCGCCTCGGCCGCCGCGCCGACCTGCTCGTACGCGGTCTTCTGCTCGTCGGTCACCTCGTCCGCTCCGGTGGCGAACTGGACCTGGACCAGCGCGTACCGGCCGTTGGGCGAGACGGCGCCGACCTGGAACGGGTCGACGGCGCCGACCACGCCGGGCAGTGTCGATGCCTGCTGGACGATCTCCTGCACCACGGCCTGGCCCTGCGGGCTGGCCAACTGGCCGTCACCCGGTGCCTTGACCGCGATGGTGCCGGTGGCGCCACTGGCTGCGGGGAACTGCTGCGCGAGCAGGTCGAGCGCCCGCTGGCTCTCGGTGCCGGGCATGGTGAAGTTGCTCGCCGTCGGGCCGCGCAGGGTCGCCGCGGCCAGGCCGGCGACGACGAGTACGACGAGCCAGAGCGCGACGACGAGCCGTCGCCGACGCAGCGCGCCCCGGCCGAGCCGGTAGAGCAGGGTGGCCATCAGGATTCCTTGTCCTCGGTCGTGGGTGGTTGGGGCAGGGGGGACTCGACGGGCTCGACGGCCCGCCGGACGAGGGCGAGCAGGGCGGGGCGCAACTCGTCGTCGGGAACGTCGACGAACTCGGCGCACGCCTCGGAAATGCCGGCGAGCAGCACCAGCGCGGCGATCCGGGCGCCTGGCCGGTCGGAGTGCCCGGCGAAGGCGTCCCGCAGGCGCTCGGAGATCTGCTGGATGTGCGCGAAGGCCGGCTGGGCCAGCAGCTCCGGGAACTCGCCGCGGAGCAGCGCGATCTCCCGCCGGAAGCGCACCGCGAGGTCGACGAAGCCCGCGGCGGCGACCTGCTGGGCGGCCCCGCCGGTCAGGCCGGTGAGCCGGTCGTCGAGCTCCTGCAGGACGGCGATGGCCGGGGCCATCAGCTCGGCGAGCAGGGCTTCCTTGTTGGCGAAGTGGTAGAGCACGGTGGCCTTGGAGCAGCCGACCTCGCGGGCGATGTCCTGCAACGAGGTGCCCCGGTAGCCGGTCACCGCGAACCGTCGCGCCGCCGCGGCGAGGATCTCGCCGTGCGTCTCGGACACCGCTCTGGCCATCACCGGTCCACCTCCCGCAGACCAGCATGCCTGACCGATCGGTCAGACCCTGACCGATCGGTCAGATTGCCACGGTGGCGTTCCCCACACCCCGGCCCGGTTTAACCGGCGTGCTCCGCGTCGTACCTGGTCCGCGCCTCGGCGATGCCCCGGCGGTGCCGCTCGGCCCAGCTGGTCAGCGCCACCAGCGACTCGTAGAGCTCCAACGCCATCGGGGTCGCCGTGTACTCGACCTTGGGTGGGACGGTCGGATAGACCGTGCGGTGCAGCAGGCCGTCGCGTTCCAGGTTGCGCAGGGTCAGCGTGAGCATCCGGCGGCTGATCCCCTCGATGTGCCGCTCCAGTTCGGTGAAGCGCACCGGGCCATTCGAGGCGGACACCAGGATGCTGATGCTCCACTTGCCGCCGACCCGGTCGAGCACCTCGCGGACGGTGCACGCCCGGGCCTGACCTGTGGTGAACGGCACGTTCCCCGGCGCGCAGGTCAGCTCGACCAGCGCGGACACATCGCTGTTCCTCTGGGACATCACAGTGCCTCCTTCCGCCCTCACTCATGGTCACAGACGATGGCGTCGGTAACAAACCATGCACCAAGGAGGCGTTCCGATGGACCGTTCGGTCCCGTCCCGCTGGCCGGCGCTGCTCGTGCTCTGCGCCGGCAGCCTGATGATCATCCTGGACGGCAGCGTCGTCGCGGTGGCGCTGCCCGCCGTGCAACGCGACCTGGGCTTCACCGCCGCCGGCCTGGCCTGGGTGGTCAACGCCTACCTGGTCGCTTTCGGCGGGCTGCTGCTGCTCTCCGGCCGCCTCGGCGACCTGCTCGGCCGGCGGCGGATCTTCCTGGCCGGCATCGCGCTGTTCACCCTGGCCTCGCTGGCCTGCGCGCTGGCCACCGGGCCGGCCGTCCTGGTCGGCGCCCGCTTCGGCCAGGGTGTCGGCGGCGCGCTGGCCATGGCGGTCAGCCTCGGCATGATCGTCCGGCTCTATCCCGAGCCGGCCGAGCGGGCCCGCGCGATCGCCGTCTTCAGTTTCACCGGGGCGGCGGGGGCGTCGGTCGGCACGGTGGCCGGTGGGGTGCTCACCGAGCTGGCCGGCTGGCGGTCGATCTTCCTGGTCAACCTGCCGATCGGGGCGGCCATCGTGCTGGCCGCCGTCCGCCGGCTCCCCGCCGAGCGGGGCATCGGCCTGCGGTCGGGCCTGGACCTGCCCGGCGCGCTGCTCGCCACCGCCGGACTGATGGCCGCCGTGCTGGGCATCGTGGGGACCGGTGAGCACGGCTGGACCAGCCCGCGGACCCTCGGCGCGGCGGCGCTCGCGGCGTTGCTGCTCAGCGGGTTCGCGGTCCGCCAGCGGGTGGCGCCCGTCCCGCTTCTGCCGGCCCGCGTGCTGCGCGTCCCCGGCCTGGTCGCGGCGAACGCCGTGCAGTTCCTCATGATCTCCGGGTACTTCGGCTTCCAGTTCCTGCTCGCCGTGGAGCTGCAACTGGTTCTCGGGCTGGACGCGGCGGCGACCGGCTGGGCCTTCCTGCCCACCCCGGTGGTGATCGCGGTGGTGTCGCTGGGCCTGGCCGGTCGGCTGATCGCCCGGTGGGGCGCCCGGGCCGTGCTGCTGGCCGGGCTCGGCCTGGCCACCGTCGGTTTCCTGCTGCTCGGTCGGCTGCCCGCCGACGGCGGCTACCTCGCCGACGTGCTTCCCGCGATGCTGATCTTCGGGGTGGCCGGTGGCCTGACCCTGCCGGCGGTCACCACGCTCGCCATGGCCGGCGCAACCGACGCGGACGCCGGGCTGGCGTCCGGGCTGGCCAACACCACCCAGCAGGTCGGCGGGGCGGTCGGGCTGGCCGCGCTGGCGACCCTGGCCGCCACGCGCACCGAGGGTCTGCGGGCCGCCGGCTGGGCCGAGGTGGCAGCACTGGCCGGCGGCTACCGGATCGCGTTCACCGTCGCCGCCGCCCTGGTGGTCGCCGCGCTGCTGGTCGCGCTGACCACGCTGCCGGGTGCCCGGCGCGCCGCGCCGCGCGCCGGAATCGAGCGGCAGCGAAGCGCCGCGTCCAGTTGACCGACGGCGTCGGGGCCGGGAGGGTGAGCGGGTGAGCGAGGCTGACGAAACCCGGGACGGGGTGGCCCTGACCAACCTCGACCAGCCGCTGTCCGACCGCGACGACGCGACCAAGCGCGACCTGGTCGACTACCTCGACGCGGTCTGGGACCGGATCCTCCCGCAGTTGCGGGACCGGCCGTTGTCGGTGATCCGGGTCCGCCCCGGCCAGCCGCCGTTCATGCAGAAGAATCTGCCCCGCTACACCCCGGACTGGGTCCGCCGGGTGCCGGTCTGGGCCGAGGCGTCACACCGGGAGGTCTCGTACGCCCTCTGCGACGACCGGCGCACCCTGCTCTGGTTCGCCAACCAGCGGGCGGTGGAGTACCACCCGACGCTGGCCACCGCGGCGGACCTGCACCGCCCGACCCACCTGGTGCTCGACCTGGACCCGCCGGAGGGGGACGGGTTCGCCGCGGCGGTCGGCGCCGCGCTGCTGGTTCGCCAGGCGCTCGCCGACGCCGGCCTGTCCGGGGCCGTCAAGACCAGTGGTGCCAAGGGTGTGCACGTCTTCGTCCCGATCTCCGACGGCCCCACGGCCGAGGAGCTGGCCGCCGCCACCCGGGCGGTGGCCGCCCGGGCCGAGCGGCTGGACCCGGCGCTGGCCACCACGGCGTTCATCCGGGAGGACCGGGGCGGCCGGGTCTTCGTGGACGCCACGCGGGCCGGTGGGGCGACCGTGGTGGCCGCGTACAGCCCGCGGCTGCGCCCCGGGATGCCGGTCTCCTTTCCGGTCGACTGGGCCGACCTGACCGAGGTGACCCCGGCCGATTTCACCATCCGGACCGTGCCGGCTCTGGTGGCCGGGGCCGACCCGTGGGCCGCGTCGATGCCGGCGCCGCAGCCGCTGCCCGCCGACCTCGTGGCCGAGGGGCGGACCATCCCGGTGGCCCGGGTGCAGGCCATGCACGAGGGGAAGCGCCGAGCCCGCGCCCGCCGCGAAGCCGGCTGACGGTACGCCCCGACGAGCCGTGGTCTCCGCGGGCGAGGGCGCTCCCGCGGAGGCCATCAGCTGGGGTGATGCGCTTTCAGCGTCCCTGCAGACGCTTCACGTTGTCGCCGAACGTCCAGCCCTTCGACCCGTCCCAGTTCGCCGACCAGGTCATCAGACCCTTGATGCCGGGTACGGAGTTCCACGCCTGCGTGACCAGCGACGTCGACATGTAGCCGCCGCCCGCACCGGTCTGCGCGGGCAGGCCCGGAACCTGCTTGTCGTACGGCACGCGGATGGTGGTGCCCTGGATGGTCAGGCCGTTGTTCAGGCACTGCGTCTGCACCGTGAAGCCCTGCACGGTGCCGGCGGGGTACGAGTCGCCCGCGCAGCCGTACATGCTGCCGTTGTAGTACTGCATGTTCAGCCACCAGAGCCGGCCGTTGTCCACGTACTTCTTGATGATCGGCAGGTACGAACCCCAGATCGAGCCATAGACCACGCTGCCGCCGGTGACGTAGGCCGTCTCCGGCGCCATGGTCAGGCCGAAGTTCGACGGCATCCGGGCCAGCACTCCGTCGATGATCCGGATCAGGTTGGCCTGCGACGTGGACAAGGTGTTGATGTTGCCGCTACCGGTCAGGCCGGTCTCGATGTCGATGTCGATGCCGTCGAAGTGGTAGGCCGTCAGGATCGGCACGATCGTCGCGATGAAGCGGTCGGCGACCGCGCTGGAGCTCAGGTCGATGCCCGCCGCAGCCCCGCCGATCGACATCAGGATGGTGGCGCCAGCGGCCTTGGCCTGGCACATCTCGGCCGGGGTGGCCACCTTCACGCCAGCGTCCATGCCGTTCTCCCAGAGCACCGTGCCGTCCGCGCGGATCACCGGGAAAGCCGCGTTGATCACGTTGTAGCCGTGCTGGCTGAGCCGGCTGTCGGTGATCGGGATCCACCCGAGGCCGGGGTGCACGCCGTTGGAGGCGCCATCCCAGTTCTCCCAGTAGCCCTGCAGCACCTTGCCGGCGGGCCGCGACTTCACCCCACAGGTCCCACCGGTCGGTGGCGGGGTGGTCGGCGGCGGCGTGGTCGGTGGCGGCGTGGTCGGTGGCGGCGTGGTGGGTGGAGGTGTGGTCGGTGGCGGGGTGCCTCCCGAGCACGCGCCCAGGTCACGCCACAGCGACGGGGTCGCGGCCGGGTTCCAGCCGGCGCCGGGGTGTGCGGTGTGGGTGACCAGAGCCTGGTGGAGCCGACCGCCGTAGGTGACCTGCCCGCCCGCCGGGTAGGTGTTGCCCTCGGCCCAGGCCGGCGCGGTGCAGGCGACCAGCACGGCGGCGTCCGCCGACGACACGGCGGCCATGCTGGTGGGGACGAAGGCGACGGCGGCCGCGACGGTCATCGCCGCTCCGGCTGCCACTGCGAAAATTCGACGGCTTCTCATGGCTCACTCCCCAGGCTTCGACGACCCGCGACCTCCACATATTGACGTTCGTGAAGCTTAATATCAAGGGTTGTTAACAGATACCAGGGCGTCCCCCAGCGCCGAGCGCGCCCCGCCCGGGAGGATCGCGCTCGATCCAGGAAGCAGTGGGATCATCGACGCGGCGAGGCCACCCCTTCCCGCATCGAGCGCGATCTTGGGCTCGGCGTGCGGTCTGGCGGGCCTGGGAAGCGGCGAAGCCCGGGCCGATGGCCCGGGCTTCGGTGTTCTTTGGTGCCCCCGGCAGGATTCGAACCTGCGCCCCCGCCTCCGGAGGGCGGTGCTCTATCCCCTGAGCTACGGGGGCTCAGCGACTGGAGAAGACTAGCAAACCTCCATCACGAACGCCGAATCGGTATCCGGTGCCCCGATCGTGTCGCCGATTGCCCGATGCCCCTGGTGGTCAGGCCGCCCGGCCGCCCGAAACGGGGCCGCCCGGCCGCCCGAAACGGACGGTCAGGCCGCGACCGCCCGGCCACAGCTGGGCAGCGGGTGCAGCACGATCCGCCGGGGAGGCCGGCGCGGCCACTCGTTGCGCGGCCACGAGCCGTCCACGATCAGGTGAACGGTGCGCTGCTCCTCGCCGCTGAGTCGCAACACGAAGTCGCGAGGGAGTGGCGGGTCGACCGTCGGTGTGGTGATCATGAAGCGCACCCGGCCGCGGGACGAGACGGCGGAGATCACGTCGGCCGCCGGCATGGTGCCGCGCAGCCGCACCCGGCCGATCCAGTAGACCTCGGCGAGGTGCTCCTGGGCGGACCGGGTGATCGTCGGGTACTCGCTGCGTACCCAGCGTTCGACCGCGCTGACGCAGAGCCCGCAGGCGCGCTCGCGCGGCTCCCGCGGACCCAACCCCCAGGCCCGCAGGTACGCCCCGACCGCGCCCGCGTCCAGCGGCAGGTCGAACCGGCGCTGGATGAGCGCGGTGAGGCTCTGCCGCGTCCACAGCTCCTCGTCCAGGCCGAACTCGTCGGGGTGGACGCCCCGCAGCACGTCGATCAGTTCGAGTTCCTGTTCGCGGCTGAGCATTCCCGGCTCGCCCTGCCGCTGTCCGCGACGGACGGCTGCCACCGCCCCGTCACCGCCGATGGTGTGGCGCCGGCACCAGCTGGTGACCGAACGCCGTGCGTCTCTGAGTGCAACCCCCACGTCTTGGGCAACGAGCCCGAATCGCAACTGGTCACGATATGTGTGGAGAAAACTCTCTAAGCAACGTAATCGGTTGGACCGACCAAAGCGCCCAAAAGGGACGACAGGGGGCAAGGGGCATCAGTAGGGCCCGCGCCCCGCCGGTTTCACGGCGATGACGCGGGCCCGGTGTGCCCGTACGGTGGATCAGCCCTTGGCCTGCGCCTGGAGCTGCCGGAGGTTGTTCAGCTCGTTCTGTTGGGTGGCCTTCATGGTGCGCGCCACCCGAAGCACCTCGGCGTTGTCGGTCTCGCCGAGCACCGCGTCGATCATGTGGATGCCGCCGAGGTGATGGTTGATCATCAGGGTCAGGAACTGGCGGTCGACCTCGACGCCCTGGGCGTCGCGCAGCCCGGCCATCTCCTGCGGGGTCGCCATCCCCGGCATCAGCCCGTTCTTCACGGTCGCCCCGTCGGACATCCACGACATCGGAGGCTGCGACCCGGTCGGGCTCAGCTCCCACTCCCGCAGCCAGGTCTGCATGGCGCCGATCTCGCCCTGCTGCCCGGTGGCGATGTCCACGGCCATCTGCCGTACCCCGGGCAGCGTCGCCGACCGGTAGGCGGTCAGGCTCATCTCCACCGCCTGGGTGTGGTGCGTCGTCATGTCCCGAGCGAAGCCCGCCTCGACCGAGGTGTCACCGGGCCGGGTGAGGCCCGGGGTGAGCAGGCCGCCGGCGTACCCGAGGAGCAGGCCCACCACCAGCATGGCGGCCAGGGCCAGTACGCCGTAGCGCCGCGCCGCGGGGCGGTCGCCCCGATCCGGGGCGACCGGAGCCTCGTCGTGCTCGCTGTCGGTCGTGGCGGGAGCAGTCATCGCCGTCCTTACTGGGTGGGCATCTGGGCGTCGAGGTCACGCGGCGTGGTGCCGGTGGCGGTGACACCCTGGTTGCAGAGTGCGGTCGGGCCCTCGACGGAGGCGTTCACGCGCAGGTCCTTGATGAACTCGTCGATCCGCTTGTCGTCGGCGTTGTCGACCTTGAGCTGGAAGCCCCAGGCCTGGAGCGAGATCGGCTTGTCCAGGCCCTCGTACGGGCTCATCATCGTCTTCTCGACGCCACGCACCTTGCCGGCGAGCTTGTCGACCTGGTCCTTCGGCAGGTCCGGGCGGTAGGTGATCCACACCGCGCCGTGCTCCAGGCTGTGCACCGCGTGCTCGTTGGCGATCGGGGCGTCGTACACCTCGCCCATGCAGTTCTGCCAGGCGGCGTTGTGCACCCCACCCACCGGCGGCGAGACCTTCCAGGTCAGCGGGCCGGACTTGTGCGACTCGTACTTCAGGCTTTCCGGGTCCGACTTGCGGATGTTGACGATGCCGTCGATGGCGTTCGCCCGCTTGTCCCACGGCTTGGCGCCCTGGAACGACGCCCAGGCGCCGTAGCCGATGATGCCGGCCGCGAGCACGCCCACGGCGACGAAGAGAGCGATCGGGCCCCAGGCCCGGCCCTGGCTCACCTTGACCGGGGCGATCGGCTTGCGGGGACCCTTGCCACCTGCCCGCGGAGTGCCCGCCGGCTTGCCGGAGCCGGCCTTGGCGCCGGACGCCGGCCGGCCCGCGGCCGGCTTCTTGCCGGTGCTGACCACGGTCGGGCGGCGCTCAGGGCCACCCGGGGTGCTGATGCTCATCGTGCCTCGTCAGGTCGGTTGGTCAGGGGAGGTGGCGGGCCGGATGACGCGCAGGGTCGCCGCCGAGTGCCCGAGTCTACCCCCGATAACATGGTTCGGTGACTCCTGCAGAACTAGCCTCGGTCGTCCTCACCGCTGCCCACGCCGTCTTCGCCGAGCGTGGCCTCGACCACGCCGCGCTGCCGGAGCGTACGGCGGTGGAGCGACCCCGCAACCCCGAGCACGGCGACTACGCCTCCACGCTCGCCCTGCAGCTGAGCAAGAAGGTGGGTGTGCCGCCGCGCGAGCTGGCCGCCGCCCTGGCCGATGAGCTGGGCCGGGCGCCCGGGGTCAAGTCGGTGGAGATCGCCGGGCCAGGCTTCCTGAACATCCGGCTGGACGCGGCCGCCGCCGGCCAGCTCGCCCGGGTGATCGTCGAGGCCGGCGCGGAGTATGGCCGCAGCGACCGGCTCGCCGGCGAGAAGATCAACCTGGAGTTCGTCTCGGCCAACCCGACCGGCCCGGTGCACATCGGTGGGGTCCGCTGGGCGGCCGTCGGTGACGCGCTCAGCCGGCTGCTGCGGGCCACCGGCGCCGAGGTGGGCACGGAGTACTACTTCAACGACGCCGGCTCGCAGATCGACCGGTTCGCCCGTTCGCTGCTCGCCGCCGCGAAGGGCCAGCCCGCGCCGGAGGACGGGTACGGCGGGGCGTACATCTCCGAGATCACCGCTGAGGTGCAGGCCCGCCGGCCCGACGTGCTGACCATGGACGACACCGCCGCCCAGGAGGTGTTCCGGGTCGAGGGCGTCGCGCTGATGTTCGACGAGATCCGCTCCTCGCTGCGCGACTTCGGGGTGGAGTTCGACACCTACTTCAACGAGAAGGACCTGCACGACCGGGGTGAGCTGGACCTCGCCCTGGCCCGGCTGCGCGAGCAGGGTCAGGTCTACGAGTCCGCCGGCGCCACCTGGCTGCGCACCACCGACTTCGGTGACGACAAGGACCGGGTGCTGCGCAAGTCCGACGGCGAGTGGACGTACTTCGCCGCGGACTGCGCCTACTACCTGGACAAGCGGGAGCGCGGCTTCGAGCGGGTCGTGATCATGCTGGGCGCCGACCACCACGGCTACATCGGCCGGATGAAGGCGATGGCCGCGTGCTTCGGGGACGACCCGGAGCGCAACCTGGAGATCCTCATCGGCCAGCTGGTCAGCCTGCTGCGCGACGGCGCCCCGATGCGGATGAGCAAGCGGGCCGGCACGGTGATCACCCTGGAGGACCTGGTCGACGCGATCGGGGTGGACGCCTCCCGGTACGCGCTGGCTCGCTACTCCAGCGACTCGCCGATCGACATCGACATCGAGCTGTGGACCCGGGCGACCCGCGACAACCCGGTCTACTACGTGCAGTACGTGGCGGCCCGGACGGCGGGTGTGGCCCGCAACGCCGCCGAGGTGGGGCTGCTCCAAGGCGACGCCGACGCGTTCCGCCCCGAGCTGCTCGGGCACGAGAAGGAGAACGAGCTGCTCAAGGCGCTCGCCGAGTTCCCGGCGGTGGTGGCCACCGCCGCCGAGCTGCGGGAGCCGCACCGGGTGGCCCGCTACCTGGAGGAGAGCGTCGCCGCCTCCTTCCACCGGTTCTACGACAACTGCCGGGTGCTGCCGTTGGGCGACGAGGAGGTCACCGACCTGCACCGGGCACGGCTCTGGCTCAACAACGCCACCCGCACGGTGATCGCCAACGGCCTGCACCTGCTCGGCGTCTCCGCTCCCGAGAGGATGTAGTACCTGATGCGTGCTCACGAGGCTGGTGCGCTGCACGGCGACATCGGCAGCCGAGGGCCGGCCTGGCTGCGTACCCCGGACGACGTCAACGCCCTGATGCCGGGGCTGTGGCCGCGCACCGTGACGCGCGGCGCCGACGGCGCGCTCGCCGTCGCGGGCCTGAGCGTCCGCGACCTCGCGGCCGAGTTCGGCACCCCGATGTACGTGCTGGACGAGGACGACGTGCGGTCGCGCTGCCGGGACTTCCGGTCCGCCTTCCCGACCGAGGACGTCTACTACGCCGGCAAGGCGTTCCTGTGCCGGGCTGTGGTCCGGATGATCGCCGAGGAGGGGTTGCACCTCGACGTCTGCACCGGCGGTGAGCTGGCCACCGCCCTCGCGGCCGGGATGCCGCCGGAGCGGATCGGCTTCCACGGCAACAACAAGTCGGTGACCGAGCTGGCCCGGGCGCTGGACGCCGGTGTCGGGCGGATCATCCTCGACTCGTTCATCGAGATCGACCGGCTCACCGCTCTGGCCCGCGAGCGGGGCGTCCGCCCCCGGGTCCTGGTCCGGGTCACCGTCGGGGTCGAGGCGCACACCCACGAGTTCATCGCCACCGCCCACGAGGACCAGAAGTTCGGCTTCTCCCTGGCCGGTGGCGCGGCCGCGGCGGCCGCGTTCAAGGTCCTCGACGAGGGCGTGCTGGAGCTGCGCGGCCTGCACTCGCACATCGGCTCGCAGATCTTCGACGCCAGCGGTTTCGAGGTCTCCGCCCGTCGGGTGCTCGCCCTGCAGGCCCAGATCCGCGACGCGCGCGGGGTGGAGCTGCCCGAGCTGGACCTGGGCGGCGGTTTCGGCATCGCGTACACCACCCAGGACGACCCGGCCACTCCACAGGACCTGGCCAAGCGGCTCCGCAAGATCGTCGACTCGGAGTGCGCCGCCGAGCGGCTCGCCGTGCCGCGGCTCTCCATCGAGCCGGGGCGGGCCATCGTCGGGCCGTCCGTGTTCACCCTCTACGAGGTCGGCACGGTCAAGGATCTCGACGGCATCCGGACGTACGTCAGCGTGGACGGCGGGATGAGCGACAACATCCGGACCGCGCTCTACGACGCCTCGTACTCGGCGACGTTGGCCTCTCGGGCGTCGACGGCGCAGCCGATGCTCGCCCGCGTGGTGGGAAAGCACTGTGAGTCCGGGGACATCGTGGTGAAGGATGAATTCCTGCCCGCCGACGTGCAGCCCGGCGATCTTGTCGCGGTGCCCGGCACGGGCGCCTACTGCCGCAGCATGGCCAGCAACTACAACCACGTACCGCGGCCACCGGTGGTCGCGGTACGCGACGGCCAGGCGCGTCTGATCGTCCGGCGGGAAACCGAAGAGGACCTGCTCGCATTGGATGTTGGATGACGTCACCTGTGCGCTTGGCGCTGCTCGGCTGTGGCACGGTCGGCCAGGAGGTGGTCCGGCTGCTGCACGAGCAGGGCATCGACCTGGCCGCCCGGATCGGCGCACCGCTGGAGATCGCCGGCATCGCCGTCCGTCGGCTCGGCCGGGACCGCGGTGACCTGCCGATCGACCCGACCCTGTTCACCACCGACGCGCTCGGCCTGATCAAGCGCGACGACGTGGACGTCGTGATCGAGGTGGTCGGCGGTATCGAGCCGGCCCGGAGCTGGCTGGTCGAGGCGCTGCGCGCCGGCAAGAGCGTGGTCACCGCCAACAAGGCGCTGCTCGCCGAGGACGGCGTGGCGCTGCACGACGCGGCGGCCGAGGGCGGTGGCGACCTCTACTACGAGGCGTCCGTGGCCGGGGCCATCCCGCTGCTGCGCCCGCTGCGCGAGTCGCTGCACGGCGACCGGATCAACCGGGTCACAGGCATCGTCAACGGCACCACCAACTTCATCCTCTCCGCCATGGACGCCACCGGCGCCGGCTTCGCCGAGGCCCTCGAAGAAGCCACCGAGCTGGGGTACGCGGAGGCCGACCCCACCGCCGACGTGGAGGGCTTCGACGCGGCGGCCAAGGCGGCGATCCTCGCCTCACTGGCGTTCCACACCCGGGTCGGCGCCGCCGACGTGCACCGGGAGGGGATCACCGAGGTGACCGCCGCGGACGTGGCCAGCGCGCAGGCGATGGGCTGCACGATCAAGCTGCTCTGCATCGCGGCCCGGGGTGTCGACCCGGCCGGCCGGGACACGGTCAGCGTCCGGGTGCACCCGGCGATGATCCCGCGCAGCCACCCGCTGGCAAGCGTCGGCGACGCGTTCAACGCGGTCTTCGTGGAGGCGGACGCGGCCGGGGAGCTGATGTTCTACGGCCGGGGCGCGGGTGGCGCGCCGACCGCCAGCGCGGTGCTCGGCGACGTGGTGGCGGTGGCCCGCAACCGGCTCGCCGGGGTGCGCGCGGCCAGCGAGAGCGCGTACGCCGACCTGGCGGTCCGGCCGATGGGCGAGGCGCTGACCCGCTACCACGTCAGCCTGGACGTGGCCGACCGTCCGGGTGTGCTGGCCGCGGTGGCCGGCGTGTTCGCCCGGCACGACGTGTCGATCGCGACCGTGCGGCAGGGTTCGGCCGGCGGCTCGCCCGGCCGGGACGGCGACGCCGAGCTGGTGATCGTCACCCACGTGGCGCCGGACGCCGCGCTCGCCGCGACCGTGGGCGAGCTGCGCGGCCTGGACATCGTCCGGTCGGTGACCAGCGTGCTGCGGGTCGAGGGCGGGGTGTGAGTCGTTGACCCGGTGGTGGGACGGGCACGCTCGTCCCGCCAGGTGGGTAACCCGGGGTCTGCCGCCGGTCGCTCCGGCAGGCTGGTCCAGGGTGGCCTGAACCTCAGGTCGACGCGACGGTAGAGGCGAGGAGAACGACATGTGGCGGGGTCTGATCGAGGCGTACCGGGACCGGCTGCCGGTCACCGCGGCCACGCCCGTCGTCACGCTGCACGAGGGGAACACCCCGCTGCTGCCCGCGCCGGTGCTCTCCGCCCGGATCGGGTGCGACGTGCACCTCAAGGTGGAGGGCGCCAACCCGACCGGCTCGTTCAAGGACCGCGGAATGACCGTCGCGGTCTCCAAGGCGGTCGAGGCCGGCAACAAGGCCATCATCTGCGCCTCCACCGGCAACACCAGTGCCTCCGCCGCGGCGTACGCGGCACGGGCCGGGCTGACCTGCGCGGTGCTGGTCCCGCAGGGCAAGATCGCGTTGGGCAAGCTGGCCCAGGCGCTGGTGCACGGCGCGAAGCTGCTCCAGGTGAGCGGCAACTTCGACGACTGCCTGGCGACGGCCGCCAAGCTCGCACAGGACTACCCGGTCGCGCTGGTCAACTCGGTCAACATCGACCGGCTGCACGGGCAGAAGACCGCCGCCTTCGAGATCGTCGAGGCGCTCGGTGACGCGCCCGACATCCACTGCCTGCCGGTCGGCAACGCCGGCAACATCTCGGCCTACTGGATGGGGTACTCGGAGGAGCACGCCGCCGGCGCCACCACCCGGGCGCCGAAGATGTACGGCTTCCAGGCCGCCGGGGCGGCGCCGATCGTCACCGGACAGGTGGTGGCGGAGCCGTCGACCATCGCCACCGCGATCCGGATCGGCAACCCGGCGAGCTGGACCAAGGCCCTGGACGCCCGGGACGCCTCGGGTGGCCTGATCGCGGCGGTGACCGACCGGGAGATCCTGTCCGCGTACCGGCTGCTCGCCCGCGAGGTGGGGGTCTTCGTCGAGCTGGGCAGCGCGGCCAGCGTGGCCGGTCTGCTCCAGCAGGCCGCGGTGGGCGCGATCCCGGCCGGTTCGACGGTGGTCTGCACGGTGACCGGTCACGGCCTGAAGGACCCGGAATGGGCGATCTCCACCGCGCCCGCCCCGATGACCATCGCGAACGATCCGCTGGCCGCGGCCCGCGCCCTCGATCTGGCCTGAGCGGCCACCGCTCCCGACCGTCGGGGCCCGGCCGACCGTGGAACGCGGCGGCGTTGGGGCGGCAGGGGTCCGGCGGGGGGCGGGGTGATCGAGTCAGGCACACTTTCGGGTATCCCCGCCCGCCTTCTCGTTCAGGAGTGAGCCAGGCCGATGTCGCTGCTCGCCAGATTCAGCCTCGCCAACCGAGGGCTGGTCGCCCTCATCGCGGTGGTGACCACGGCGTTCGGAGCGTTCGCCGTGCCGTCGCTGAAGCAGCAACTGCTGCCGTCGCTCGAATTCCCGGCCGCGTTCATCGTGGCCGCCTATCCCGGCGCCGGACCCGAGATCGTCGAGTCGCAGGTGACCGAGCCGATCGAGAACGCGCTCCAGGGCATTCCCGGGCTGGACCAGGTCACGTCGACCTCCCGCGAGGGGGCGGCGACCGTCCAGGTGCTGTACGAGTTCGGCACCGACCTGGACGACGTGGTCAACAAGATGCAGACCGCGCTGAGCCGGATCGACGCCCAGCTGCCGGAGAGCGTCGACCCGCAGGTCATCGCGGGCAGCACCGACGACCTGCCGGCGGTGGTGCTGGCGGCGACCGGCGCGGCGGACGAGCGGGCGCTCGCCGAGAAGCTGCGCGCGACGGTGGTGCCGGAGCTGGAGGGCATCGAGGGGGTCCGTACGGTCGAGGTGACCGGCACCCGCGACGACGTCGTGGTGGTCACCCCGGACCCGGCCAAGCTGGCCGCGGCGAAGCTCCAGCCGACCGCGATCGGCGCCGCGCTGAAGACCAACGGCGTGTCGGTGCCGGCCGGCGCGGTGACCGACGGTGGCCTGGCCCTCCCGGTGCAGGTCGGCACGCCGGTCGCCACCCTGGCCGATCTGCGCGGCATCGTGGTCGCCCCCGGGGCCGCCCCGGTGCGTCTCGGTGACGTGGCGACCGTCGAGCAGCAGCTCGCCCCGGCCACCGCGATCACCCGGACCAACGGCAAGGACAGCCTCGGCATCGCGGTCACGGCGTCGCCGGACGGCAACGCCGTGGAGATCTCGCACGAGATCCGGGACCGGCTGGCCGACCTGAAGGACGCGTCCGGCGCCGAGCTGACCGTGGTCTTCGACCAGGCGCCGTTCGTCGAGAAGTCGATCGAGTCGCTGACCACCGAGGGCCTGCTGGGCCTGCTGATGGCGGTCATCGTCATCCTGGTCTTCCTGCTGTCGGTGCGGTCGACCGTGGTCACCGCGGTCTCCATCCCGCTCTCCGTGCTGGTCGCCCTGATCGCGCTGTGGATCGGCGACTACTCGCTCAACCTGCTCACCCTCGGCGCGCTGACCATCGCGGTAGGCCGGGTGGTGGACGACTCGATCGTGGTTCTGGAGAACATCAAACGACACCTGGAGTACGGCGAGGAGAAGCGGCACGCCATCATCACCGGCGTCCGCGAGGTGGCTGGCGCGGTGACCGCGTCCACCCTCACCACGGTCGCGGTGTTCGCGCCCATCGCGCTGGTCGGCGGGTTCGTCGGGCAGCTCTTCGCGCCGTTCGCGATCACCGTGACGGTGGCGCTGCTCGCGTCGCTGCTGGTGTCACTGAGCGTGATCCCGGTGCTGGCGTACTGGTTCCTCAAGCCGCGCGGCGGCACCCCGGACGACGACGCGGTGCGCCGCGGCGCGGAGGAGAAGGAGCTGCGCAGCCCGTTGCAGCGGGCGTACCTCCCGGTGATCGGGTTCGCCACCCGAAAGCGGTCCACCCGCTGGATCACCGTCGGGCTGGGCCTGCTGGTGCTCTTCGGCACCTTCGGCCTGGCCCAGAAGCTGGAGACCAACTTCCTGGACGACTCCGGTCAGGACACGCTCAGCTTCCGGCAGGAACTGCCGGCGGGTAGCGGCCTGGCCGCCACCGACGCGGCGGCCAAGCAGGTCGAGACGGTGCTCGGGCGTACCGACGGGGTCGAGACGTACCAGGTGACCGCCGGCGGCGGGGACAACCCGTGGGCCGGCGGCGGTGGCAACAACGTCGCGAGCTGGTCCGTGGCGCTCGACGGGGACACCGACGCGAAGCAGATGCGTGAGGTGCTGCGCAAGGAGTTCGACACGCTCGGCACCGGGTTGGGCGAGATCAGCTTCGGCGGCGGGCAGGACGCCTCGACCAGCCAGCTGGAGGTGATCGTCCAGGCCAGTGACCCGGAGGTGTTGACCAGGGCCGCCGAGGCGGCCCGGACGGCGATGGCCGGGGTCCCGGACGTCGAGGACGTCACCACCAGCCTGGCCGACCGGGTGCCGCGCGTCGACGTGACCGTCGACCGGGTCGCTGCCGGCCGGGTCGGCCTCACCGAGGCCGCGGTGGGTCAGCTCGTCTCGCAGACGTTCCGCGGGGCGCCGTTGGGCCAGGTCACGCTCGACGGTCAGCAGCAGAACGTGGTGCTGCGGCTGGGCGCGCAGCCGCCGGTGTCGGTGCAGGAGCTGCGGGCGCTGCCGGTGGGTCCGGTCAAGCTGGGCGACATCGCGGCCGTGACCCAGGGCGAGGGGCCGCAGCAGGTCAGCCGGATCGATGGTGAGCGCAGCGTTTCGGTCACCGGCACGGCGACCGGCTCGAACCTGGGCGCGACCAGCCAGGAGCTGCAGAAGCGGCTGGACGCCATCGACGTGCCGGGGGCGAGCCTGACCATCGGCGGGGTCAGCGCGGACCAGGCGGACGCCTTCGGCGACCTGGGCCTGGCGGTGCTGGCCGCGATCGCGATCGTGTTCCTGATCATGGTGGCCACGTTCCGCAGCCTCACCCAGGCGCTCATCCTGTTGATCTCCATCCCGTTCGCGGCGACCGGCGCGATCGGCCTGCTGCTGGTCACCGGGACGCCGCTGGGCGTGCCGGCGTTGATCGGCGTGCTGATGCTGGTCGGCATCGTGGTCACCAACGCGATCGTGCTGCTGGACCTGATCAACCAGTACCGGGCCCAGGGCATGGGGGTCCGGGACGCGGTGGTCGAGGGCGGACGGCGCCGGCTGCGCCCGATCCTGATGACGGCGGTCGCGACCATCTTCGCGCTGCTGCCGATGGCGCTCGGGTTGACCGGCGAGGGCGGCTTCATCTCCCAGCCGCTGGCTGTCGTGGTGATCGGCGGCCTGCTCAGCTCCACGCTGCTGACGCTGATCCTGGTGCCGACGCTGTACACGATGGTGGAACACACCAAGGAATCGTTGCGGGAGCGGCGCCGCCGGCGGCGCTCCGGCGACCCGGCGGTGACCGGGCCGACCGACCCGGAGACCGCCGAGCCGGCCAGCCCGAACAAGGTGGCCGTGCCCTCCGGTGCGCCGGCGGCGACGCACGCCGAGGGCTCGCAGGCGGCGGCGGGGCGACCCGCGCCGTCGGGCGCGCTGGTGGACGGCACGGACCAGTTCGAGGTGCTACGGCTGCCCCGCAGCCGCACCTCGCCGCTGCCCCCCACGGAGCCGACCGAGTAGTCGGACCGGCACCTCGGAACGCCCCCGGCGGGTTCACCTGCCGGGGGCGTTCCGGCTCTCTGCGCGCCGACCGGTTCCGAGCGGAACCGAGGGGCCGGTCGGTGCTGCTCGCGGAGGGTATCGAGTGCGATCGACCGGGTAGCGTCGCGCTACGTGGCGTCCACCCTCTCCGTCCTGACCGGCAACCGGAGCTTTCGCAATCTCTTCCTCGCCGAGCTGGTCGTCTTCGGCGCCGACTGGTTCGTCATGGTGCCGCTGCTGGTGCTGCTGCCCCAGTTGACCGGCAGCGGGGTCTGGGGCGCGCTGGTGCTGGCGGTGGACACCGGCATCGTGGCACTGCTGCTGCCGTACACGGGCACGGTGGCCGACCGGTTCGACCGACGCAAGGTCATGATCGCCGCGAACGTGGCGGCGCTGGCGGGCGTGCTGCTGCTGCTCGGCGTCCGGAGCGCCGGGACCGCGTGGCTGGCGCTGGTGGCGATCGGCGTGGTCGCGGTCGCCAAGGCGTTCTACTCGCCGGCCGCCCAGGCCGCGCTGCCCAACGTTCTGGAGCCGCACGAGCTGGCCGCCGGCAACGCCGTTGCCGGTTCGGCCTGGGGCACCATGACGGTGGTCGGCGCCTCGCTCGGTGGCGTGCTCAGCTCGGCCGTCGGCCCGTACGCCTGCTTCTGGGTGGCGGCGGTGGGCCTGGCGCTGGCCGCGGGCCTCGCCGGGCGGATCCGGCGGCCGTTGCAGGCGCCACGGGACGTCGACCAGCCGGCCCAGCGGACCTGGCCGGCGGTCCGCGAGGCGCTCGTCTACATCGGGCACCGGCCGCGGGTCCTGGCGCTGGTCACGGTGAAGTCGGCGGTCGGCCTGGGCAACGGTGTGCTGACGGTGTTTCCGCTGCTCGCCAGCGTGTACGGGGTCGGCTCGCTGGGCGCCGGCCTGCTCTTCGCGGTACGCGGGGCGGGGGCCCTGGTGGGGCCCATCCTGATGCGCCGGGTGCTGACCAACCGGTCCTGGCTGCTGCCGGGGCTGGCGCTGTCCATGTCGCTCTACGGCCTGTCCTACCTGGGCGCGTCGGTGGTCCGCTGGTTTCCGCTGGTGCTGCTGCTGGTCTTCGTGGCGCACTTCGCGGGCGGCAGCAACTGGGTGATGTCGAACTTCGCCCTCCAAGGCGAGGTGCCGGACCGGTTGCGCGGTCGGGTCTTCGCCACCGACATGATGCTCGCGACGCTGGCCATCTCGGTGAGCCAGCTGGCGGTGGCCCTGGTGGTGGACGTGGTGGACGAGCGCGTGGTGCTGGCCGGCTGCGGGCTGGTCACCCTCGTGTACGCGGTCGGCTGGCGGATCGCCACCCGCCGGCTCTCGCTCACCGACCCGGTCGCCGAACCGGTTCCGAACCCGGCCGGCTGAGCTCGCCGGTCCCACGCTGCGGGCGTCGGACCGGATCGTCGGTGCCGACCCCTAGCATGAGCGCGTGCCGATGAACTTCAGCCCCGGGCCGGTCCGGGTTCGGGTCCCCGCGACCAGCGCCAACCTGGGCCCGGGCTTCGACGCGCTGGGCCTCGCCCTCGGGCTCTACGACGACCTGGCGGCCGAGGTCGCGCCGGGTGGGGTCCGGGTGACGGTGACCGGGCAGGGTGCGGGTGAGCTGCCCGACGACGACCGGCATCTGGTGGTGCGGGCCATGCGGGCCGCCTTCGACGTGCTCGGTGGGCAGCCCGCGGGGCTGATCGTGGAGTGCGTCAACCGGATCCCGCAGGCCCGTGGGCTGGGCTCCTCGTCCGCCGCGATCATCGCCGGGGTGTTGTTGGCCCGCGCCCTGGTCGCCGACGGGGAGCACCGGCTGGACCCGGCGGCCGTGCTCCGGCTGGCCGCCGAGATCGAGGGCCATCCCGACAATGTCGCGCCGTGCCTGCTCGGCGGCTTCACGCTGGCCTGGTCCGAGCCGACCGGCGCTCGCGCGGTGTCCCTGGCCGTCGCCGACGGGGTGCGGCCGACAATTTTCGTGCCTTCGGAGCGGGGGCTGACCGCGACCGCGCGGGCCGCGTTGCCGGCCACCGTGCCGCATGGCGACGCCGCGTTGACCGCCGGGCGGGCGGCGCTGCTGGTGCACGCGCTGACCGCGGACCCGTCGCTGCTGCTGCCCGCCACCGTCGACCGGCTCCACCAGGCCTACCGCGCACCGGGGATGCCGGGCACATCGGCCCTGGTCAACGCGTTGCGAGCGGCCGGTGTGGCGGCTGTTGTCAGTGGGGCCGGGCCGACCGTGCTGGCGCTCAGCGAGCCGCCGCCAAGCCTCCCGGTGGGAACAGATTGGCAGATCTGGCAGTTACCGATAGACGTCAGCGGTGCGCGGGTTGCTCGGGGTAGACTTGGACACGCCGAGCGGGACCCTGTTGCCGCAGGTCGGAAGAGTTGATTACGCTCTAGACCTAGCACAGCCGCGAAGCACGCGATCTCCTGCGGGGCGGCGCACCCCCGAAGCTCTCGGCGGTCAGCCCGTCACCCCTGCCAAGGCCCACGCCGCGCCGCAGTTTCCACAGGTCGCCGCAGACGGCGAGACCTGCTCACCGATGTTTGGTGAGTCGGGAAACCGACCGGCTGCTGTGTCACAGACTCCCGCGACGCGTCCTTGCGAGGCGGGTGCACCGAGGCCGCCCGGCCACCTGAGTCCGACTCCGGGCAGTCACGGCCTTTACCGAGGGAAGGAATCCATTGAGCGACACCACCGACGTGACGTCGGATGTTTCCAACGTCGCTGGCGATGCCACCACCGCCGCTCCCGCCCGTCGTCGGCGTAGCGGCACCGGTCTGTCGGCGATGCTGCTGCCAGAGCTGCAGAGCCTGGCCGCGTCGCTCGGCATCTCCGGCACGGCTCGCATGCGTAAGGGCGAGCTGATCGCCGCGATCTCCGAGCGGCAGGGCGGCAACGCCGCCGGTACCCCTCGACCGCGGGCCGAGGTCGCGGCTGCGGCCGCTCCGACCCGCGAGGAGGTGCGGGAGACCGTGGACCGTCCGGCGGCGGAGGGACGCACCGACCAGGCGCCGGCCGAGCCGGCCGCCGAGACCGAGAGCCGGGGCCGTACCCGGCGGAGCCGGACCGCCGCGGCGGAGGCGCGTACCACTGAGGCGCGCACCACCGAGGCGCGCACCGATGAGGCGGAGGCCGGCGAACGGACCGAGAACCGCCGGGACCGGGCCGAACGCCCGGAGCGGGCCGAGCGCCCGGAGCGCACCGAGCGTGCCGAGCGCCCGGAGCGCACCGAGCGGGCCGAGCGGGCCGAGCGCACTGAGCGTGCCGACCGCACCGAGCGGGGCGAGCGTGCCGAGCGGGGCGAGCGTGCCGAGCGGGGTGAGCGCACCGAGCGCGGCGAGCGTGCCGAGCGTGCCGAGCGGGGCGAGCGCAACGACCGGGGCGAGCGTGCCGAGCGAGGCGAGCGTAACGATCGGCCGGAGCGTGCCGACCGGGGCGAGCGTGCCGAGCGCAACGAGCGTGGTGACCGCAACGACCGCAACGATCGGGGCGACCGCAACGACCGTGGTCAGCGCGCCGAGCGCGACAACGACGGCGACGGCGACGGCGACGACGGCGGCCGGCGCGGCCGGCGTAGCCGCTTCCGGGACCGTCGGCGGGGCCGGGGCGACCGCCCAGAGACCGGTGGCGACACCGGAGGGCGCGAGCCGCAGGTCGGCGAGGACGACGTGCTCGTCCCGGTGGCCGGCATCATCGACGTGCTCGACAACTACGCCTTCGTGCGGACGACCGGCTACCTGGCCGGCCCGAACGACGTGTACGTGTCGATGTCCCAGATCAAGAAGTACGGCCTGCGTCGCGGTGACGCGATCACCGGTGCGGTGCGTGCGGCCCGCGAGGGCGGCAACAGCGGCGATCAGCGGCGGGACAAGTACAACCCGCTGATGCGGCTGGACACGATCAACGGGATGGAGCCGGAGGAGGCGCGGCGCCGGCCGGAGTTCTACAAGCTCACGCCGCTCTACCCGCAGGAGCGTCTGCGGCTGGAGACCGAGCCGCACATCCTCACCACCCGGGTGATCGACCTGGTCATGCCGATCGGCAAGGGCCAGCGGGCGCTCATCCAGTCTCCGCCCAAGGCGGGTAAGACGATGGTGCTCCAGGCGATCGCGAACGCGATCACCCGGAACAACCCGGAGTGCCACCTGATGGTGGTGCTGGTGGACGAGCGGCCCGAAGAGGTCACCGACATGCAGCGGTCGATCAAGGGCGAGGTCATCGCGGCCACGTTCGACCGGCCGCCGCAGGACCACACGACGGTGGCGGAGCTGGCGATCGAGCGGGCGAAGCGTCTGGTCGAGCTGGGGCACGACGTTGTCGTGCTGCTCGACTCGGTGACCCGGCTCGGTCGGTCGTACAACCTGGCGGCGCCGGCCAGCGGCCGGATCATGTCGGGTGGTATCGACTCCACCGCGCTCTACCCGCCGAAGCGCTTCCTCGGCGCGGCTCGCAACATCGAGAACGGCGGCTCGCTGACCATCATCGCCACCGCGCTGGTGGAGACCGGGTCCATGGCGGACACGGTCATCTTCGAGGAGTTCAAGGGCACCGGCAACGCGGAGCTGAAGCTGGACCGGAAGATCGCTGACAAGCGCACCTTCCCGGCCATCGACGTCAACCCGTCCGGTACCCGTAAGGAAGAGGTCCTGTTCGCGCCCGAGGAACTGGCCATCATCCACAAGCTCCGGAAGGTGCTGCACTCGCTGGACTCGCAGGCCGCCATGGACCTGCTGCTGGACCGGCTCAAGAAGTCCCGCACCAACATCGAGTTCCTGATGCAGATCGCGAAGTCGACGCCGGGGGAGTAACCACCCTCGGTTGACCAAACGAAGGGGCACGGCCACAGCGGCCGTGCCCCTTCGTCATGTCCATTCGACCCCTTTGCTCTGCTTACACCCGCGCAACAGTTCGGGCCTCTCCGCGTTGCGTCCGTTGAAGCAGAGCAAAGGGCGGAGGCAAGGCCGGCCCGGCGGCACGGCCCGGCGGCACGGCCCGACGCGGGGAGAGCCGACGAGGGTGGAGTTTTCCTTCGGTTCAGTCGATGCATCTTGAAACTTCTATTCAGGATCGGGTTGACTGTCGTCCATGCGTACCCGCAGACGATCCGCCCGTCGCATCGGCGTCCTGCTGCTGACGCCGATGCTCACCCTGGCTGCTCCGGTGCCGGCGACAGCCGCACCGCCGGCCGCGCCCATCGCCGCCCCCGTGGCTCCGTCCACCGTCGCCGAGGACGCGCCGCCCGCGTCGTCCCGGTCGGCCGGCTGGGTCAGTCTGGCCGCCGACCCGGCCACCGCGACCGCCCCGACCGCCGCCGTCGACGGCGTCGAGCCGGCCGGCGGCCTGGAGACCACCAAGGCCACCCGGCCAGTTGCGCCGGGCGTGCAGCTCACCTCCTTCGACCGGTACGACGCCGAGGGCTGGCTGCGTGCCGACGCCCTCACCACGGACCTCGGCAGCGGGGCCACCGTCGACTACGTCAACTCCGGAGCCGTCAGCCAGGCCGAGCCGCTGCGGGGACCGGTGGACCGCTCGCGTGCCGTCGCCGCGGTCAACGGTGACTTCTTCGACATCAACAACTCCGGCGCCGCCCAGGGCGTCGGCATCCGCGACGGTGAGCTGATCCAGTCGGCGGTCAGCGGGCACCGCAACGCGGTGGCGGTCACCGCGGACGGGCTCGGCCGGGTGATCGAGGTGAACTTCGACGGCACCGCCACCCTGCCCACCGGGCCGGTGCCGTTGACGCAGTTCAACAACATCGTGCAGGCCGACGGCATCGGCGCGTTCACCGAACTGTGGGGGACGTACCCCCGGGAGCGGGCGGTCGCGGGCGCGGCCCGGGTCGTCGAGGTCGTCGTGGCCGGCGGCCGCGTGGCCACGGTGACCACCGCGGCCGGCAGCGGCCCGATCGTCGCCGGCAGCACCGTGCTGCTCGGCCGCGACGCCGGCGCGGACGCGCTGGCCGGGCTCCGCCCCGGTGACCCGGTGACGGTCGCCTGGCAACCGAAGTCGTCCGACGGCAGCACTCTGCACGCGGCGGTCGGTGGTGGCAGCGTCCTGGTCCGCGACGGCGTCGTGCAGAGCATCGCCGACCCGTCGCTGGCGCCGCGCACGGCGGTCGGCTTCACCGCCGACGGTCGGAAAATGATCATGTTGACGGTGGACGGTCGGCAGGTCGACAGCCGCGGCGTGACCCAGACCGAGATGGGCCGGATGATGGCCGAACTGGGTGCCCACCACGCGCTCAACCTGGACGGCGGCGGCTCGTCCACGCTGCTGGCCCGGGAGCCGGGCGCCCCGGCCGTGCAGGTCGAGAACACCCCTTCCGACGGCAGCGAGCGGGCGGTGCCCAACGGCCTGGCCATCTACGCGCCGAAGGGCAGCGGCCGGCTCACCGGCTACTGGGTGGAGACCGCCAGTGACCCCACCGCCGCTCCCGGCATCTCACCGGTGCGCGGCGGCCGGCCCGACCGCGTCTTCCCCGGCCTCACCCGCACCCTCACCGCGGCCGGCTACGACGAGACGTACGGCCCGGCGGCCGGCGCGCCGACCTGGCGCGTGACCCCGGCGGTACGCGGCCGAATCGACCGCGACGGGGTGTTCCACGCCGGCGTGCCGGGGGCCAGCACGGTCACCGCGGCGCGCGGCGGGGCAACCGGCTCGCTGGGCCTCACGGTGCTCGGCCCGCTGGCCCGGGTCAGCTCCACAGTAGAACGCGTCGGGCTGACCGGCCGGGACGGCGACGCCCTGGTCGGTGTGGTCGGCCAGGACGCCGAGGGCAACACCGCACCGATCGAGCCGGCCGACCTGACCCTCGACTACGACCGGGACCTGCTGCGGATCACCTCCACCCACGACGGCAACCTCGCCGTCACCGCGCTGCGCGAGACCGGCTCCGGGCTCGTCACCGTCCACGTCGGACGACACAGCACCGTTCTCCCGGTCACCGTCGGACTGACCGACGTCCCGGTGGCCGGCTTCGACGACGCCGCGTCCTGGCGGTTCAGCCAGGCCCGGGCCAGCGGCTCGGTCGCCCCGGCGCCGGGGCACACCGGCACCGGCCTGCGGATGTCGTACGACTTCAGCCAGTCCACCGGCACCCGGGCCGCGTACGCCGACCCGCCGGCCTGGATCGAGGTGCCCGGCCAGCCGCAGGCCTTCGGCATGTGGATCCACGGCAACGGCACCGGTGAGTGGCCCAGCCTGCACCTGCACGACGCACAGGACACCCAGCACGTGCTGCGTGGCCCGCTGATCACCTGGACCGGCTGGCGGTACGTGGAGTTCGCGGTGCCGGCGGGGGTGCAGTATCCGGTGCGCGTCCGTCGGTTCTACGTGGCCGAGACCAACGCCGCCGCGCAGTACAGCAGCGAGGTGATCATCGACGACCTGGTGGCGAAGGTGCCGCCCACGGTCGACATGCCGCCGGTGGCGCCGCGTACCGATCGGGTGGTGGTCCGCGACGGCACCGTGGACGGCGCACCCTGGCGGTTCGCGGTGCTCTCCGACGCCCAGTTCGTCGCCGCCGACCCGGACAGCGACCTGGTCGCCCAGGCTCGACGGACGCTGCGCGAGGTGAAGGCGGCCCGGCCGGACTTCCTGCTGATCAACGGAGACTTCGTGGACACCGCCTACCCGGCCGACTTCGCGTTGGCCAAGCGGATCCTCGACGAGGAGTTGGGCGACGCGCTGCCCTGGTACTACGTGCCCGGCAACCACGAGATCATGGGCGCCCCGATCAGCAACTTCCAGGCCGCGTTCGGCGCCACCGCACGGGTCTTCGACCATGCCGGCACCCGGTTCGTCACCCTGAACTCGTCCACCGGGACGCTGCGCGGCGGCGGCTTCGACCAGGTGCGGATGCTGCGCGAGACGCTGGACGCGGCAGCCGCCGACCGGCGCGTCGGCTCGGTCGTCGTCCTGCACCACCACCCGCCGCGCGACCCCAGCCCGGCGCAGGCCAGCCAACTCGGTGACCGCAAGGAGGCGGCGCTGCTGGAGCAGTGGCTGGCCGACTTCCAGCACCGCACCGGCAAGGGCGCGCTGTTCGTGGGCGGGCACGTCGGCACGTTCCACGCCGACCGGGTGGACGGAGTGCCGTACGTGATCAACGGGAACGCGGGCAAGACGCCATCCACCCCGGCGGACCAGGGCGGTTTCACCGGCTGGACGGAGTTCGGCGTGGACCCGGTCAGCCCGGCCGAGGCCGACCGGGCCCGGCGCGACCCGCTCGCCGAGGGGCCCCGCTGGGTGGACGCGGAGTTCCACGCACACGTGGACCGGCTCGCGGTGAGCGCCCCGGCCAGCGTCGCGGTCGGCGTCCCGGCGCAGGTCACCGCCACGCTGACCCAGCCGGGTGGGCGTGCCGTCCCGGTGGCCGCCCCGGTCAGCGCGGACTGGTCCGCCTCGCCGGGGGTGCACATCGGCTCGGCGGCCGGGGTGCGACCGTGGCACACCGCGCGCTTCGACCCGGCCACCGGCACTCTGACCGCGCTGCGCCCCGGCGCCCCCATCCGCCTCAGCGTCACCGTCAACGGCCTCGTCGCCAACGCCACCAGCACCGTCACGCGGTGAGACTCCCGGAAGGGCCCCTCCGCGGAGGGGCCCTTCCGCACCCTCAGAAGTCGCCGTCGGCCACCTGGAAGACGGTGAGGCCGAGGGAGCGCCACATCCGGACCACCTGGACGCGGTCGTCGAAGACGCCGACCACCCGGTAGCGGTCCCGGACCTCCCGGTCGTAGATCTCCCGCTTGACGATCGCGTCCTTGCGGGAGTCGCCGACGGCGCGCAGGTGCAGGCCGAGGTAGGGAACCCGGACGTGCCGGGCCAGCCACGCCTCGGTGGCCGCCCGCGCCGAGGCGTCCCGCCCGGAGCAGAAGACGACCCCGTACCCGGCGGCGTGCATCGCCCGGACCGCCGCGATCACCGCCGGGTTCGGCTGGTCCTCGCTCACCCGGGTCATGTCGTACGGGCTGCGCGAGACGGCCAGCGCGACCGTGCCGTCGATGTCCACCAGGACGATCTCCGGTGGCTCGGTCGACGGCGGGTGCACGGCGGCGGGTCGTCCGGTGCGGGCCTGCGGCACGGGCAACGGCAGCGCCCGCCCCTCCAGGTAGCGCTCGTGCAGCCGGCAGATCACGTCCGCGCCGACGCGGTCGGACTCCGGGCGGGCGGCGTCGCGGCGCAGGCACTCGGCCAGCGGCACGTCGGTGAAGTCGTGCACCTCGAACTCCGCGCCGTACCGGGCGGCCAGTTCGGCCCAGTCCCGCAGGGTCCGCGAGCGCAGGTTGGTGTCGTCCACGCACACGTCCGCCCGGGTCCGCAGCAGCGCCTCGACCTGGGCCCGCTGCACGGTCGTCACCTGCGCCTCCGCCCACTGGGTGAAGAGCCGCTCGCCGTGCAGCATCCGGCGCAGGTCGTCACGGTTGACCCGGACCACGGACGGCTGGAGGGTCCGGGCGAAGGTGGTCTTGCCGGATGCCGGCAGGCCCCGGGTGGCGATCAGGCGGGTCATCGGCTCCCCTCCGGCTCGGCGGGCGTACCCCCGACGGGGTGCCGGGCGGCGGCCCGCCGGGTGGGTGAATGCCCGGCCGGGCGGCGGGAATGCGGACGGGAAGGCACGTGTTGACGATGCCGGACGAGGTGTGCGGCCCGATTACCGGGTCGGCTCAGGCCCATGGCACACTGGTCAATCGGCCACCGGTTCCGGTTCACGCCCGAGCCCGTCGCGCACGGCGCGACGGGCGGTGACGGCGACCCGGCGACCACCAACGAGAGGACCGAGGCGAGATGAAGGCAAACATCCACCCGGAGTACGTGACCACCGAGGTCAGCTGCTCCTGTGGCAACACGTTCACGACCCGCAGCACCGCCAAGGGCGGGGCGATCCACGTCGAGACCTGCAGCGCCTGCCACCCGTTCTACACCGGTAAGCAGCGCGTTCTCGACACCGCCGGCCGGGTCGCGAAGTTCCAGCAGAAGTACGCCAAGGTTCAGGCCAAGAAGGCCAAGTAGCTCCTCGTTCGGCGCCCGCGTCCGGTTTTCCACCGGACGCGGGCGCCGTCCGCGTTCCGCCCTTTTTCCGGCCGGCGACCGGCACTCGGTCCGGCCCGGCCGGCGCCGCACCCTCGAAGGAGCATCCGCAGCATGAGCAGCGAGCGTCTGGCCGGCCTCCTCGACGAGTACGCGCAGCTGGAGAAGCGGCTGGCCGATCCGGCGATCCACGCCGACCAGTCCACCGCGCGGCGGGTCGGCCGCCGGTACGCCGAGCTCGTGCCACTGCACAAGGCTGCCGGCGAGCTGGAGCAGGCGCGCGCCGACTTGGTCGCGGCCCGCGAGCTGGCGGCCGAGGATCCCTCCTTCGCTGCCGAGACCGAGGCGATCGCGGCGTCCCTGCCGGTCCTGGAGGAGCGTCTCGCCGAGCTGCTCATCCCGCGTGACCCGCACGACGCCAAGGACGTGATCGTCGAGATCAAGGCCGGTGAGGGCGGCGAGGAGTCGGCGTTGTTCGCCGGTGACCTGCTGCGGATGTACACCCGGTACGCCGAGCGCCACGGCTGGATCACCGAGGTGATCGACGCACAGGACTCCGACCTGGGCGGGGTCAAGGACGTCTCGCTGTCGATCAAGACCAAGGGCGTCCCCGAGGGCGGCAACGGCGTCTGGTCGCGGCTCAAGTGGGAGGGCGGCGTGCACCGGGTGCAGCGCGTTCCGGTCACCGAGTCGCAGGGTCGGATCCACACCAGCGCCGCCGGGGTGCTGGTGCTGCCGGAGGCCGAGGACGTCGACGTCAGCATCGACCAGAACGACCTGCGGATCGACGTGTTCCGCTCGTCCGGCCCGGGCGGCCAGTCGGTGAACACCACCGACTCGGCGGTGCGGATCACCCACCTGCCGACCGGCATCGTCGTCTCCTGCCAGAACGAGAAGTCCCAGTTGCAGAACCGGGAGCAGGCCATGCGGATCCTGCGGGCCCGGCTGCTCGCCGCCGCTCAGGAGCAGGCCGACGCGGCCGCCTCGGACGCCCGCAAGGCGCAGGTGCGCACGGTGGACCGCTCGGAGCGGATCCGCACCTACAACTTCCCGCAGAACCGGATCACCGACCACCGGATCGGCTACACGGCGTACAACCTGGATCTGGCACTGGCCGGCGAGCTGGACGGGGTGCTGGACGCCCTGACCGAGGCCGACCGCGCCGCCCGGCTGGCCGGCGACACCGAGCTGACCCGCCGCTGACCGCGGCGCCGCGGGGGCGCGGGGGCGCCGCCCGGCGGGCACCCGGCGGTCAGCTCGCGCGCGGACGGCTCTTGGCTCGCAGCATCTCCCGGTCGGCCTCCTCGAAGGCGACGCTGAGCGCGTCCCGCAGCCCACTTCCGACGGAGACCTCGGCGAAGCCGATGCTCACCCCGACCGGCGTCCCCGGCACCAGCGACTCCCAGTCCTCGGCGCGGACCGCCGCTTCGATCCGGCGGGCCACCTCGGCGGCCTCGGTCATGCCGGTGTCCGGCAGCACCACCACGAACTCGTCACCGCCGTAGCGGGCCACGAAGTCGCCCCGCCGCATCACCCGGTTGATCACCCCGGCGATGCGTTGCAGCACCAGGTCGCCGGAGTGGTGCCCGTGCCGGGTGTTGACCGCCTTGAAGCCGTCCAGGTCGCAGACGCCGATCACCACCCGCTCGCCGCGGGTGACCACGGCGGTGATGTACCGCTCCAGCCGCCGCCGGTTGGGCAGCCCGGTGAGCGGGTCGGTCAGCGCCTCGCCCTCGAACCGCGCCGCCTCGCGGCGCATCTCCTCGTGGTCGATCCGGGCGGCGATGCCGTCGATGTAGACGTCGCGCAACCGGTCGTTGCGCTGCGCGGCGAGCCGGAACGCGAGCCGGTCAGCCCGGTGCGCCGCCACGTGGTCCCCGGCCCGGGCCAGCGCGATGCTGCGCAGCCGGGCCGGCTCGGCCGCGCCGAGCGTCTCCGTGGACACCCGGATGGAGTCCAGCCGGGTGACCGCCTCGATCGGCCGCCCGGCGGCGACGGCCAGGCAGACCTGACCGAGTTGACGCATGTCGCGCGCCCGGGCGCTGTCCCCGCCGTGGCCGAGCAGCCGGGACGGATCGCCGTCTCCGCCGGACTCCACCCGGTCGCCGAGCGCGGCCTGCCGGGCGGCCGCGTAGCCGTACGCGGCGAGGCTGCTGGGACGCAGCCGGCCGGCCCGCCCGGCGTTCATGAACCGGGCCAGGTCGGCGGCGACGTCCCGCAGCACGCGCAGGCAGCCGTCGCTGTCGCCGTTGTGGTCCAGCGCCACGGCGTTGCGCAGCCGGATGCCGGGCGCGGCGAACGTCTCCTCCGGGATCCCGGCGGTCAGCCCCAGCTGCCGGGCCCGTTCGATCGCCCCGAGGGCGTACCCGTGGAAGCTGAGGTAGCTGTACGCCATCGCGAGGTCGTGCCAGCCCCAGGCGGTGTCCCGGTCCGGGTCCTCCACGGCGCCCAGCGCCCGGGCGGCCTTGACCAGGTGGGTGACGCAGCGGTCCAGTGCGCCCTGGTGGTGCGCGGCGAGCGCGGCCAGCGCGTTGAGGTGCCCGTGCAGATAGGGCTCGGCGAGGTCGCGGACCGCCGCCGAGGCCTCCTCGATGGCCCGGGTGAACTCCGCCGTGCGTCCGAGATTGATCAGCGCGGAGAGTCGCTGCACCATGGCGTCCGCTCGCGCCGCCGGGTCCGTCGTGCTGCGGATCACCCGCTCCAGCAGCGCGTACGACTCTGCGGAACGACTGGCCTCCTGCAACGCCCGGGCGTGCTTGAGGGCGTCAACCTGGTCATCGACCCGGTCGAGCCAGCCCACTCGCGACCTCCCGTCGTGTGCGCCTCGACGCACCCGTTCGTGGCGTCGCCTGCGACGCTTCATGATTATCGCGTGACTACTCTGCCGCAACACCCCCCCGAAGGGACAGGCCGGCTCCGTCCGTCCGCCGCGGTGGCCCGGGCGGCCCGGTTGCTCGCCGCCGCCGGGGTGGGCCCGGCACGGGTGGAGGCCGAGCTGCTGGCGGCGTACGTGCTGGGGGTGCCCCGGGGTCGGCTGGCGCTCGCCGACGACCTGACCGACGAGCATCGGGCCCGGCTCGACGAGTTGGTGCGCCGCCGCGCCGCCCGGGAGCCGTTGCAGCACCTGACCGGTCGCGCCGGGTTCCGGCACCTGGAGCTGGCGGTCGGCCCGGGCGTCTTCGTGCCCCGGCCGGAGACCGAGCTGCTGGCCGGCTGGGGCCTCGAACAGGGCCAGCGCCGGCCCGACCCGCTGGTGGTGGACCTGTGCAGCGGTTCCGGTGCGATCGCGCTGGCGGTCGCTCAGGAGCTGCCGGGGGCGCGGGTGGTGGCGGTGGAGCGGTCCCCGGCGGCGCTGGCCTGGCTGCGCCGCAACGCGGCGGAGCGCGCCGAGGCGGGGGACCGCCCGATCGAGGTGGTCGAGGCCGATGTCACCGCGCCGGACCTGCTGGCCGACCTGGTCGGCCGGGTGGACGTGCTGCTCTGCAACCCCCCGTACGTGCCGGTCGAGGTGGTGGTGCCGCCGGAGGTGGCCGGGCACGACCCGGCGGAGGCGGTCTTCGGCGGCGTGGACGGTCTGGCGGTGATCCGGCCGGTGATCATCCGGGCGGCGGCGCTGCTGCGCGCGGGCGGCGTGATCGGGGTCGAGCACGACGACACGCACGGTTCGGCGGTGCCCGAGCTGCTCGCCGCGGACGGCCGGTTTACCGCGATCACGGAGCATCCGGACCTCACCGGCCGTCCTCGCTACGCCACCGCATCCCGACGGGCGGACGGCCGGCACGCCCCGGGCGGGACGGCGTGGCAGACTGACTCCTCGTGATGCTCTACGACTGCCGGTCGCCCGCCGATCGGGACCGCGGCATCGCTGCGGCCATCGAGGCGGTCAAGAACGGCGAGCTGGTCGTCCTGCCGACGGACACCGTCTACGGCATCGGCGCGGACGCGTTCACCCCGTACGCGGTCAAGGCGCTGCTGGATGCGAAGGGCCGGGGGCGGCAGATGCCGCCACCGGTGCTGATCGGCTCGCGGCAGACCCTGGACGGGTTGGTCTTCTCGCTGCCCAGCGCCGCGCGGGACCTGGTGGAGGCGTTCTGGCCGGGTGCGTTGACGATCGTTGTCGAGCACTCACCGAGCCTGCAGTGGGATCTCGGCGACAAGTCGGGCACGGTGGCGGTGCGGATGCCGCTGCACCCGGTGGCGCTGGAGGTGCTGCGCGAGACCGGCCCGATGGCGGTCTCCTCGGCGAACAAGACCGGCCAGCCGGCCGCGGTCACCGCGGAGGAGGCGCGCGACCAGCTCAGCTACTCCGTGCGGGCGTACCTGGAGGCCGGGCCCTGCCCGGACCCGGTGCCCAGCACGATCGTGGACCTGACCGGTGAGGTGCCGCAGCTGCTGCGGGCCGGCGCGATCCCGCTGGAGAAGCTGCGCGACGTGGTGCCGGATCTCGTCGACGGCCGGGGGGTCTGAGTGCCCCCGTTCACCGTGCTGCACGTCTGCATGGGCAACATCTGCCGCTCGCCGATGGCCGAGCGGCTGGTGGCCCTGGCGGTGCGGGAGCGGTTGGCGCGGCGCGAGCAGGATCCGGCCCGGGCCGAGGAGCTGCTGCACAGCCACAGCGCCGGCACGGGCGGTTGGCACGCCGGCGAGGAGATGAACCCGCCGGCGGCCCGGCAGGTCGTCGGCCGGGGCGGGGACGTCGAGGGTTTCGCGGCGCGCAAGCTGCGCTCGGAGCACATCGACGCCGCCGACCTGGTCCTGA
This sequence comes from Micromonospora sp. NPDC005206, assembly GCF_040608175.1. Classification (NCBI taxonomy): domain Bacteria; kingdom Bacillati; phylum Actinomycetota; class Actinomycetes; order Micromonosporales; family Micromonosporaceae; genus Micromonospora; species Micromonospora sp. NPDC005206. Next base: position 203,223 of record NZ_JBEXHU010000005.1, read on the forward strand.
CCGCGACCGCGGATCAGCAGGAGTACGTGGTGGCGCTTCGTCCGGACGCGGCGGCCCGCACCTTCGTGCTGGGTGAGTTCGGCCGCCTGCTGGCCGCGGTGGACGCCGCCGCGCTGCCGTCGGCCGAGGCGACCCCGGAGGCGGTGTACGCCCGGGGCGTGGCTCTGGTGGCGGCGGCTCACGACGCCCGGTTGGGCGCCTCGCTGCTGCCGAGCGACGATCTCGACGACCCGTGGGGTCGCGGCGACCAGTGCTTCAGCCGGGTGGCCGACGAGATCGAGGAGACGGTCCACCCGCTGGCCGCCGCGCTGCTTCCCTGAGCGGCGTGCGAGTTTCCTCCGGGTTTGGGGAAAACCCGGGGCGAAAGGGGCGTTCCGGGTCATTCTGAACGGGTCCTAGCGTGACCGGCTCCTGCGGGGAGAGCTGATGATCCGGGCCCATCTCGACAAACTGCTGACCGTGGTGATCGCCGGTGTGCTGGCCGGCCTGGTGCTGGCAGCGGCCGCCCTGCCGGTGGCCCTGGTCTTCGGGATCGGCTTCAGCGCACTGTCCACGCCCTACTCGGAGCTGCCGAACACGCTGCGCACGCCACCCACCGCCCAGCGCTCCAACCTGTACGCCAACGACGGCACCACCCTGATCACCTCCTTCTACCAGGAGGACCGGGTGGACGTGCCGCTGCAGGAGGTCGCGCCGGTGATGCGCCAGGCCATCGTGGCCGCCGAGGACGTCCGGTTCTTCCAGCACAGCGGGGTGGACCTGCGCGGTGTGGTGCGCGCGTTCACCGTGAACAAGCGCGACGGTCAGACCCGACAGGGCGCCTCCACGCTGACCATGCAGTACGTCCGCAACGTCCTCAGCAGCGATCCCCGGCTGACCGAGAGCCAGCGCAGGGCGGCCACCGAGGTCACCACCGCCCGCAAGATCCAGGAAATGCGGTACGCGCTGGCGCTGGAGCGGGAGCTGAGCAAGGACGAGATCCTCACCCGCTACCTCAACATCGCCTATTTCGGCGCCGGGGCGTACGGCATCGCGGCGGCCAGCAAGCGCTACTTCTCCCGGTCCCCGGCCGAGCTGACAGTGGCGCAGGCCGCGCTGCTGGCCGGGCTGGTCCAGTCACCGGACAGCGACGACCCGATCAACGGCGACGCCGACAGCGCCCTGCGCCGGCGGGCGTACGTGCTGAACCAGTTGGTGGAGTCGAGCCACGTGTCGGCGGACGCGGCGGCGGCGGCGCGGGACGAGCCGCTGGACCTGCGGCCCAGCGAGACCCCGAACGACTGCGCGGCCGTGCCGGACGGGCACAACGACTGGGGATTCTTCTGCGACTGGTTCACCCGCTGGTGGAGCGACCAGTCGGCGTTCGGGTCGACCGCCGACGAGCGGCAGCGCACACTGCGCCGGGGTGGGTTCTCCATCGTCTCCTCGCTCGACCCGGCGGTGCAGCGGGCCACCACCGAGCAGGTGCTGCGGATCTACCAGCCGACCGAGGCCCGGGCGGTGCCGACCGCGGTGGTGCAACCCGGCACCGGTCGGGTGCTGGCGATGGCGGTGAACCGCAGCTACAGCGTGGCGGACAACCCGGCCGGGCAGAAGAACCACCCGAACACGGTGAATCAGCTGGTGGCCGGCGGCGGGGCGATCGAGGGGTACCAGGGCGGGTCGACGTTCAAGCTCTTCACCATGCTGGCCGCGCTGGAGTCCGGGCTGCCGCTGTCGACCGAGTTCACCGCCCCGACCCGGCTGGTCACGAAGTTCCCGGTGACCGGGGAGGCGAGCTGTGACGGCCGCTGGTGTCCGGTGAACGCCACCCCCTCGTCGATGGACGGCCCGCGCACCATGTGGACCGCGTTCGGGCGTTCGGTGAACACGTACTTCGCCTGGCTCACCGAGCGGGTCGGCGCCGACCGGGTGGTGGAGATGGCCGAGCGGCTCGGCATCGTGCTGCGCGCCGACTCGGACGCCCGGCTGGCCCGGTACGGGGCGAAGAACTGGGGCCCGTTCACCCTGGGCGTGGCCGCGACGACCCCGCTCGACCTGGCCACGGCGTACGCCACGGTGGCGGCCGAGGGGACCTGGTGCGCCCCGCTGCCGGTGGTCTCGATCAGCGACTCGGCCGGCCACCCGGTCGACGCCGCGAAACCGGACTGCCGGCAGGTGCTCGACCCCGATGTGGCCCGGGCGGCCGCCGACGCGGCCCGCTGCCCGGTCGGCGACCAGTCGATGTACGGGCGTTGCGACGGCGCCACGGCACCCGGGCTGCGGTCCGGCCTCGGCCGCCCGGTCGCCGGCAAGACCGGCAGCTCGGAGCGGTACGAGACGGAGACGGTGGTGGCGTTCACGCCGCAGCTCGCGGTGGCCTCGATGGCGGCGAACCCGGACGACCCCCGCGACGCGGTGGGTGAGGCGGTGCAGGCCCGGATGGTGGACGCGGTCGGCAAGGTGCTCACCTTCGCCCTGCGCGACCAGCCGGTGCGGGATTTCGTCCCGCCGAGTGAGCGGGTGGCCTTCCAGGTCACCGGCGCCCGTACGGGCAACTGAGTCGCGCGGTTCCGGTCGGCGGGGTCAGCCGGTGTGCGGGGCGGGACGGTCGGGGGCCTGCTCGGCGCCGCGGGCGATGTTGCGGGCCATCCCGCCGAAGACCATCGCGTGGAACGGGGCCACCGACCCCCAGTAGGCGTGCCCGGCCAGCCCGCGCGGCAGGAAGACCGCGCGTTGCTGGTAGCGGCTGCGGCCGTTGTCGGCGGGCAGCACCCGCATCTCCAGCCAGGCCCGGCCGGGCAGCCGCATCTCGGCGCGCAGCCGCAGCAGTTCGCCCGGGACGATCTCCTCCACCCGCCAGAAGTCCAGGGCCTCACCGACCTGAAGGCGGTGCGGGTCGCGCCGGCCCCGGCGCAGCCCGACGCCACCGATCAGTCGGTCCAGCCAGCCGCGGATCGACCAGGCGAGCGGGAACGAGTACCAGCCGTGCTCGCCGCCGACACCTTCGATGACCCGCCAGAGCTCCGCCGGCGGCGCATCCACCGTCCGTTCCCGGAGGTCGGTGTAGGCGGTGCCGCCGGACCAGTCCGGGTCGGAGGGCAGTGGCTCGGCCGGGGCGTCCGGCCCGCTCGCGGTCGACCAGCGGGTCTCCACCTGGGCGTCGCGCACCCTGGCCAGCGCCAGCGCCACCGCCTGGTCGAAGCCGGTCAACCCGCCCGGGGGGTCGGGGACGTATCGGGCGATGTCGTGTTCGTGCGCGATCGCCTCGTGGACCAGGCTCTCCACCAGCGGGCGGGCGATGGCGTTCGGCACCGGGGTGACCAGGCCGACCCAGTGCGACGAGAGCGACGGGGTCAGCGGGCGGACCGGCACGATGACCCGCCGGCGCAGGCCGGCCACCCGGGCGTAGCGCTGCATCATGTCGCGGAAGCTGAGCACGTCCGGCCCGCCGATGTCGAAGCCGCGGTTGACCTCCGGCGGCAGCGTGGTGCAGCCGGCCAGGTAGCGCAGCACGTCGCGGACCGCGATCGGCTGGATCCGGTTGCTCACCCAGCGCGGGGTGACCATGGCGGGCAGCCGCTCGGTCAGGTAGCGCAGCATCTCGAACGACGCCGAGCCGGAGCCGATGATCACCGCGGCGCGGAGCACCGCCGTGGGCACGCCGCTGGCCAGCAGGATCCGGCCCACCTCGGCCCGGGACCGCAGGTGCGGCGAGGGGACCTCCTCGTCGGGCGCCGGCTCCGGGCCGCCCAGGTAGACGATCCGGCGTACGCCGGCAGCGCGGGCCGCCTCCGCGAAGTTCGTCGCCGCCGTCCGGTCGGCCGCCTCGAAGTCGGCTCGGCCCAGCGAGTGCACCAGGAAGTAGGCGACGTCCACGTCGGCGAACGCGGCGGGCAGTGTCTCCGGCCTGCTCAGGTCTCCCTCGACGATCTCGGCCGCCGAGGCCCAGGGCACGTCGCGCAGCCGCACGGCCTTGCGGGCCAGGCAGCGCACGGTGTGCCCTTCGTTGAGCAGCAGGGGCACCAGCCGCCCGCCGATGTATCCGGTGGCTCCGGTGACGAGGCATCGCACGGCTTCCAGTGTGCGGCCCCCTAGACTCGTTCGCTGTGGAGACCGAGACGAGCACCTTCTGGGGGCCGGATTTCGCGCAGCTCAGGGCAACCGATCCGGAGATCGCCGGGGTGGTCCTCGGCGAGCTGGACCGGTTGCGGGGCGGCCTGCAGCTCATCGCCAGCGAGAACCTGACCTCGCCGGCGGTGCTGGCCGCGCTCGGTTCGACGCTGACCAACAAGTACGCCGAGGGCTACCCGGGCCGGCGCTACTACGGCGGCTGCGCCGAGGTGGACCGGGCCGAGGAGATCGGCATCGCCCGGGCGAAGGAGCTCTTCGGGGCCGAGCACGCCAACCTCCAGCCGCACTCCGGGGCGAGCGCCAACCTGGCCGCGTACGCCGCGCTGGTGCAGCCGGGGGACACGGTGCTGGCGATGGACCTGCCGCACGGCGGGCACCTGACCCACGGCAGCCGGGTGAACTTCTCCGGGAAGTGGTTCGCCACGGTGGGGTACACCGTCCGTCCGGACACCGAGCTGATCGACTACGACGAGGTGCGGGACCTGGCCCGGGCGCACCGGCCCAAGATGATCATCTGCGGCGCCACCGCGTACCCCCGGCTGATCGACTTCGTCCGGTTCCGGGAGATCGCCGACGAGGTCGGCGCGTACCTGATGGTGGACGCGGCGCACTTCATCGGCCTGGTCGCCGGCCGGGCGATCCCGTCCCCGGTGCCGTACGCCGATGTCGTCTGCGCCACCACCCACAAGGTGCTGCGCGGCCCGCGCGGCGGCATGATCCTCTGCCGCGAGTCGCTGGCGCAGCGGATCGACAAGGCGGTCTTCCCGTTCACCCAGGGCGGCCCGCTGATGCACGCGGTCGCGGCCAAGGCGGTCGCGCTGCGCGAGGCCGCCCAGCCCGAATTCCAGACGTACGCCGGTCAGGTGATCAGCAACGCACAGGCGCTCGCCGCCGGGCTGGCCGCCGAGGGCATGCGCCCGGTGTCCGGGGGCACCGACACCCACCTCGCCCTGATCGACCTGCGGGAGCTGGGCGTGACCGGCACCGAGGCCGAGGCGCGCTGCGACGCCGCGTCGATCACCCTGAACAAGAACGCGATCCCGTACGACCCGCAGCCGCCGATGGTGGCCTCCGGCATCCGGGTGGGCACGCCCAGCGTCACCACCCAGGGTATGCGGGAGGGGGAGCTGCGCCAGGTGGCCGCCCTGATCGCGCGGGCGGTACGCGCCGATCCCGGGGCACCGGGCGGCACAGACGAGCTGTCCCGGGTCGGTGCCGAAGTGGCCGAGCTGGTCGCCGCGTTTCCGGCGTACCCCCGTGGCTGAGCCCGAGGTTGTCGCGGCCGACACCAACCGGCGCTGGCGGCTGCGGCACCTGCCGGTGCTCCTGGCCGCGTCGGTGGCGCTGGCCGCGGTCGCCGCGGTGGTCGCTGGCGCGACCGGCGGCATGACGGCCGCGCTCGGCGCGGCGGCCGGGGTCGGTGTCACGGTGCTCAGCTACACCCTCACCACCGTGGTGCTGGCCTGGGCCGACGAGATCAACCCGCAGCTGGTGCTGCCCCTCGGGCTGGGCCTGTACGCGCTGAAGTTCACCCTGCTGGGTGTGGTGCTGGTGGCCGTGGCGTCGGCCGATTGGCCCGGGTTGATCCCGCTCTGCTTCGGCATCGTCGCCGGGGTGGCAGTGTGGACAGCGGTGCACCTCTGGTGGCTGACCACGGTGCACGCCCGCCGGCCGCGGGGCTGACCTGGCCGTCGGCCGGTCGTCCCACCCAGCGGACGCGCCACAATGTGTCGGCCTCCGGTCATTTTCCGACGGGCGGAAGGGGAGTAGCGTGCCCACAGACGACGCGGCCCCCGAGATGCCCACACAACGACGGTTGTGCGGGGGGTGAGGCACAGCCTCGTCTTCCCGGCTGATATCGTTCGCCCCGTCATGGCTGGTGACCAAACCCCCCGTCCCGCCGGTGAACCGGACGACTATCCGTCCGGCGCCGGTCAGGGTTGGACCGCGCTCAGCTACCTCATCGGAGGCATGCTCGTGTGGGGTTTCATCGGCTGGCTGGTCGACCAGTGGCTCGACACCGGTGGCGTCGCCACCGGGATCGGCGTCGTGCTCGGCGTGACCGGGGGGATCATCCTCGTCGTCCGCCGGCTCGGCACGCCTACTTAGGAAGGGACACGGTGCTCGGACAGGCGAACGTTCTGGCAGCAGGCCAGGCGGCATTCCCACCCAGTGTGGACGACTTCTACCTGCCCGCCATCGTGCCCTGGGGTGTGGAAAACGCTCCTTGGTTCACCAAGTTCACGGCGATGATCTGGATCGCGGTCGGCGTCCTGATCATCTTCTTCCTGGCGACCTACCGGAAGCCGCAGCTGGTGCCGACCAAGAAGCAGTGGTTCGCCGAGTCGATCTACGGCTTCGTCCGGAACAACATTGCGGTCGACATGATCGGGCACCAGGGCGTGCGGTTCGCGCCGTACTTCACCACGCTGTTCTGCTTCGTGCTGCTGGCGAACGCGTTCGCGATCATCCCGTTCTTCCAGATCTCGCCGAACTCGCACATCGCCTTCCCGGCGATCCTCGCGGTGCTCAGCTACGTGCTGTTCAACTACATCGGCATCCGGCACCACGGCTTCGTCAAATACTTCAAGCACGCCCTGATCCCGCCGGCACCGTGGTACATCCTGCCGCTGCTGATCCCGATCGAGGCGTTCTCGACCTTCATCATCCGGCCGTTCTCGTTGGCCGTCCGTCTCTTCGCGAACATGTTCGCCGGCCACATGCTCCTGCTGGTCTTCACGCTCGGCGGCTTCGCGATGCTCAATGCCAACGCCTGGCTGGCACCGATCTCGGTGGTGTCCTGGGTGATGACCGTGGCGCTGACCCTTCTCGAGGCGCTGGTCATCGTCCTGCAGGCCTACGTCTTCACCGTGCTGAGCGCCAGCTACATCCAGGGCGCGCTCGCCGAAGCGCACTGATCCACGCACCAACCGTTGTCGTCCCGCGTGAGAGTCACGCGTGATAACCAGGAGGAACCACTAATGGACGTTATCGCCGCGGTAGAGGGCAGCACCGCCGCCATCGGCTACGGCCTCGCGGCCATCGGCCCGGGCATCGGCGTTGGCCTGGTGTTCGCCGCCTACATCCAGTCGACCGCCCGGCAGCCCGAGTCGTCCCGCATGACCCTGCCGTACGTCTGGATCGGCTTCGCCGTCATCGAGGCGCTGGCGCTGTTCGGCATCGCCTTCGGCTTCATCTGGGCCGGCAACTGATCCCGCCCTTAGACCGGGAGGTAACCATGTATTTCCTCGCCGCTGAGGGTGGTGAGTCGACCCACAACCCGATCATCCCGATTTGGCAGGAGATCGTGGTCGGCACGGTCGCCTTCGCCGTGCTCTGCTTCGTGCTGATGAAGTTCGTCTTCCCCCGCATGGAGCAGACGTTCCAGGCTCGGGTCGACGCGATCGAGGGCGGCATCAAGCGCGCCGAGGCCGCCCAGGCCGAGGCGAACCAGCTGCTCGAGCAGTACCGTGCCCAGCTCGCCGAGGCCCGCACCGACGCCGCGAAGATCCGCGACGACGCCCGGGCCGACGCCGAGGGGATCCGGCAGGACGTCCTCGCCAAGGCGCGGGAAGAGTCCGACCGGATCATCGCGGCCGGCAAGGACCAGCTCGCCGCCGAGCGGGCCACCATCGTGCGCGAGCTGCGCACCGAGGTCGGCACGATCGCGGTGGACCTGGCCAGCAAGATCGTCGGTGAGTCGCTGGCCGACGAGGCGCGGCGCAAGGGCACCGTCGACCGGTTCCTGAGCGGTCTCGAGAGCACGGGGGCCCGCTGATGCAGGCCGCCAGCCGGGAGTCGTACAAGGTCGCGGCCGAGCGCCTCGACGCGTACGTCCGCGGCGCGGAGCCGTCGGCGGTGGCCTCCACCGCTGACGCCGTCCTCTCCGTCGCCGCCCTGCTGCGGCGTGAGCCGCGGCTGCGCCGGGCGCTGTCCGAGCCGGCCCGCTCCGGCGAGGACCGGGGCGCTCTGCTCGGCAACATGCTGGGTGGTCGGATCGGCGCAGACGCGCTCGACCTGCTCGTGTCGCTGGTCTCCGGCCGCTGGTCGGCACCGTCGGAGTTGCTCGACGGCACCGAGCGGCTGGGCGTGGAGGCGCTGCTGGCCAGCGCCGACAAGGCCGGCGACCTGGGCGAGGTCGAGGACGAGCTGTTCCGCTTCGGCCAGGTCGTCACGGGTCAGTCGGCGCTGAGCAACGCGCTGGCCGACCCGGTCGCTCCAATCGAGAAGCGGGTCGCCCTGGCCCGTGATCTGCTCGCCGACAAGGCGCGCCCGGTCACCGTCCGCCTCGTCGAGGTGGCGTTGAGTGGGTTCGGTGGACGCTCCTTCATCGGGGCGCTCACCCGGCTGGTGGAGCTCGCCGCCGAGCGACGCGACCGGCAGGTGGCGTACGTGACCGTCGCGGCCCCGTTGAGTGACGAGGACGAGCGGCGGCTGGGTGCGAGCCTCACCGCGATATACGGTCGAGAGGTCTCCATCAAGCAGACGGTCGACCCCGACGTCCTGGGTGGCGTGAGCGTGCGGGTCGGCTCCGACCTGTACGACGGCACGATCCTGCGCCGCCTCAACGAGACCCGCAACGCGCTCGCGAAGCGCTGAGCGGCTCCGCCGCCCAGCGTTGCGGCGGCTTCGCCGCGCAGCGCCCGGAATGACAGACGCCATTCGGACCGGTCGGTACTAGGTATCCCGGGCCCCTGAATTTTAAGGAAGCAGAGGATGGCCGAGCTGACCATCTCGACGGAGGAGATCCGCGGCGCCCTTGAGCGCTACGTCTCCTCCTACTCGACCGACGTCTCCCGCGAGGAGGTCGGCACCGTCGCCGACACCGGTGACGGCATCGCCCACGTCGAGGGCCTGCCCTCGACCAAGACCAACGAGCTGCTGGAGTTCGAGGACGGCACGCTCGGCGTGGCGCTGAACCTCGACGTCCGGGAAATCGGTGTCGTCGTTCTCGGTGACGCCGCCAAGCTCGCGGAGGGGCAGCGCGTCAAGCGCACCGACCGGGTGCTCTCCGTGCCGGTCGGCGACGCCTTCCTCGGCCGCGTGGTCAACGCGCTCGGCCAGCCGATCGACGGCCTCGGCGACATCGCCGACGAGGGCTACCGCGAGCTGGAGCTGCAGGCTCCGAACGTGATGTCCCGGCAGTCGGTGTTCGAGCCGCTGCAGACCGGCATCAAGGCGATCGACGCGATGACGCCGATCGGCCGGGGCCAGCGGCAGCTGATCATCGGTGACCGGAAGACCGGCAAGACCACGGTCGCCCTGGACGCCATCCTCAACCAGCGGGACAACTGGCGCACCGGCGACCCGAAGAAGCAGGTCCGCTGCATCTACGTCGCCATCGGCCAGAAGGCCTCCACGATCGCCTCCATCAAGGGCCAGCTGGAGGAGGCGGGCGCGATGGAGTACACCACCATCGTCGCCTCCCCGGCGTCCGACCCGGCCGGCTTCAAGTACATCGCCCCGTACACCGGCTCGTCCATCGGGCAGCACTGGATGTACGGCGGCAAGCACGTCCTGATCGTCTTCGACGACCTGAGCAAGCAGGCCGAGGCGTACCGGGCCGTGTCGCTGCTGCTGCGCCGCCCGCCGGGCCGCGAGGCGTACCCGGGTGACGTCTTCTACCTGCACTCCCGCCTGCTGGAGCGCTGCGCGAAGCTCTCCGACGAGCTGGGTGGCGGCTCGATGACCGGTCTGCCGATCATCGAGACGAAGGCCAACGACATCTCGGCCTTCATCCCGACCAACGTCATCTCGATCACCGACGGCCAGATCTTCCTGGAGACCGACCTGTTCAACCAGGGCGTCCGTCCGGCGATCAACGTCGGGACCTCGGTCTCCCGGGTCGGTGGCGCCGCGCAGGTGAAGCCGATGCGTAAGGTTGCCGGTTCGCTGCGCCTCAACCTGGCCCAGTACCGCGAGCTGGAGGCGTTCGCCGCCTTCGCCTCCGACCTGGACAAGGCCTCCCGGGCCCAGCTGGACCGCGGTGTCCGGCTGGTCGAGCTGCTCAAGCAGCCGAACTACTCGCCGTACCCGGTGCAGGAAGAGGTCGTCACGGTCTGGGCCGGCACAGAGGGCAAGCTGGACGACATCCCGGTGGGTGAGATCCGGCGCTTCGAGTCCGAGTTCCTGCAGTACCTGCGGCACAAGCACGCGGGTGTGCTGGCCGGGATCGCCGACAACCAGTGGAGCGACGAGATCATCGGCTCCCTGGACAACGCGATCAGCGAGTTCAAGCAGGTCTTCCTTGGCAAGGCCGACGAGCGTCGGGTCAACGACGCGCCGGCCGCGCCGCTGGAGGGCGACGAGAACCGCGAGACGGTGACCCGCTTCCGCGACAGCGCGACCGACCGCCCGGCCGAGAGCTGATCCCATGGCGGCCCAGGTACGCGTTCTTCGTCAACGGATCCGCTCGGCGAAGTCGATGAAGAAGATCACCAAGGCGATGGAGCTCGTGGCGACGAGCCGGATCGCCAAGGCCCAGGCCCGGGTGCAGGCGTCCCTGCCGTACGCCCAGGCCATCACCGGCGTGCTCACGGCGCTGGCGTCCAACGCGCGGATCGACCACCCGCTGCTCACCCCGCGCGAGCGGGTGCGGCGGGCGGGCGTCCTGCTGGTCACCAGCGACCGTGGCCTGGCCGGCGGCTACAGCGCCAGCGCGATCAAGACGGCGGAGTCGCTCATCGCGCGGCTCCGGGCGGACGGCAAGGAGCCGGTGCTCTACGTCATCGGGCGTAAGGGCGTCGGGTTCTACCGGTTCCGCAACCGGCCGATCGAGGCGAACTGGACGGGGTTCAGCGAGCAGCCGTCGTTCGAGGACGCCCGCACGGTGGGTGAGACGCTGATCAAGGCGTTCACGGCCGGTGCGGACGACGTCGACGGCGGTGCCGGTGCGGACGGGGTGCTCGGCGTCGACGAGCTGCACATCGTCTACACCGAGTTCCACTCGCTGATGACGCAGACTCCGGTCGCCAAGATCATCGGTCCGATGCAGGTGGAGGACCGGCCGCGCTCCGAGGGGCTGCTGCCGGCGTACGAGTTCGAGCCGGAGGCGGAGGCGCTGCTCGACGCGCTCCTGCCGAGGTACATCAACACGCGGATCTACGCGGCGTTGATCGAGTCGGCGGCGAGTGAGTCGGCGGCACGGCGGCGGGCGATGAAGAGCGCCACCGACAACGCCGAAGAGATGATCGAGAAGTACACGCGTGAGATGAACTCGGCTCGCCAGGCCGGGATCACCCAGGAGATCAGCGAGATCGTCGGCGGCGCCAACGCGCTGGCCGCGTCGGGAAGTGAAGTGTGATGACTGCACCAGTAGAGACCAAGACGGCCACGGGTCGCGTGGTCCGGGTCATCGGCCCGGTCGTCGACGCCGAGTTCCCGCGCGACGCCATGCCGGCCCTGTTCAACGCCCTGAACGTTGACGTGAACCTGTCCGGCGGTGAGAAGACGCTGACCCTGGAGGTCGCCCAGCACCTGGGTGACAACCTGGTCCGTGCCATCTCGATGCAGCCGACGGACGGCCTGGTCCGCGGCGCGGAGGTGCGTGACCGCGGCAAGCCGATCACCGTGCCGGTGGGCGACGCGGTCAAGGGCCACGTGTTCAACGCGATCGGCGAGGTGCTCAACCTCACCGAGGGCGAGACCCTGACCCCGGACGACCACTGGGGTATCCACCGCAAGGCCCCGGCCTTCGCGGACCTGGAGCCGAAGACCGAGATGCTGGAGACCGGCATCAAGGTCATCGACCTGCTCGCCCCGTACGTCAAGGGCGGCAAGATCGGCCTGTTCGGCGGCGCGGGTGTGGGCAAGACGGTGCTCATCCAGGAGATGATCACCCGTGTGGCCCGCAACTTCGGTGGTACCTCGGTCTTCGCCGGCGTGGGTGAGCGCACCCGTGAGGGCAACGACCTCATCGCCGAGATGACCGAGTCCGGTGTCATCGAGAAGACCGCGCTGGTCTACGGCCAGATGGACGAGCCGCCGGGCACCCGGCTGCGGGTGGCGCTCTCCGCGCTGACCATGGCCGAGTACTTCCGCGACGTCAAGAAGCAGGAGGTGCTGCTCTTCATCGACAACATCTTCCGCTTCACCCAGGCCGGCTCGGAGGTCTCCACCCTGCTCGGCCGTATGCCGAGCGCGGTGGGCTACCAGCCGACCCTGGCCGACGAGATGGGCGAGCTCCAGGAGCGGATCACCTCCGTCCGGGGCCAGGCCATCACCTCCATGCAGGCGATCTACGTGCCGGCGGACGACTACACCGACCCCGCCCCGGCCACCACGTTCGCCCACCTGGACGCGACCACCAACCTGGAGCGGTCGATCTCCGACAAGGGCATCTACCCGGCCGTGGACCCGCTGGCGTCCTCGTCCCGGATCCTCGCCCCGGAGTTCGTCGGCGCCGAGCATTTCCAGGTCGCCACCGAGGTGAAGCGGATCCTGCAGCGCTACAAGGACCTGCAGGACATCATCGCCATCCTCGGCATCGAGGAGCTCTCCGAGGAAGACAAGATCACCGTGGCCCGGGCCCGGCGGATCGAGCGCTTCCTGTCGCAGAACACCTACGCTGCGGAGCAGTTCACCGGCGTGGCGGGCTCGACGGTCCCGATCAAGGAGACCATCGAGGCGTTCCGCAAGATCAGCGAGGGCGAGTACGACCACTTCCCCGAGCAGGCGTTCTTCATGTGCGGCGGTCTCGAGGACCTGGAGCGCAAGGCTGAGGAGCTGATGAAGGGCTGACAGCCCGATCAGATCTGTAACAAAAAGACTGCCCCGGCCATGCCGGGGCAGTCTTTTGTTCATTTTCACGCCTTATCATCGCCGCGGTCCGTTACTCGTGGTCGTCGGTTCCGTACCACCCGAGATACGGTCGGTCGGCGCTCACGTGAACGAGCGTTGATCTTTGCAACCTTTCGGCTACGTGCGCCCGTCTCCTCTTCGTGGGCGTAACGAACGGAGATGCTCGTGGGTAAGGCCGTCAAGAGTGGCCGTAAGCCGTCCATCTGGCGGGGCGTGCCGCGCTGGGCCAGGGTCTGCACGGTGTTCGGCACCGTGCTGACCATGCTCAGCGGGGCGGTGCTGGTCGGCACCGAGGTGCTGATGGCCCGCTACGAGGGCGCGGTCGGCAAGGCCGACCTCTTCGGCGACCAGGCGGCCGGTGCCCAGGCGAAGAAGACCGACATCAAGGGCCCGCTCAACATCCTGCTGGTCGGCATCGACCCGCGTACGCCGACAGCGGCGCCACTGGCCGACTCGATCATGGTGTTGCACGTGCCCGCGTCGATGGACCGGGCCTATCTGTTCTCGCTGCCGCGGGACCTCTACGTGCACATCCCCTCGTTCAAGAAGGCCGAGTTCGCCGGCGAGACCACGAAGATCAACGCCGCCATGTCGTTCGGCAGCCGGGTGCCGGGAGGGAACCCCGACGCGGCGCGGGGCTTCGAGCTGCTGGCCACCACTGTGCAGAACGTGACCGGCATCAAGCGGTTCGACGCGGGCGCGATCATCAACTTCACCGGCTTCCAGAAGATCGTCGACGCGATGGGCGGCGTCGACATGTACGTCGAGCGGGAAGTGCGCTCCGAGCACAAGCAGCCGGACGGCAAGCCGCGGCCGGGCAACACGCGCGGCGAGGGCTACGTCGGCCCGCAGGCGGTCTACGAGAAGGGCAACCAGCACCTCAGCGGGTGGCAGGCGCTGGACTACGTCCGGCAGCGCTACCCGAAGAACGGTGTCCCGGACTCTGACTACGGCCGGCAGCGTCACCAGCAGCAGTTCGTCAAGGCCATGGTCGGTCAGGCGTTCAGCGCCGACGTGGTGTCCAACCCGATCAAGCTGGACAAGGTGCTCCGCGCCGCGGGCCAGTCGCTGATCTTCAACGGCCGTGGCAACAGCGTGATCGACTTCGGGCTCGCCCTGAAGAGCATCCGCCCGAACACCATTCAGATGATCAAGCTCCCGGGTGGCGGGGTCTTCGACGGTAAGAAGTACAAGGGTGAGCAGTTCAAGCCCGGCGTGTCGGACTTCTTCACCGCCCTGCACAATGAACAACTGGACCCGTTCCTGCTGGAGCACCCGGAATTCCAGAACAAGACCAAGTAGCCGTGGCGCAGCTCTCCCCACCCGCCTTGGGGGCGGGTCAGCGTCAGGACTAGACTTTCGGCAACCCGCCGCCGCAGCAAGGAGACAGCGTGGCACAGCAGCTTCACGTCGAGCTCGTCGCCGTCGAGGAGAAGGTCTGGTCCGGTGACGCCGAGATGGTCGTCGCCCGGACGACCGAGGGTGAGCTCGGTGTCCTGCCGGGGCACGCGCCGCTGCTCGGCCAGCTCGCCGAGCCCGGCCAGGTGCGCATCAAGCTGGCTGGCGGTGAGCAGGTCTCCTACGACGTGGCCGGCGGCTTCCTCTCGGTGAGCGCCGACGGTGTCATCGTCCTGGCCGAGAGCGCGACCCCGGTCTCCGCGCAGAGCCACTGAGCCGTACCGGGGATGGAGATCGTCGAGGGAATCGGGATCGGCGTCGCCGTCATCCTCGGTGCGCTCCTCATCCTCTTCGTCCGGCGGGCCCTGGTCACCCGCAGCGGTGGCATCATCCGGCTCAGCGTCCGGGTCTCCACCATGCTCGACGGCCGCGGATGGTCGCCCGGCTTCGGCCGGTTCGCCGGTGACGAGCTGCGCTGGTACCGGATGTTCAGCTTCGCCCTGCGGCCCAAGCGGGTGCTCTCCCGCAAGGGGCTCGCGGTGGAGCGCCGCCGGTTGCCGGAGGGTCAGGAACGTCTCTCCATGCCGGCCGACTGGGTGATCCTCCGCTGTACCAGTCACCATGCACCGGTGGAGATCGCCATGGCGCGGTCTACAGTGACCGGTTTCCTCTCCTGGCTCGAGGCCGCCCCTCCGGGGGCGGTCTCGACGCGTATGGCCTCCCAAGATTGGCCCGCTGCCTAGTTCCCTCTCACCGTTGGGGGTTTCCGGGGAGCCCGCCCGGCTGCGGGCGGTCAGGCTTGATCCCTCCGCCGGGCGGGCTCCCCGGATACCCTGCCGGGGCACTGTGCGTCGTTCGGGCGCGCTATCTATCAACTGCCGTTACTGGTGGCGACTAGTTCTGCCTCGTAGCCGTGGTTGTCGGTGAGGTAGGCGGCGTAGGTGTCGGGGCCGCCGGCGTGCGGATGGCGGTCCGGGAAGAGCAGCGTCCAGCCGTACGCCGGGGCTGTCGTCACGAGCCGGTCCACGGCGGCCGGCGGGCCGGCGTGGAAGGCCAGGTGGTTCAGCCCCGGAGCCAGCCGATCGTGCCGGGGCCCGGAGAGCGCTGACGACTGCTCCAGCACGATGTAGGTGGGGCCGAGGCGCCACGAGCGGCCGGCCGGCCAGTCCTGGTGCAGCGACCAGCCCAGCTCGCCCAGGAGCCAGCCCCAGCTACGCGTGGCGGCCGCGAGATCGGGAACCCACACCTCGACGTGGTGCAGCCCGCCGACGCTCAGCGCTTACCGCCCGGCACCCATAGCACATCTCCCGCCGGATTTGCCGTTCTTGACAGGATAAAGAGCAGATCGGAGAGCCGGTTGAGATACTTTGCCGGGAGCGGGCTGGTCCGTTCCGGATCGTGGCTGACCAGCGCCCACGCTGCTCGTTCGGCACGCCGGGCGATGGTCCGCGCCACGTGCAGCAGCGCCGCGCCTGCGGTGCCGCCGGGGAGGATGAAGGAGTCGAGCTTGCTCAGGCGTGCGTTGTACTCGTCGCACCAGCCCTCGAGGCGCTCGACGTACTCCTCGGTCACTCGCAGCGGCGGATACTTCGGCTCCGGCTCCACCGGCGTGGACAGGTCGGCGCCCACGTCGAACAGGTCGTTCTGGATCGACGCCAGCACGGCCCGCAGTTCCTCGTCGAGCTGGCCCAGGGCGAGCGCGACGCCGATCGCCGCGTTGCACTCGTCGACATCCGCGTACGCGGCGATCCGTGGATCGGTCTTCGGCACCTGCTCGTTGTTGCTCAGCCTGGTCATGCCGGCGTCGCCGGCCTTGGTGTAGATGCGCGTGAGGTGGACGGCCATGACGCACAGCCTACGGATACCGGACCTGACGATCCCGGCGCGGCCGGACACCACCGCCGGCTGGCCGGCGGTGGTGGGCCCCGGGGACGCGGGCGATCCGGCGGTCAACGATGTCGACGTCATCCGGGTACGCGGTGACGCCCGGCTGGCCGGCACCGTGCACGTGGTGGGTGCCAAGAACTCGGCGTTGAAGTTGATGGCAGCCGCGCTGCTCGCTCCGGGCCGGAGCGTGATCACCAACGTCCCGCGGATCACCGACATCGCGATCATGGGGGAGGTGCTGCGCCGGCTGGGGTGCGACGTGCGGTTCGACGCGGACGACCCGGTGGATCCGATGGTCGCGCGGGGCGGGGTGGCCCGGTCGCGCTCGGTGACCATCGATGTACCCGAACAGCCGGGCGCCGACGCGGACTACGACCTGGTCCGCCGGCTGCGTGCGTCGATCTGCGTGCTCGGCCCGTTGCTGGCCCGCCGGGGGTACGTGCGGGTGGCTCACCCGGGCGGCGACGCGATCGGCTCGCGCGGGCTGGACATGCACGTCTCCGGGCTGACCCGGATGGGCGCGGACATCTCCGGTGAGCACGGCTTCGTCATCGCTACCGCACCGCACGGGCTCCGCGGCGCGGACATCGTGCTGGACTTCCCCAGTGTGGGCGCCACCGAGAACCTGGTGATGGCGGCGGTGCTGGCCCAGGGCACCACGACGATCGACAACGCGGCTCGGGAGCCGGAGATCGTTGACATCTGCACCATGCTCAACCAGATGGGCGCGCGGATCTCCGGCGCCGGAACGTCCACCCTGCGGATCACCGGCGTACCCGGGCTGCGCCCGGTGCGGCACGCCACCGTGGGGGACCGGATCGTGGCCGGCACCTGGGCCTTCGGCGCGGCGATGACCCGAGGCGACGTGACCGTGACCGGGCTCGACCCGGCCTTCCTGGAGGTCGCGCTGGACAAGGTGGTGGCGGCCGGCGGCCTGGTGGAGACCCGGGGAGACGGCTTCCGGGTGCGGATGGACGACCGGCCCCGCGCGGTCGACGTGGTGACGCTGCCGTACCCGGGCTTCGCCACCGACCTGCTGCCGATGGCGATCGGCCTGGCCGCGGTCAGTGACGGTGCCTCGTTGATCACCGAGAACATCTTCGACGGCCGGTTCATGTTCGCCAACGAGATGATGCGCCTCGGCGCGGACATCAAGACCGACGGCCACCACGCGGTGGTCCGGGGCCGGAGCCGACTCTCCGGAGCGCCGGTGCGGGCCACGGACATTCGCGCCGGGGCCGGCCTGATCATCGCCGGGCTCTGCGCGGACGGGGCCACCGAGGTCTCCCACGTGCACCACGTCGACCGGGGCTACCCGGACTTCGTGGCTGACCTGCGCGCGCTCGGAGTGGCTGTCGAGCGCGGGACGACGCCGGAGGAGCCGGAGCTGGAAATCTGACGCAGACCGGGTCCAGGGGGTTGTCGGGTCTCCCGACAGCCCCTTAGCCGTCGTTCAGGCTCGCCGACTAGGGTGCAGGCAGGCACTCAATCGCAGCGAGGGAGAAGCAGATGGCGGGTCGACTCGCGGTCGTCGGGGCCGGGCTGATGGGCTCCGGCATCGCCCAGGTGGCGGCGCAGGCGGGCTGGCAGGTGACGCTGCGCGACCTGGACGACGCGGCCACCAAGCGAGGGCTCGGCGGCATTCGGAAGTCGCTGGAGAAGTTCGCCGAGAAGGGCAAGATCGAGGCGTCGGACGTCGAGGCGACGCTCGCCCGGATCACCCCGACCACCGACTTGGAGGCGGCGGCGGACGCGGACATCGTGGTCGAGGCGGTCTTCGAGCGTCTGGAGATCAAGCACGAGGTGTTTCGCGCCCTGGACAAGATCTGCAAGGCCGACGCGGTGCTCGCCACCAACACCTCGGCCATCCCGGTGACCCAGATCGCCGCGGTCACCGAGCGGCCCGAGGCGGTCGTCGGCACCCACTTCTTCTCCCCGGTGCCGATGATGCAGCTCTGCGAGCTGGTCCGCGGCTACAAGACCAGCGACGCCACGCTGGCCACCGTCCGGGCCTTCGCCGAGGAGATCGGCAAGACGGTGGTGGTGGTCAACCGGGACATCGCCGGCTTCGTGACCACCCGCCTGATCTCCGCCCTGGTGGTGGAGGCGGTCAAGCTCGTCGAGTCCGGCGTGGTGTCGGCGGAGGACCTGGACACCGCCTGTCGGCTGGGCTTCGGGCACGCCATGGGCCCGCTGGCCACCACCGACCTGACCGGCGTGGATGTGCTGCTGCACGCCTCGAAGAACATCTACACCGACACGGCGGACGAGAAGTTCTTCCCACCGGAGCTGCTCCAGCGCATGGTCACCGCCGGCGACCTGGGCCGCAAGACCGGCAAGGGCTTCTACACGTACTGAGAACACGCAGCTACGGGCCCGCAGTGGCG
This sequence comes from Micromonospora sp. NPDC005206, assembly GCF_040608175.1. NCBI lineage: Bacteria > Bacillati > Actinomycetota > Actinomycetes > Micromonosporales > Micromonosporaceae > Micromonospora > Micromonospora sp. NPDC005206. Next base: position 221,807 of record NZ_JBEXHU010000005.1, read on the forward strand.
ATCACTCGCTACCGCGGGCCCGGGGCGGTGCTCATCCCGGACTGGAAGCCGGGTCGGGGTCTGCCAGCGCTGCCGCGACGAAGTCGAAGGCGTCTGGGATGACCCGACCCCAGTAGCCGAAGTCGTGTCGGCCGTCGGCGTACTCCACCTAGGCGGCCGGCTCTGGAAGAGCACGCTCCAGCGCTTGCACGTCGGCGAGGAAGTCGTCCTGCCGACCGCACCAGATGCCCAGCCGAGTGCCGCGCAGCCGATCGACGCTGGCGAAGACGGCGTCGCCAGGTGCGACGGCGGGGGAGAAGGCCGCCACCGCCCGGAGGAACCCCGGCCAGGTCCCGGCGAGCAACAGCGAGCCGAAGCCCCCCATCGACCAGCCCCAGGCCGCCAGTCGGGCGGAATCGAAGCCCCGCTCGGCGCACCAGGCCGGTAGTTCCTCGCGCACCATCCGTTGCGGGTCGTCCCGCCCGGACGGACGCCAGGAGAGTCGGTCGCCGGTTGCCCCAGCGAGCACGAACGGCGGAGCGCCCCGGCGTACCGCGTCGGTCAGGAAACGGCCCAGGCCGAGCCCGGGGAAGTCCCGCGCGGTGGTGGAAGCGCCGTGCAGCACGAGGCAGACCGGCAGTCCCCGCCCGTCGCCGTACCCGTCCGGGACGGCCGTGTAGAAGTCGACCGTGCGGCCCCGCGCGGCGGACGGGCGGCTGGTGAGCCGTTCGTCGCCGGCCGGTGCCTTCGGAGGCACCGGCCGTGCCGGCGCGGGCCGGATCAGGTCGCGCGCCGTCCAGCCGATGCCGACGGCCAGTGCACCCGCCCCCGCCCCCGCGAGCAGGAGACCACGCCGGGTCGGTCGAGCCGCCATGGTCCGAGTGTCGCAGCCCTTGGCGGAACCCGGTGTCCCGTCGTGCGGTCGAAAAAAGCCGACGGGGAACTGTCTGCTTACCGGTCAGCCGTCGCGCTTGGTCGTCCAGCCGAAGGTGGTCAGGCAGAGCACCAGGCCGATCACGCACCACAGGGCCAGCACCAGCGCGACGCGGCCCAGCTCGAACGAGCCCCCGGGCTCCTGCGCGCCGAAGCTCGACGGCAGGAAGACCGCCCGTAGCCCCTGGCACATCCACTTGAGCGGGAACAGCGCGGCCACCTGCTGCATCCAGGTGGGCAGGTCGGTGAAGACGAAGAACACTCCGGAGATGAACTGGAGCACCAGGGCGACCGGGGTGACCACCGCCGAGCCGCTGCGCGCGGTGCGGGCCAGCGACGAGATGGCGATCCCGCAGAGCGTGCAGGCGGTCACCCCGAGCACGGAGACCCAACCGAAGGTGAACCACTTCCCGGCGGTACCCGGCAGGTCGAGGTCGAACAGCGCCACCGCGACCGCCAGCAGCAGCGCGGTCTCGGCGATGCCGATCGCCACCACCATGATCACCTTGCCGGCGAACCAGACCCACTTCGGCATCGGCGTGCCCCGGTAGCGCTTGAGCACGCCCCGGTCCCGCTCGATCGGGATCCAGATGCCGAGGTTCTGGAAGCTCACCGTCATCAGGCCGGTCGCGATCATGCCGGTGATGAAGTACTGGGTGAACTTGACCCCGCCGCCGATCGTGCCGCCGAAGATCGACGCGAAGATCAGGATCATGATGATAGGGAAGCCCATCGTGAAGACCACGGACTCCCGGCTGCGCAGGAACTGGGTGATCTCCAGCCGGCCCTGCCGCAGGGCCAGCGCGCCCGCGCCCGGCCGGCGGCCCGGGGTCGCGGCGACCGGCGTCGCCGGCTTCGTCGTGGTCGTCATCGCGCGTGTCCGATCATCGTGAGGTAGACGTCCTCCAGGGTCGGCCGGGTCACGGTGAGCCCGGGGACCTCGCCGCCGTAGCGCGCGGCCAGCTCGGCCACCAGGGCCGTCGGCGTCGCGCTCGGCGCGCGCTCCAGCGTCCCGTCCGGGGTACGCCAGGAGACCGTCGCCAGCGCCTCCTGCCGGTTGCCCAGCTGGTTCGGTGCGGCGACCTCCACGAGCCGGCCGCCGGCGATCACACCCACCCGGTCGGCCAGCGCCTCCGCTTCGTCCAGGTAGTGGGTGGTCAGCACGATGGTGGTGCCGGCCGCCGCGAGGTCGCGGATCAGTTCCCAGAACTCGCGGCGGGCCTCCGGGTCGAAGCCGGTGGTCGGCTCGTCGAGGAAGAGCAGCTCGGGGCGGCCGATGATGCCCAGCGCCACGTCGAGGCGGCGCTTCTGCCCACCCGAGAGGGTGTGCGTACGGGCCTTCGCCTTGCCGGCCAGCCCGACCCGCTCGATCACCTTGTCCGGGTCGTCGGCGTCCGGGTAGAAGCCGGAGAAGTGCCGGATCACCTCGGCCACGGTCAGCTCGTCGAACTCGCCGGTGCCCTGGAGCACGATGCCGACCCGGGACCGCCAGCCGGCGTCCGGGTGGGCGGGGTCGGCCCCGAGCACGGCGACCTCGCCGGCGTCCCGGCGTCGGTAGCCCTCCAGGATCTCCACGGTCGTGGTCTTGCCGGCGCCGTTCGGGCCGAGCAGGGCGAACACCTCGCCGCGGTGGACGTCGAGGTCCACGCCCGCCACGGCCACGTTGTCGCCGTACGCCTTGCGCAGCCCCCGGACGGAGATGGCCAGCTCGTCATCCATGGTGTCCAGTGTGCGTCCTGACCGGGGTGGCGTGGCGCCCGGGGTGTGGCGGTCCGGGACACTCCGGGCGCTTCGCACCCGGACGTCCGCGACATGGACCTGTGTGGTTTTCCACAACCCGTTTTACTGAACGGTAACTTAGACTCCGGCCATGGATGAGAAGGCATCTTCGGGGCGGTTGCCCGAGCGGGACCGCCCGTGGGTGATGCGCACCTACGCCGGTCACTCGTCGGCCGCCGCGACCAACGCCCTCTTCCGCCGCAACCTGGCGAAGGGGCAGACCGGTCTCTCGGTCGCCTTCGACCTGCCCACCCAGACCGGGTACGACCCCGACCACGAGCTGGCCACCGGTGAGGTCGGCCGGGTCGGCGTGCCGGTGGCCCACCTCGGCGACATGCGGGCGCTCTTCGACGGCATTCCGCTGGCCGACATGAACACCTCGATGACCATCAACGCCCCGGCGATGTGGCTGCTCGCCCTGTACGGCACCGTGGGGCTGGAGCAGAACGCCGAGCTGGCCCGCTGCGCCGGCACCACGCAGAACGACATCATCAAGGAGTACCTGTCCCGGGGGACGTACATCTTCCCGCCGGCGGCGTCGCTGCGGCTCACCGCCGACGTGGTGGCCTACACGCTGCGTGAGATGCCGCGGTGGAACCCGGTCAACATCTGCTCGTACCACCTCCAGGAGGCCGGTGCCACGCCGGTGCAGGAGGTCGGCTTCGCGCTGGCCACGGCGGTCGCCGTGCTTGACGCGGTCCGCGACTCGGGCCAGGTGCCCGCCGAGCGGATCGGTGACGTGGTGCAGCGGATCTCGTTCTTCGTCAACGCCGGGGTGCGGTTCGTGGAGGAGATCGCCAAGATGCGCGCGTTCAGCGTGCTCTGGGACGAGATCACCCGGGACCGGTATGGCGTCACCGAGGCCAGGCAGCGCCGGTTCCGCTACGGCGTTCAGGTCAACTCGCTCGGCCTGACCGAAGCGCAGCCGGAGAACAACATCCAGCGCATCGTGCTGGAGATGCTCGGCGTGACGTTGTCCCGCGACGCCCGGGCCCGCGCGGTGCAGCTGCCCGCCTGGAACGAGGCGCTCGGCCTGCCCCGCCCGTGGGACCAGCAATGGTCGCTGCGGATGCAGCAGGTCCTGGCGTACGAGTCGGACCTGCTCGAATACCCCGACCTCTTCGCCGGCTCGCACGTGATGACCGCGCTGGTCGACGAGATCGTCACCGGTGCCCGCGTCGAGCTGGACAAGGTGCTGGAGTTGGGCGGCGTGGTCGCCGCCGTGGAGACCGGTTACCTCAAGAGCGCGCTGGTCGCCTCGCTGGCCGAGCGCCGCCGCCGGATGGAGTCCGGTGCCGACGTGGTGGTCGGCGTCAACCGGTTCACTGGGACCGAGTCGTCCCCGCTGACCGCGGCCGGAGCGGAGGCGGTCGAGCAGGTCGATCCGGCGGTCGAAACCGCCGCCGCCACCGGCGTACGCCGGTGGCGGGCCGACCGGGACGCCGCGGCCGTCGAGGCGGCCCTGGCCCGGCTCAGGGCGGCCGCCGCGACCACCGCGAACCTGATGCCGGCCACCCTGGAGTGCGTGCGGGCCGGCGTGACCACCGGCGAGTGGGCCGGCGCGCTGCGCCAGGTCTTCGGCGAGTACCGGGCGCCCACCGGACTGGCCGGCGCCACCGGCACCGGCGGCGACCCGGGCCTCGCGGCCGTCCGCGCACGGGTTACCGCCACAGCCCGCGAGCTGGGCAGCGGCCGGCTGCGGCTGCTGGTCGGCAAGCCCGGCCTGGACGGGCACTCCAACGGCGCCGAGCAGATCGCGGTACGCGCCCGCGACGCCGGCTTCGAGGTCGTCTACCAGGGCATCCGGCTGACCGCCGGGCAGATCGTCGCCGCGGCCGTTGAGGAGGACGTCGACCTGGTCGGGCTCTCCGTGCTCTCCGGCTCGCACCTTGCCGCCGTGCCGGCCGTGCTCGACGGGCTGCGCGCCGCCGGTCGGGCGGACCTGCCGGTGGTGGTGGGCGGCATCATCCCCGCCGGCGACGCCGACACGCTGCGGGCGGCCGGGGTGGCTCGGGTCTTCACCCCGAAGGACTTCGCCCTCACCGGCATCATCGACGACCTGGTGACGGTCATCCGGCGCGCCAACGACCTGCCCTGACCCGGGCTGGTGTGACCGGTCAGCGGCCGGCGTAGGTCATGCAGTCGGCCATGTCGTTGTCCGGGCCGACCCTTATGGACGAGGCGTGGCACTCGAGCTGCTCATTGTGCCGACAGTCGGACCGCTGGCACGCGCCCACCTGAGCGATCAGGCTGTCCACACCGCCGCGCACCGGCGACTCGACGAAGGTGTGGCAGTGCGCGTGATCCATGCTGCCGATCGTGATCGCGAAGGCGTGGCAGTCGCCGGCGTTGTTGTACGCGCAGGCCACGACCACGCACTCCTGGACCCGGGGCATCTCCATCGCTGTAGTCATGCCGACCTCCTCTAGGCTTCTTGACCGATCGTAGGCTTTTGCCGGCTTCGTGATCCTTGCTATGCCGCGACGCTGGGTAGCTGTCTGGTTTGTCGGCCACCCGGTGCGGTGGGTCGTGGCTTTGTCGGCCGCGCGGTGTGGTGCGTTGTGGGTTTGTCGGGTGCGGCGGCGGTGGGTCGTGGGTTGTCGGGCGCGGTGCGGGTGGGTCGTGGGTTGTCGGGCGCGGTGCGGTGCGTCGTGGGCGGTGTGGGGCCCGCCGTGCCCGGCTTCGGGCGGTCAGGCTTGATCCCTACGCCGGGCACGGCGGGCCCCACACCGTCGGTGGTCGCCGTTCGTCCTGATCCCTCCGCTGCGTGACGGACCATTCCGTCTGGCGGGGTGGCGGGGTCTGATTGGTCCCTGTAGTTGGACGCGGCCGGGTGCTCCCTTCTGGGGGGCGGTCGCTGTTGTGAGCGATATACCTCGGAGGCATAAATATGCCTCCGAGGTATACCCCTCGTTGACCACCTCGCCCCGGGTTCGCTTCATCCTCGTTCGCGGTGGTCGACTCGATGTCAGCGTGTCAGCGATGTCAGCGATGTCGGCGATGTCGGCGATTTCGGGGATGTCCCGGTGTCCTGGGCGGCCGGATGGCCCGATATCGGTGATACCGAGTCGATCAACCCCAGCCGGTCGAGTTGACGCCCGCGACAGCCGGCAATTTCGTGCCGTATGTCCCGTATCGGGGGTCTCTGGCGTGTGACCGGCTGCATCCGTGGGGTGGAATCGTGGCGGGCCGGGGGTCGTTACACACCCTGACGATCGCAGCACCACCGGTCCGGCACCCCGCCCCTCTGGGGGTTGGGATGGCGGCCGGGCCCGGGTTGGAATGCCCGCGGGTGGCCGGTCGTTGCAGACCCCTGACCGACCCCCTCACTCGGGGGCCGCTGGAACGGAGCCCCCGCTCACCGGGGTGCCGATGGATGGGCCACCCCCGGAATGCCGGCGGCCCGGCGGTCGTTACATACAGTCCCGGCGCCACGAGCCCCCGCCCGTAGGCCGCCGACGATGACTTTCCCCCCTTGCAGTTGGAAGCGCCGGACGAGGTGCTCGCATCCTTGCGCCGTCCCCCTCGGGCGTGTGGGTGTCTACCCCCTGAAGGAGCTGACCTCTCATGAACACGATTATTCGTAAGAGCATGCTGTCTGTTGCTGGTCTCGCGTTCGCCGGTGGCGTGTTCGCCGGTCCGATCGCCGCGCACGCCGCCACCCCCGTCGAGGGCAAGCCGGTCGCGGTCGCGGTGCAGACGGCCAAGGTGCAGGGCGCGCAGTCGCACATCGACCTGAACGACGAGCAGACCGGCAATGTGAAGGCGATCATCGCGGCGACGAAGAAGGCTGGTCTGCCTGAGCGGGCCGCGGTGATCTCGATCGCCACGAGTCTGCAGGAGTCGAAGCTGGAGAACCTGGGTCACCTCGGCGACGCCAACGACCATGACTCGCTGGGCCTGTTCCAGCAGCGCCCGACCAGTGGTTGGGGCACGCCCGAGCAGATCACCAACCCCGAGTACTCCACCACCGCGTTCCTCAAGGGTTTGAAGCAGGTTGACGGGTGGCAGGACATGGCGTTGACCGACGCCGCGCAGACCGTGCAGGTCTCGGCCTACCCGGATGCCTACGCCCAGTGGGAGCAGCAGGCCACCGACCTGGTCGCCCAGCACTGGAACAGCTGACCCACCGCACCACCGCACGACATCGACCGCTGGCCGGCACCCCACCCCGGGGTGCCGGCCAGCGGCATGTCTGGACCGGCGGGAACGCCCTGGCCCGCGGCCCGCGGCTCGTCAGACGCGGAAGCCGGCGGCGCGTGCTGCCTCGCGTTCCCGGCGGCGTTCGGAGCGTCGGCGTAGGAACCAGTAGACGAACGCCACCAGGCCGAGCAGGAAGGCGAGCACCAGCACCGGCAGGATGATCGCCACCAGGGAGACCACCACGCTGGTGGCGTCCTCGGCGGTGCTGGCCACTGGGGCGCCGAACCCGGCGGTGGTCGCGTTGACTACCGGCCGCGCTGCGGACTTGAGCAGGTGTACGCCGAACGCGAGCAGAACGCCGGTGACCACTTGCACCCACTGGTGCGACGAGAAGAAGCTGCCCGGGTCGGTGACCGTCACCGTCTCCGACGACGATCCGGCGCCGAAGGCCAGGCCGCCGGCGGTGGGTCGGACCACGGTCTGCACCACGTCGTTGATGTGGTCGACCACCGGCACCTTGTCCGCCACCATCTCGACGGCGAGCAGCAGGGCCAGGATGGCGACGACCCAGCCGTTGCCGAGCCATGTCCAGCCGCTGGGCAGGTCGATCAGGTCGGTGTAGCGGGCGAGCAGACCGAGGGTGAGCAGGGGTATGTACGCGTTCAGGCCCGCCGAGGCGGCGAGACCGGTACCGGTGAGGACTTCGAGCACCATCTCAGCATCCCATCGACGCGCCAGTGCCGCTCGGTGGCGACCGGTGGGTGCTCGGCTACCCTCGTCGGGTGCGGTTGGTCATTGCGAAGTGCTCGGTGGACTACGTCGGACGGCTCTCGGCTCACCTGCCGCTGGCGACCCGGCTGCTGATGGTGAAGGCGGACGGGTCGGTGTCGATCCATGCCGACGACCGGGCGTACAAGCCGTTGAACTGGATGAGCCCGCCGTGTCGGCTGGAGGAGGCCCCCGGCGTGTGGCGGGTGGTCAACAAGGCTGGCGAGGAGCTGCGGATCACCCTTGAGGAGATCTTCCAGGACACCTCGTACGAGTTGGGGGTGGACCCCGGCCTGCGCAAGGACGGGGTGGAGGCGCATCTCCAGGAGTTGCTGGCGGCCAACCCGAGCGTGTTGGGCGACGGGTACACGCTGGTCCGCCGCGAGTACATGACGGCGATCGGCCCGGTCGACCTGCTCTGCCGGGACGCCAACTCCGGTGCGGTCGCGGTCGAGGTCAAGCGGCGCGGTGAGATCGACGGGGTCGAGCAGCTCACCCGCTATCTCGAACTGATGAACCGCGACCCGCTGCTCAGCCCGGTCACCGGGGTCTTCGCCGCGCAGGAGATCAAGCCGCAGGCGCGGGTGCTCGCCGCCGACCGGGGCATCCGGTGCGTGGTCGTGGACTACGACAAGCTGCGGGGCATCGAGAAGGACGAGTTGACCCTCTTCTGACCGGTTCACTCCCCGGTTCGCACCGCGATCAGCGACTTGGGTAGGCCGGCCACCCGCTCGACGAGCATCCGCGAGTCGGGGAAGTAGTGGCGCATCTGCGACCGGTCCAGCAGTTCGGTCCAGAGCACCTGGTGGATGGCGGCGTCGTGGCTCCGGGTCGGCTTGTGGCCTAGCGGCCACCGTCGGGCGACCGCGGTGCGAAGCCGGACCGGCAGGAACTGCATTCCGGGCGCGATCCAGTGCGGCTCGATCGGGAAGTAGCGGTAGGGCGTCTGCACCCAGTGCCGTTCGGCCAACGAGTGGACTGCCGCGGCGAACCGCGGCTGGCGTTCGTGCCCGCCCACGTGCTCCAGCACCGAGTTGGAGAAGACCAGGTCGAAGTCGCCGTTGGTGACCTGCGGCGGCAGGTCGCAGGCATCGGCCTGTACGACGTGGGCCCACTCTGGGACGACGGTGGGCGGTTGCTCCAGGTTGACCACGGTCACCCGAGTGGGCCGGATGGTGGCGCGATTCCAGGTGCCGAGCCGGCCGCCGAGATCGACCACGTGCATGTCGCCGATCGTCGGGAACGTGCGTGCGAGCCAGTCCGAGCGACGCCGCCGCTGCCGGGCGCTCCACGACCGGTCACTGTCGACAAGGCGGTAGCGCAATCGATTAGGGCCCATTTAACGCAATGTACCGCCGCGAATACCGTGTCCAAACATGTGGATGCGTCGATCTCGGTGGAGATCGGTTATCCGACACTCACCTGCCGTACATCATTTTGATGGCCTTGACGAGTCGGGCGACGTCGGTCGGGGTCCGCTCGAAGGTCATGGACGGCAGCAGCGACCGGGCCCTCCGGCGGGTGATCGCCTTGGCCCGGCCGAATTCGCGCAGTCCGTCCTCGCCGTGGATCCGCCCGAAGCCGGAGTCACCGACCCCGCCGAACGGCAGGGTGGACATCCCGGCGAAGGTGAGGGTGGAGTTGACCGAGGCCATCCCGGAGCGCAGCCGTCGGGCGATGGCAACCGCGCGCCGCCGACCGAAGACCGAGCCACCCAGGCCGTACGCGAGCGCGTTGGCCCGGGCGACGGCTTCGTCGGCGTCGCGGACCCGGCTGATGGTGAGCGTCGGCCCGAAGGTCTCCTCGCGGACGGCGGCCGAGTCCTCCGGTACGTCCACCAGCACGGTCGGGTGCACGTACGGCGGCTGCACCGCGCTCGGGCCGCCCAGCACGGCGCGCCCGCCGGAGTTGACCGCGGCCTCGATGTGGCGGCGGATCACGTCGACCTGGCCGGGCATGGTGATCGGGCCGATGTCGGTGCCCTCGGGCCCGACGGTCAGCCGGCCCGCGCGGGCCACCACCTTGTCGACGAAGGTGTCGAAGACCTGGTCGACGGCGTACACCCGTTCGATGCCGATGCAGGTCTGGCCGGCGTTGGTCATTCCGCCCCAGACGCACGCCTCGGCGGCGGCGTCCAGGTCGGCGTCGCTGTCGACGATCATGGCGTCCTTGCCGCCGCCCTCGATGAGCACCGGGGTCAGCGTCTCGGCGCAGGCGGCCATGACCTTGCGGGCGGTGGCGGTGGAGCCGGTGAAGGCGAGCTTGTTCACCCCGGAACGGCACAGCGCCGCGCCCACGCCGCCCAGCCCGTGCACGGCGGTGAACACCGGTTGCTCGGGTACGACCTCGGCGAAGCTGTCCACCAGCCACTGGCCGGCCGCGGGCGTGTACTCGCTCGGCTTGAGCACGACGGCGTTGCCGGCGGCCAGCGCGTACGCGGCGGAGCCGATCGGGGTGAAGACCGGATAGTTCCACGGCCCGATGACGCCGACCACGCCGTACGGCTGGTATTCGAGGTGCCCGGAGAACTCGGCGAGGATGAGCCGGGACCGCACCCGGCGCGGGCCGAGCACCCGGCCGGCGTTGCGGGCGGCCCAGTCGATGTGCTCGATCGCGGTGACGATCTCGACGATGGCGTCGGCGACCGGCTTGCCGCCCTCGACGTGCACCAGCTCGGCGAGCTGCTCGATCCGCTTGGCGAGCAGGGCGCGCCAGCGCAGCAGCCGTTCGCGGCGGCCGGTGAAGCCCAGCCCGGCCCACCATTCGCCGGCGGTGCGGGCGCGCTCGACGGCCCGCCGGACGTCGGCGTCGGTGGCGACCGGGAGGCGACCGGCCTCGACGCCGGTGGCGGGGCTGGTGGACACCAGTTGGCCTGCCTCGATGACCGGGTTGCCGGGGATCTGCACAGCCGTCATGGCGGAAGTCTAGACCCGAAGATTACTCGCCGGTAGGCCGCGATTCGGCCCGGCGGGACGGGAGTCGCATCGGGCCGCCCGCTCGTTGATCAGAGCAGGTCAGGCCCTCTGCTCGGATCCCGCCCGCCCGAACCGTCGAACGGGAGATGGCCGGGAGGTGGCGAGGAGTTGACCGGCCGGTCGGTATTGACGATTACCGTCTGATGGCAGGCTGGCGCGCGGCGTAGTCGTGTGGGGTGGAGGGCTGGCTGTCCATGGAGGAACATCCGGAACTGATGCCGCTGTTGACGGTCGCGGGTGGGTCGATGCGCGGGGCGAGTTTTCGTCTGCGGGCCGAGGCGCAGGTGATCGGTCGGGCGCCGACCGGTCACGTCGTCATCAACGACCCGCACCTGAGCCGGCAGCACGCGGCGGTGTGGCGGGCGCCGGAGGGCCCGGCACTGCGCGACCTGGGCTCAACCAACGGCACCTGGCTCAACGACCGCCGGATCACCGAGGTGGAACTCCTCTCCGACGGCGATGTGATCCGGCTCGGCCGCACCGAGCTGCGTCTGTTCGATCCGGGAGTGGCCCACACCGATCCGGTCGGGCTCAGCTTCGGCCCGTCCCGGCGTGACGTCCGGCCGACGCTGCCGCTGCCGCTGGCCACGCCGCCCACCGCACGTCGCTGAGTAAAAGGACGTCGTGGTTGGTGCGGGCCCACACCCGGGGCGCACCCGGGATGGCTGCCGGGCACCTGGACCGGCGCGGACCGGGGTGGCAGCATGCCGCGGGTGGAGACCGAGCAGCGGACCGTGACAGCGAACGGCATCACCCAGGCGGTACGCGTGGCGGGCCCGCCGGACGGCACTCCGGTGCTGCTGATCCACGGCAACTGCTCGTCCGCCCTGTTCTGGGAGCCGCTGGTCCGGCGGCTGCCGCCGACGCTGCGGGTGGTCGCGCCGGACCTGCGTGGTTACGGCGCCTCGGAGACCGCCCCGGTGGACGCGACCCGGGGTCTTCGGGATTTCTCCGACGACGTGGCCGCGCTGCTGGAGGACCCGACGTTCTTCGGCGCGGCCGACGCCCGCCCGGTGGTGGTGGGGCACTCCCTCGGCGGGGGCGTGGCGATGCGACTGCTGGTCGACCACCCGCACCGGGTGGGCGCGCTGCTGCTCGCCGCGCCGGTCTCCCCGTACGGCTTCGGTGGCACCCGCGACCTGGCCGGCACGCCGACGACGCCCGACTTCGCCGGTACCGGTGCCGGCACGGCGAACCCGGACTTCGTCGCCCGGCTCACCGCGGGTGATCGCGGCACCGAGGCCCAGACCAGCCCGCGTGCCGTGCTGCGAGCGACCTATGTGGCCGATCCGTCGTCGCTGGGCGGCGACGAGGAGTTGCTGCTCGACAGCCTGCTCTCCACCGTCACGGGGGACGACAACTACCCCGGCACGGCGGCGTCCTCGGAGAACTGGCCGGGCGTGGCGCCGGGGGAGCGCGGGGTGCTCAACGCGCTCGCGCCGACCTGGTTCCGGCTCGCCGACGAGCTGGTGGCCGTCGCCGACAAGCCTCCGGTCACCTGGGTACGCGGTGACGCCGACGTGATCGTCTCGGACACTTCGCTGTTCGACCTGGCGTACCTGGGCTCGCTGGGTGCCGTACCGGGGTGGCCCGGTGCGGCGGAGTGCCCGCCGCAGCCGATGGTCGGTCAGACCCGGGCGGTGCTGGAGCGGTACGCGGCGGCCGGCGGCGCGTACCACGAGGTGGTGCTGCCCGGTTGCGGGCACAGCCCGCACCTGGAGCGCCCGGCGGAGTTCGTCGCGGAGCTGCTGGCGTTGACCGCCGTCCCGGCCGGCTGAGTGCAGGCCCGGCCAGCCGGGCGGCCGGTGGCGTCGTGGGTGAAATATGCCACGGCGTCTCGACAACCCAGCGTCACGTGGCAGACTCGCGCGCATAACCTTAGCGGCCGTTCAGTGGCCGTGCGGAGTGTCTGGGGAGGCCGGTCGTGGCGCGCGAGTTCAGCACCGTGGGTGTGGTGGGGCTGGGCACCATGGGTGCCGGCATCGTCGAGGTCTTCGCCCGCAACGGCATCGACGTCGTCGCGGTGGAGATCTCCGAGCCGGCGCTGGAGCGTGGCCGGGTCAACCTCACCGGCTCCACGGACCGGGCGGTGGCCAAGGGCAAGCTCGCACCGGAGGACCGGGACGCGCTGCTCGGCCGGGTGCACTTCGCGGTCGGGCTGGACGCGCTGCACTCCGTCGACCTGGTCATCGAGGCGGTGCCCGAGCACCTGGACCTGAAGCAGCGGATCTTCGCCGAGCTGGACCGGGTCTGCAAGCCCGAGGCGATCCTGGCGACCAACACCTCCTCGTTGAGCGTCACCGAGATCTCGGTGGCCACCCACCGGCCCAACCAGGTCATCGGCATCCACTTCTTCAACCCGGCGCCGGTGATGAAGCTGGTCGAGGTGGTCCGGACCGTGGTCACCTCGGCCGAGGTGGTCGCCGACGTGGAGGCGCTCTGCGCACGGCTCGGCAAGGTCGACGTCACCATCAACGACCGGGCCGGTTTCATCGCCAACGCGCTGCTCTTCGGCTACCTGAACCACGCGGTCGGGATGTTCGAGTCGCACTACGCGACGCGGGAGGACATCGACGCCGCGATGAAGCTCGGCTGTGGCCTGCCGATGGGTCCGCTGGCGTTGATGGACCTCATCGGCCTGGACACCGCGTACGAGATCCTGGACACCATGTACCGGCGCGGCGGGCGGGACCGCCGGCACGCCCCGGTGCCGCTGCTCAAGCAGATGGTCACCGCGGGGCTGCTGGGCCGGAAGTCCGGCCGGGGCTTCTACACCTACGAACGGCCCGGTTCCCCGGTGGTCGTACCCGACGAGGCGACGCCGCTGGCCACGGAGGCCGCGCTCGCCGACGGCGCGCGCGCCATCGCCAAGGTGGGCGTGGTGGGCTCCGGGACGATGGCCACCGGCATCATCGAGGTCTTCGCGAAGGCCGGCTACGAGGTCATCTCGGTGACCCGGGGCGCGGAGAAGTCCGCGAAGGTGTGCGAGGCGGTGAAGACCTCGCTGAACAAGGGCGTGGTGCGCGGCAAGCTCGCCGAGGCCGACCGGGACGCCGCCCTGGGCCGGATCAGCTGGTCGGCCACGCTCGACCACCTCGCCGACGTCGACCTGGTGGTCGAGGCGGTGGTCGAGGAGTTGAGCGTGAAGAAGGCGCTCTTCGCCAGCCTCGACGAGATCTGCAAGCCGGGCGTGGTGCTGGCGACCACCACCTCGTCCCTGCCGGTGATCGACGTGGCGATGGCCACCCAGCGGCCCGCCGACGTGGTGGGGCTGCACTTCTTCAACCCGGCGCCGATCATGCCGCTGGTCGAGGTGGTCCGCACCATCCGTACCTCCCCGGAGACCACGGCGACCGCCCGGGCGGTGTGTGCCGCGCTGGGCAAGACCGGCGTGGTGTGCGGCGACCGGTCCGGGTTCATCGTGAACGCGCTGCTCTTCCCGTATCTGAACGACGCGGTGAAGATGCTGGAGGCCAGCTACTCCACGGCCGACGACATCGACCACGCGATGAAGCTGGGCTGCGGCTACCCGATGGGCCCGTTCGAGCTGCTCGACGTGGTCGGGCTGGACGTCTCGCTGGCCATTCAGCGGGAGCTGTACCTGGAGCTGCGCGAGCCGGGCTTCGCGCCCGCGCCGCTGCTGGAGCACCTGGTCACCGCCGGCTACCTGGGCCGCAAGACCCGCCGGGGCTTCCGCGACCACTCGCACCGCTGACCGGGTCAACGCCGGACGGTCCCGGCGGCGTCTGAGTGATCTCTGCGTCGGGCGGGGCCGGCCGCGAGGTCGTCCCGCCCGACGGACCGTACGCTTGGTAGTTGTGAGCCCCCGTCGCAACCGCCCTCGCCGGGACGAGAACGCCAACCTGGACGCCGACCGTGTCCGGCAGGGCGTCGCCTCGGTGCAGCAGTGGACCGACGGCGCCTGGCAGGTACGCGGGATCGGCGCGGGCGCGTCGGTCAAGACGTACCGCTGCCCCGGTTGTGACCAGGAGATCCGGCCCGGGGTGGCGCACCTGGTGGCCTGGCCGGCGGACGGCCTGGGTGACCTGACCGACCGGCGGCACTGGCACAGCGGCTGCTGGCGCGCACGGGAGCGGCGTGGCCCGGCGGCGCAGCGCGGCCGGGGCGCCCCGCGCCACGGCTGAGCGATCTGGATCACCCTGTTCGCGCCCGGGCGGGCGAAGGCGGCGGCTTCGCGCCAGACTTGACGGGTGAGCACACCGATCCGCGCGTCGTCGGTCCTGCCCGGTCGCCGGGAGGACATCGAGTTGCACACCGCCGACGGTCTGCGGCTGGTCGGTGAGCTGGCACTGCCGGTCGACCGGCCGCCGGCGGCCACCCTGGTCTGCCTGCACCCGCTGCCCACCCACGGCGGGATGATGGACAGCCACGTGTTCCGCAAGGCGGCCTGGCGGCTGCCGGCGCTGGCCGACGTGGCCGTGCTCCGGTTCAACACCCGGGGGACCAGCAGCATGCGCGGCACCAGCGAGGGGGCCTTCGACGAGGCCGTCGGCGAGCGCTACGACGTGGCCGCCGCCATCGAGTACGCGGAGTTCGCCGAGCTGCCCAACATCTGGCTGGTCGGCTGGTCGTTCGGCACCGACCTGGCGCTCAAGTACGGCTGCGACCCGGCGGTGGCGGGCGCGATCCTGCTCTCCCCGCCGCTGCGCTTCTCGGCTCCCGAGGATCTGGCCACCTGGGCCGGCTCCGGTCGCCCGCTGGTGGCCCTGGTGCCGGAGTTCGACGACTACCTGCGCCCGGCCGAGGCCGGGGAGCGGTTCGCCGCGGTTCCGCAGGCCGAGGTGGTGGGCGTGCCGAACGCCAAGCACCTCTGGGTCGGTGACGCGGAGACGGTGCTCGACGAGATCGTCCGCCGGGTGAACCCGGCGGTCGAGGTGCCTCTGCCGACGACCTGGGACGGCCCGATGGAGACCGGCGACGTCAGCGCGTACGCCGACCGGACGGTGGCCTCGTTCGCCGACACGCCCGTTCCCGGTCCGCCCGCCGGCCGGGCGGACTGACCCGCACGGCTCAGCGGGTCTCCTGGCGGGGCAGCACCACCTCGCGCAGGATCAGTTGCAGCGCGGCCACCGTGGGGATGGCGATCAGCGCGCCCACCACGCCCAGCAGCGCCACCCCGAGCAGCGCGGCCAGCAGGGCGGCCACCTCGTTGACCTCCACCGAGCGTCGCATCACCTTCGGGTAGATCAGGTAGTTCTCCACCTGCTGGTAGATGAGGAAGAAGACCGCGCAGGCGATGCCGGTCGGCAGGTCGGTGGCGAAGCCGACCAGGCTCACGACCACCGCACCCAGGGTGGCGCCGATCTGCGGGATCAGGTCGGTCACCGCGACCACCACGGCCAGCGCGAAGGGGTACGGCAACCCGACGATCAACGCGAAGACGAAGGTGGTCGCGCCGGCCAGCACCGCGATGCTGAGCGCGCCGACCATGTAAGCGCCCACCTTGGCCAGGATCTCGTCGCCGATCAGCTGCACCCGCTCGCGTCGCGTCCGGGGCACCAGCGCGTAGCCCAGAGAACGCAGCCGGTTGAAGTACGCCAGGAAGTAGATGGTCAGCACCAGCACGGTCAACGCCCGGAACACCGTGCCGAAGATCAGTTGGGCGCCGCCGAGCACCCCGCCGAGAGCCCGGCCGACGGTGCCCGCGTTGACCGCACCCTGCACCCGCTTCACCAGGTCGTACCGCTCCACCAGGTCGTTGACCGTCGGGTTTCGGCGCAGCTCCTCGACGTACGTCGGCAGTTGGTCGATGAACTGCCCGGACTGGGTCACGATCGGCGGGACCAGCGCCACCACGCCGCCGCAGAGCAGCAGCACCACGGTCAGCGCCACCACCGCGACCGCCAGGCCGTGGGGCAGCCCCCAGCGGCGCAGCCGGGCCACCGCCGGGTAGAGACCGACCGCCAGGAAGAGCGCGATCACCACCAGCACCAGGATGCCGCCGGCGTTACGAATCCCCAGATAGAGGGTGTACGCCAGCAGCACGCCGAGCGCGCCCGTGAAGCCGAGCAGGAAGCTGCTGCGCCGCAGCGGACGCCCCGGCGTACCGAACTTGCCGGACGGGACGGCCGGCGGCTCGTCCGGGTCGACGCCCGGGCCGGGGATCGGCACCGGGTGTGGCGTCTCGGCCGCCGGGGGACCGGCCGGCGGGGGAGCGGGGGTTGCGTCCGGATCGTCGGCCGGCGGGCCGTGCTGCGGCACCAGGGACCTCCCGGGTCAGACGGTGGGGCGACGGGCGACGGCGACGAACGCCCGCCAGGCGGACGGCGCGAACACCAGCACCGGGCCGGTCGGGTCCTTGCTGTCTCGCACGCCCACCACCCCGGGCAGATTGTCCGCCACCTCGACACACTCTCCGTTGCCGCTCCGGCTGGACGTCCGCCACCGGGCGTCGGTCAGGTCCATGAGGTCACAACTTCCTTCATCAGCTCGATCGACTGCCGGCGGGACAGCGCACTGTTCCTGATCATCTCCCAGCGAGCCAGCAGCGTAGCCACCTCATGGTCGCCATCGACGACGAGGCCGTCAATCTGGTGCTCCATGTGGCCCACCCAACCACCGTCCTCGCCCCGCGCCAGATTGAACGGCCCCGACAGGCCGACGTGCAGCCCGACCTCGGCCGGGATGATGTGCAGACTGATGTGTGGCCGTTCCAGGCTGGCGACCAGATGCGTGATCTGCTCGACCAACAGCCCTCGCACGTCCTCCCCGGCACGCCGCAGCACCAACTCGTCGACGACCGCGATGAACTGCGGCGGTTCCGGCTGGATCAGCAGCGACTGTCGGTCCAGCCGGGCGTGCACCCGACGTTCCACCTCGTCGTCGCTGAGCAGGTCGTCGCACCGAATGACCGCGCGGGCGTAGTTCTCGGTCTGTAGCAGGCCGGGGATCAGTGTGGGCTGGAAGCAGCGCAGCTGGCGGGCGCTGCGCTCGGCGTCCAGCCAGGGTCGGAACCAGCTCGGCTGGCCGTCCCGCTCGGCGAGCTTGAGCAGGTAGACCAGCAGGCCGCCGGTGGCCAGCACCTCGTCGGCGCGGGCCAGGAACAGCCGGTCCAGCGGACGCTGACCCAGCTCCAGAGCGGACACCATCGAGCCGGAGTAGTGCACCAGCCGGCCGAACTCCTCCTGGCTCATCCCGGCGGCCGTCCGCAGCCGCCGCAGTTGAGCGCGGATCATGTCGGCCGTCGGCGCGGCGTCGCCTTCCACAGTGCCTCCGCAGGTCGCAGGTCCTCTCCACCGGCTCGCCCGGCGGGTCGCGTCACCGACGCAGTCACGCCTGGGGAAGCGCCGACGCCTTCCGACCGTAGCGGTGCGATCAGCAGACTGTCACGTACCGGATCTGCTGCCGGTCACTCCGGTCCCCCACCGCGCCGGGCCGCCGTACGCGTCCCGTGCCCCAGCCGAGGAGGTACCCCATGCCCCGCTCCAGCCGCGCCGGCCGCCTCGGACGGTCCCTGCGCGCCGGGCCGGCGCCGAGGTCGTCCGCTGGCTGCTCGCCGGACTCCGGCCGGCCGCACCCAGCCCGTACGCCGAGGTCCGGGCTGCCACAGCCGCGGCTCGGGCCGTACCCCTCGCATCCCCGACCCTGCGGTGACCGGACGCCGCACACCCCGCTGCGGCCGATGTGGTGCTGCCGTGCCGACGGCCGGCCGTGGCCGTGCGCGGAGGCTCGGCTGCTGCTGAAGGCGGAGTTCGACGCGGACCCGGCGGCCCTGACCATCTACCTGGCCGGGCTCTATCACGAGGCGGCGCATGACCTGTACCAGCTCAACCCCTACGGCGGGCCGACACCACGGGAGCTGTTCGAACGCTTCGTGGCCTGGGGCCCGTTCCGCCGTCCGGTCATCGACCCGCCCGCCACCGGGCCCTGATCTGACACCCGGCTCCCGGCACACAGATCTTGGACAGTTTCCGTTACGCGTGAACGGAAACTGTCCAAGTTTGCCGTGACTCGTGCGCGGGCGCGCGGTGTCGCCGTACCGGTCAGTCCTTCTCGACAGTGACCTTGCTGGGCTTGGCGCTGCGCTCGTCGGTGGTCGGCTTGCTGGGACGCTTGCCGTTCTCGCCGGTGCTGGTGATCTTGGTCGGCTTGGCGCCCCGGCCGCCCTCCCCTGGGACAGCGGCCACGGTCGGCTCGCCGTCCACCCCGGCGCTGGCCCCGCCGCCGTCGACAGTGGTCACCGGCTCGGCGACCGGCTTGGTCCTGGTCTGCCCGGAGTCCGTTTCCGGCTCGTCCCCGGCGTCCGCCGACTGTCCGGCGTCGGCGGGCTGTCCGGCCTCGGTCGGGCGGGCGGCATCAGCCGGCTGTCGGGCGTCGGCGGGCTGTCGTGTGTCGGCCGGCTGTCGGGCGTCGGCGGGCTGTCCGGCGTCGCCGGGCTGTGCGGGGCCGGCGGGCCGCGCGGCGTCGGCGGGATCGGCCTTGATCCCGTTGGCCGTGCCGGCCCCGGCGGTTGCCGTGCCGTTCGCCGTCGTAGCGGTCCCGGCGGCCACGCCGTTCGCCGTCCTGGCGGGTGCGGCTCCGGTGGCCGCTGCGGCGGGCGCGGGACTGGTGGCCGGGCCGTCGCCGGCGGCCGGAACGGTGGCGCTCTGCAACCGCAGCTCGGCCACCTGACGCTGGAGCTCGTCGGACTCCTGCCGGGACTTCCAGGTCTCCTGCCGCAGGTCGGCGAGCTGCTGCTGGGCCTGGGCGATCTCCAGCATCACCTGGGCGAGCTGCTGCCGGCCGGCGGCCGCCTCCTGCTGGGTGGCCGCCAGGTGCTGCTGGGTGGTGGCCAGGTGCTGCTGCGTGGTGGCCGCGTACTCCTCGAACTGGCGGCGGGAAGCCGCGACATGCTCGTCCGCCTCGCGGCGCTTGTCGCCCGCCTCGGTCTCGGACCGGCTCAGCAGCGTGGTGGCCTCCTCCTCGGCCCGCAGGCGCATGGTCAGTGCGTCCTGCTCAGCCGCCTGGCGGACCGCCGCGGCGCCCTGCTCGATCTCGTTCTTGCGGGTGGCGTACTCGGTCTCCAGCTCGTTCTTGCGGCTGGAGTACTCGGTTTCCAACTGGTCGCGACGGGTGGTGAAGCCCGTCTCCAGCTCCTGCTGGCGGCCGCCGAACGTGGTTTCCAGCTCCTGCTGACGGCTGGTGAAGCCGGTCTCCAGCTCGTGCAGGCGGGACTTGTACTGCTTTTCCAGCTCGTCGCGGCGCTTGGCGAACTCCTGCTCGGCGGCGGACCGCCGCTGGGCCAGCTCCCGGTCGGCCGTCTCCCGTCGGGAGTTGACCTCCTGCTCCACCCCGGCCCGCCAGGCGCCCAGCTCCTGCTGGGTCTGCGCCCGCGCGTGCTGCACGTACGCCTCGGTCTCGCTGCGCATCCGCTGCACGTACGACTCGGTCTCGGTCCGGCTGCGCTTGGCCGACTCGGTGGCCTGCGTGACCACCCGCTCCGCCTCCTGCTGGGCCTTCGCCCGGGTGGCCCGCCCGGCCATCGACGCGTCGTCGATGATCTGCTTGGCTTCCCGCTGCGCCTTGGCGTGGGTGGCCCGGCCGGCCTCGGTCGCCGTGTCGGTGAGCCGCTTGGCCTCCTGAAGGGCCTTGGCGTGCACCTCCTTGGCGGCCTCGCGCAGCTCGCCGGCCTCCTGCCGGGCGGTGGCCAGCGCCTCGCGGGCCGTTTCGCGCAGCTTCGTGGATTCCTGCTGGGCCCGGGTGTGGATTTCCTTGGCGGTGTCCCGCAGCTGGGTGGCCTCCTGCTGGGCCTTCGCCAGCGCGTCCTGCGCCGTCTTGCGCAGCTTCTCCGACTCGTCCTTGGCCGACCGCAGGGTCGACTCCGCCTCGGCGCGGCGGGCGGCGCTGTGCCGCTCCTCCTCCGCGCGCCGGGCGGCGAGAGCGATCTCGAAATCCTTCAGTGCCCGGGCGGCCTGCTCGCGGGCCTCCTCGATGATGTGCTCGGCGGCGGCGCGACGGGCCTCGATCTCCTCGTTCGCCGTGGAGAGGATCTGCTCAGCCTGCTCCTCGGCGAGGGTGAGGATCGACTCGACCCGGGGGCCGAGGTGTCGGAACGAGGCGCGGTCCACCACGTTCATCTGCTTGCGCACCTGGGCGAGGTCCCGCTGGAGCACCTCGACCTGGCCGGCGAGCTTGTGGATCTGTGTGTACGCCTGTTCCCGTTCGGCGGCGAGGGTGGCGATCTCGTGCTCGGCACGCGCCACGTACCGGTCGACCTGTCGTTTCTCGTAACCCCGCAGAGCGGACTCGAAGCTGGGCTCCGTGGTCACGTCCCCGCCGAGTGCAAACAGTTCCTCGCCGTGCGACATGCCCCCATCCTCACACGCATCGGGCCCGGCTGGGGCGATACGGACGCCCCTTGTGGGAGCTACTTCACTCCGTACGCAGAGCGGGATGTCAAGGGGTGGGAAACGCATACGGCGCGAGGTGTCACCGGTCACCCGGTGTCACCTCGCGCCGTCGATGCCCCGACCTGACGCCTCGGGTCAGCCGGCGGTCTCCGCGGTCACCCGCTCCTGACCGCCGTCGGCCTTCTTGGCTTCCGGCTTGGCTTCCGGCTTCGCCGCCGGAACGCCGGGGACGATGCCGGCGAGCCCGGAGAGCATCTGACCGAGCTGCGAGGTGACCGCGTCCCTCTGCCGGGTGAGGTCCTCGACCTCGCGGCGGGCGGCCTGGGTGGTCAGCTCCGCCTCGGTGCGGGCCTCGGTGAGCAGGCGCTGCGACTCGGCCTTGGCCTCGTTGAACGTCTTCTCGGACAGCGCCTTGGACTTGTCGATCGTCTCGTTGGCGCTGCGCTCCGACTCGACCCGGCGGGCCTCGGCGCGCTGCTCGATCTCCTTGGCACGCTCCTGCGCGGCCCGGGCGCGCTGCTCGGCCTCGCTGACCATCTTCTGGGTCTGCGCCACCTGGGCGGCGTGCCGCTCGGACTCCTCGCGCTCGGACTTCTCGCGCCGCTCGGCCAACTGGAGCTCCAGGGCCTGGAGGTCCTTGTCGCGCTTGTCCCGCGCGTCGGTGAGCAGCTTGGTCGCCTCGGCGCGCTTCTCTTCGGCCTCCCGGGCCGCCTTGGCCCGCTGCTGAGTGATCTCGCGCTCGGCGGTGGCCCGGAGGGTGGCCACCTCCCGCTCCACGGTCGACTTCAGCTCGGCCACCTCGTGCGCGGTGACGGTACGCAGCTGCTTGGTCTCGCGGTCGGCGTCGGCGCGCAGCGTGTCGGCCTCGCGGCGGGCCTGCACCCGGACCTCGGCGGCCTCGCGCTCGGCGGCGGTGCGCAGGTTGCCGGCCTCGCGCTCGGCGCTGGCCTTCATCGCGGCGGCCTCGGCGCGGGCCTTGTCGGTGATCTCACGAGCCTCGAGGCGGGCGGCGGAGAGGATGCCCTCCGACTCGCGCTTGGCCTCGTTGCGGTGGTCGTTGGCCTGCTCCTCGGCGAGCCGGAGGATCTGCTCGACGCGGGTGCCGAGCCCGGAGAGGGTGGGCCGGCTGTTCTCCTCGAGCTGCTTGTTCGTGTCGGTGAGCTTCTGCTCCAGCGCACTCATGCGCTGTTCGGCTTGGCGGAGCCGACGCTGGGCGTCGTTCATCCGCTGCTCGGCCTCGGCACGTGCCTGCTCGGACTGGGTCAGCGCGGCCGTCATCCGGCCGATGAAGTCGTCGACCTGGTGGGTGTTGTATCCGCGCAGGCCAACGGTGAAATCTGGCTGCGAGTTCGCGTTATCGAAGAACGCGAGAGGGGAGGACTGCTGCTGGGGCATTGGGACATACTGGCAGACGCCCCAGGGTGCTTCGCAAGAGCGGTGCGCAGCTTTCGTGTCCTCTTTACATGGTCAACTCCCACGCTCAGCGAGGCCGGACCAATGGGCGATCTTGGCAGGTCCCGGGCGGGTCGGACGCCACGCAGCGTGACGCGAAAAAGGGCCACGGGACGTGCCCGTGGCCCTTTGTTCGATCCGGGTGGGTATCCCGCTATTGCGTTGGAAGAACAATGGCCGTTCACCCATTGGCCGTCCGGGGCTCGTCCGTCCGGCCGGCGGCCCGGTCAGTGCCCCGGACCGGGGGTGCCGATCAGTGCCCCCGGAAGCGGTTGATCGCGTCCTCGTGCCGGGCCCGCAGCTCCCCGTCGCGTACGCCCAGCCCGTCGGCGGGGGCGAGGCAGCGCACGCCGACCTTGCCCTGGTGGGCGTTGCGGTGCACCTCGTACGCCGCCTGACCGGTCTGCTCCAACGGGTAGGTCCGGGACACCGTCGGGTGCACCTTGCCGAGCGCGACCAGGCGGTTGGCCTGCCACGCCTCGTGGTAGTTGGCGAAGTGGCTGCCGACGATCCGCTTGAGGTGCATCCACAGGTACCGGTTGTCGTACTGGTGCTGGAAGCCGCTGGTGGACGCGCAGGTGACGATGGTGCCACCACGCCGGGCCACGTAGACGCTCGCGCCGAAGGTCTCCCGGCCGGGGTGCTCGAAGACGATGTCCGGGTCCTCGCCGCCGGTCAGCTCGCGGATCCGCTCGCCGAAGCGCTTCCACTCGTCCGGGTCCTGGGTCTCCTCGTCCTTCCAGAACCGGAAACCCTCCGCCGCCCGGTCGATGACCAGCTCCGCGCCCATCCGGCGGCACAGCTCGGCCTTCTCCGGCGAGGAGACGACGCAGACCGGGATCGCCCCGCCGTTCAGCGCCATCTGGGTGGCGTACCCGCCGAGACCGCCGGAGGCGCCCCAGATCAGCACCACGTCGCCCTGCTTCATGTTCGCGCCGTGGTGCGAGACGAGCTGCCGGTACGCGGTGGAGTTGACCAGCCCGGGGCTGGCCGCCTCCTCCCAGCTCAGGTGTCGCGGCTTGGGCATCAGCTGGTTGGCCTTGACCACGGCCAGCTCGGCCAGCCCACCGAAGTTGGTTTCGAAGCCCCAGATCCGCTGCTGCGGGTCGAGCATGGTGTCGTCGTGCCCGGCCGCGTCCTCCAGCTCAACGGAGAGGCAGTGCGCGACCACCTCGTCGCCGGCGGCCCACCGGGTCACCCCGGGGCCGGTGCGCAGCACCACGCCGGCCGCGTCCGAGCCGACCACGTGGTACGGCAGGTCGTGCCGGCGGGTCAGCTCCGAGATCCGGCCGTAGCGCTGGAGGAACTTGAAGGTGGGCAGCGGCTCGAAGATGCTGGTCCACACCGTGTTGTAGTTGATCGCGCTGGCCATCACCGCCACCAGCGCCTCGCCCGGCCCCAACTCCGGCGTCGGCACCTCCTGCACGTGCAGCGCCTCGCGGGGGTCCTTGTCCCGGGTGGCCATGCCGTCGAACATCCGGGCCTCTTCGGCGCGGACGACCACGCCCCGGTAGCTCTCCGGAACGGGCAGCCCGCCGACGCCGGCGAGTTCGCGGTCCGGATCGCTTGATTCCTCCGCCGCCATGATCGCTTCGAGGATGTCCTGCACGGTGACCTCCGGTTCATCCGCACCCGCACGGGCCCGGGTGCTGCCATCGT
Organism: Micromonospora sp. NPDC005206; assembly: GCF_040608175.1. NCBI lineage: Bacteria > Bacillati > Actinomycetota > Actinomycetes > Micromonosporales > Micromonosporaceae > Micromonospora > Micromonospora sp. NPDC005206. Next base: position 245,844 of record NZ_JBEXHU010000005.1, read on the forward strand.
CGGCGCCGGTGGGCGCGACCGCCATGTCGGCATTCGACACATCCGGCACCGGTCGCGCTCCTGTGAGCCGGGACGTTACTGAACGGTAGCTAAAGCCGGAAGTCCTCTGTGAAAAACTGCATCCGCCGATGCGTGAAGGTGTCCGAGCACCCCGTCAACCGCGCACCCACGCGCTCGCGCACCGGCCTCCGAGCCGCCGTGGCGGTGTTAGGAAGGGCCCCTTCCTATACACGAGGCGATAAGAAGGGGCCCTTCCTTGCACGGTCAGTGGGTGGTGGCGGGTTCGACGAGTTCGACCAGGACGCCGCCGGCGTCCTTGGGGTGCACGAAGTTGATCCGGGAGTTGGCGGTGCCGCGCCGCGGCGCGTCGTAGAGCAGCCGCATTCCGCGCGCCCGCAGCGCGGCGCAGGCCACGTCGATGTCCACCACGGTGTACGCGACCTGCTGCACGCCCGGCCCGTTGCGGTCCAGGAACCTGGCGATCGTCGACTCCGGGGTGAGCGGGGCGAGCAACTGCACGCACCCGCCCTCGGCGGTCGGCCCGACGGCCAGCATCGCTTCCCGGACGCCCTGCTCAGCGTTGGTCTCGGTGTGCACGCAGCGCATTCCGAACGTTCGCTGGTAGAAGTCGATCGCGGCGTCCAGGTCGGCCACGGCGATCCCGACGTGGTCAATCTTGCGAAGCCCGATGTCTGTGACGTAGTCCGCACCGGGCTCGGCGGGGGAGTTCTCAGCCATGGCGCTAGTCTGGCCGAACAATCGTTAAAGGCGTACAGCTCGGCACCCCCCTCGGAGGCAGGCATGGCTTCGGTGATCGTCAGCGGCGCGCGGACCCCGATGGGGCGGCTGCTGGGCAACCTCAAGGACCTCCCGGCCACGAAGCTCGGCGGGATCGCGATCAAGGCGGCGCTGGAGCGCGCCGGCGTCAGCCCGGATCAGGTCCAGTACGTGATCATGGGGCAGGTGCTGCAGGCCGGCGCCGGTCAGATCCCGGCCCGGCAGGCGGCGGTCGAGGCCGGCGTGCCGATGTCCGTGCCGGCGCTGACCATCAACAAGGTCTGCCTCTCCGGCCTGGACGCGATCGCCCTGGCCGACCAGCTCATCCGGGCCGGCGAGTTCGACATCGTGGTGGCCGGCGGCATGGAGTCGATGACCAACGCCCCGCACCTGCTGCTCGGCCAGCGCTCCGGTTACAAGTACGGCGACGTGGTGGTCAAGGACCACATGGCGCACGACGGGCTCAGCGACGCCTGGGACTGCTGCTCGATGGGCGAGTCCACCGAGCGGCTCGGCACGAAGCACGGCATCCCCCGCGAGGAGCAGGACGCCTTCGCAGCGGCCAGCCACCAGCGGGCCGCCGCCGCCCAGAAGAACGGCCACTTCGCCGACGAGATCACCCCCGTGGTGATCCCGCAGCGCAAGGGCGACCCGCTGGTGATCAGCGAGGACGAGGGCATCCGCCCGGACACCACTGTCGAGTCGCTGGCCAAGCTGCGTCCCGCGTTCACCAAGGACGGCACCATCACCGCCGGCAGCTCCTCGCCCATCTCCGACGGCGCCGCCGCGGTGGTCGTGATGAGCATGGCGAAGGCCAAGGAGCTGGGGCTGACCTGGCTGGCCGAGATCGGCGCGCACGGCAACGTGGCGGGCCCGGACAACTCCCTGCACTCGCAGCCGTCCAACGCGATCAACCACGCCCTGAAGAAGGGCGGCCTGAGCGTCGAGGACCTGGACCTCATCGAGATCAACGAAGCGTTCGCCCAGGTCGGCATCCAGTCCACCCGTGACCTGGGCATCAGCCCGGACAAGGTCAACGTCAACGGCGGCGCGATCGCGCTGGGGCACCCGATCGGCATGTCCGGCGCCCGGCTGGTGCTCACGCTCGCGCTGGAGTTGAAGCGGCGTGGCGGCGGCACCGGCGCGGCGGCGCTCTGTGGCGGCGGCGGCCAGGGGGACGCCCTGATCATCCATGTACCGGGAAAGGCTGAGACCAACCAGTGAGTGAAGCGGTCGAGCACGTTCCGGCGGCCGGTGCACCGTCGGTGCGCCGGACCCGGGACGTACCGCTGCTGGTCGAGCGGGCCCGCGCGGGTGACCCCCGCGCGGTGGCCCGACTGATCACGCTGGTGGAGAACGGCGACGAGCTGCTGCCGGAGATCGCCGCGGCCCTGGCGCCGTACGCCGGCCAGGCCCAGGTGGTGGGGCTGACCGGCTCGCCCGGCGTGGGCAAGTCGACCACCACGAACGAGCTGGTCCGCGCGCTGCGGGCGCGCGGTCACCGGGTCGGCGTGCTGGCGGTCGACCCGTCCAGCCCGTTCACCGGCGGCGCGATCCTCGGTGACCGGGTGCGGATGCAGGACCACGCCACCGACCCGGGCGTCTACATCCGGTCGATGTCCAGCCGGGGGCACCTCGGCGGGTTGGCCGCGGCGACGCCGCAGGCGGTCCGGGTGCTGGAGGGCGCCGGCTGCGACGTGGTGCTGGTGGAGACCGTCGGCGTCGGGCAGGCCGAGGTGGAGGTCGCCTCGCTGGCCGACACCACGCTGGTGCTGCTCGCCCCCGGCATGGGCGACGCGATCCAGGCGGTCAAGGCCGGCATTCTGGAGATCGCCGACGTGTTCGTGGTCAACAAGGCCGACCGGGACGGCGCCGACGCCACCGTCCGCGACATCCAGGGCATGATCGCCCTCGGTGAGCGCGGCCCGGGGATGTGGCGGCCGCAGGTGGTCCGGTCGGTCGCCGCGCGCGGTGAGGGCATCGACGACATCGCCGCCGCGATCGACAAGCACCGTGGCTGGCTGGTCGAGCACGGTGAGCTGCGCCGCCGCCAGGAGGCGCGGGCCGCAGCCGAGATCGAGGCCATCGCGCTCGGCGTGCTCCGCGCCCGGATCGGTTCCCTGCGCGACGGTACGGAGCTGCCCGCGCTCGCCGCGAAGGTCGCCGAGGGCGCCCTCGACCCGTACGCGGCGTCGGACGCTCTGCTGACCCAGGTCGCCCGCTGACCGTCCACCGGGGACACCCTCGTGTCCCGGCGTCCTTGTAGGCTCGCACCGCCCCACGGCGGTGGGGGCCGGCCGGGGTGCCGGCGCGGTGGCGCGAGGAGCAGGGGAGCGGGACGTGAACCACGAGGCGACGCAGGAGCTCACCACGGTGCCGTCGGTGGCTGGCGGGTCGACGCAGGTCTCCGACGAGGTGATCGAGAAGATCGCCGTCGCGGCGGCCCGCGCGGTGCCCGGGGTGGCCGAGATGGGCGGGGACGTCGCCCGGTTCTTCAACTCGGTCCTCGACCGGGTCGGGCTGGACCAGGTGGGCGATGCCCGGCGGGGCTGCTCGGCGCACGTGACCGGGGACGCGGCCGTGGTCAACCTGGTGCTGGTCATCCAGGCCGGTCAGCCGGTGCCGGAGATCACCGGCCAGGTGCGGGCCCGGGTCACCGAGGCGGTCGAGGCGTACGGGCTGCGGGTGGACGAGGTCAACATCCGGGTCGACGACGTGGCGATGGGCGGACCGGCGACGCCGGCCGTCTGACCATCGGCGCAGCTCAGGTTACCCGCCAGTACGACGCGACTTAGCGATCGTTCAGGCAAGGGCTCTACACTCGACGTGCAGTCGAGGACCGAGGAGGAGCCCTGCGCATGGACGCCGACGAGATCGCCGCCGGACGGGCACGCTGGCAGGCCCGGTACGACTCCGCGCGCAAGCGGGACGCGGACTTCACCACGCTCTCCGGGATGCCGGTCGATCCGGTGTACGGGCCGCCGGAGGGCGCCGCCTACCCGGGGTTCGAGCGGATCGGCTGGCCGGGCGAGTACCCGTACACCCGGGGGCTGCATCCGACCGGCTACCGCGGGCGGACCTGGACGATCCGGCAGTTCGCCGGCTTCGGCAACGCCCAGCAGACCAACGAGCGCTACAAGATGATCCTCGGCGCCGGCGGTGGTGGCCTCTCGGTCGCGTTCGACATGCCGACCCTGATGGGCCGCGACTCCGACGACCCGCAGGCGCTCGGCGAGGTCGGCCACTGCGGCGTCGCCATCGACACCGCCACCGACATGGCGGCGCTCTTCGACGGCATCGACCTGGCCGGCGTCACCACCTCGATGACGATCTCCGGCCCGGCCGTGCCGGTGTTCTGCATGTACCTGGTCGCCGCCGAGCGGCAGGGCGCGGATCTGTCCACGCTGGACGGCACGCTGCAGACCGACATCTTCAAGGAGTACATCGCGCAGAAGGAGTGGCTCTTCGACCCCGAGCCGCACCTGCGCCTGATCGGCGACCTGATGGAGTACTGCGCCCGGGAGATCCCGCGCTACAAGCCGCTGTCGGTCTCCGGCTACCACATCCGCGAGGCCGGCTCGACCGCCGCGCAGGAGCTGGCGTACACCCTGGCCGACGGTTTCGGCTACGTGGAGCTGGGCTTGAGCCGCGGGCTGGACGTCAACGTCTTCGCGCCGGGGCTCAGCTTCTTCTTCGACTCGCACGTCGACTTCTTCGAGGAGATCGCCAAGTTCCGCGCCGCCCGGCGGATCTGGGCCCGGTGGCTGCGCGAGGTCTACGGAGCGACCAGCGAGAAGGCCCTCTGGCTGCGGTTCCACACGCAGACCGCCGGGGTGTCGCTGACCGCCCAGCAGCCGGTCAACAACGTCGTACGCACCGCCGTCGAGGCCCTCGCGGCGGTGCTCGGCGGGACCAACTCGCTGCACACCAACGCGCTGGACGAGACCCTGGCGCTGCCCACCGACGAGTCCGCCGAGATCGCCCTGCGTACCCAGCAGGTGCTGATGGAGGAGACCGGCGTGGTCAACGTGGCCGACCCGCTCGGCGGCTCCTGGTACGTGGAGGCGCTGACCGACAAGATCGAGGCCGAGGCGGAGGAGATCTTCGCCCGGATCCGGCAGCTCGGCGGGGAGGGCCCGCACCAGATCGGCCCGATGACCTCCGGCATCCTGCGCGGCATCGAGGACGGCTGGTTCACCGGGCACATCGCCGAGTCGGCCTTCGTCTACCAGCAGGCGCTGGAGAAGGGCGACAAGAAGATCGTCGGCGTCAACTGCCACACCGGCACGGTCGCCAAGGAGCTGGAGATCCTGCGCATCTCGCACGAGGTGGAGCTGGAGCAGCGCCGGGTGCTCGCCGAGCGCAGGAGCGCCCGGGACGAGTCCGCGGTCCGCGCGGCGGTCGCCCGGATGGTCGACGTCAGTCGCACCGACCAGAACATGGTCCCCGCCATGCTCGACGCCGTCCGCGCCGAAGCCACCCTCGGTGAGATTTGCGACGCCCTCCGGGCGGAATGGGGCACGTACCGCGAACCCGCGCGCTTCTGACGCACCCCGCCAAACCTGCACGTGCCGCCCCGGAGATGCCGCATCTCCGGGGCGGAAAGTGCATGATCACGGGGGTTGTGGCGGTGCGGGTGAGAGTTGCAACGTCCCAGTTGCGGGTGAGCGGAGATCGCGGGCTCACGTGCGAGACTAGGTAACCATGAGCGACCCACGGATCACCTCGTCGATCTTCACCCGCGGCGCGGTCGACCTCAGCACGCTGCGCGGCCCCGCACCAGCCAGTACCCGCCCCGGCACACCCCCGCAGGGCGGCCCGGCCGCCGGCACTCCCGGCGCACCCACTGCCGGCGGTAACGCCGCCATCGTCGACGTCACCGAGGCGACCATCCAGGCCGACGTGCTCGAGCGGTCGATGGCCATGCCCGTCATCGTCTTCTTCGGCGCGGCCGGCTTCCCGGAGAGCGACGAGTTCGCCCCGGTGCTGGAGCGGCTGGCCGCCGAGAGCGCCGGAGCATGGGTGCTGGCACGGGTTGACGTGCAGGAGAACCCCCGGATCGCCCAGATGTTCCGGGTCCAGGGCATCCCCATGGTCTACGCGGTCGTCGGTGGCCAGCCGATCGACGCCTTCTCCGGCGTGGTGCCCGAGGCGCAGCTGCGCCAGTGGATCCAGGCCGTGCTCAAGGCCGGTGGCGTGGCCGTCGCCGAGCCGGAGGACCCCCGCCTCGACGAGGCGGACGACGCCCTGATGAGCGGCGATCTGGACGCCGCCGAGCGGGCGTACTTCAAGATCCTGGCGGACAGCCCGGCGGACGCCGCCGCCGAGGCGGGCCTGGCCCAGGTCGGAGTTGCCCGCCGGGTGGCCGGCGCCGACCCGGCAACCGCGCTGGCCGCCGCCGAGAGTGCCCCCGACGACGTGGCGGCCCAGCTGCTCGCCGCCGACATCGAGGTGCTCAGCGGCCTGGCCGACCAGGCGTACGCCCGGCTCGTCAGCCTCGTCCGGCGCACCGTCGGCGAGGACCGCGAGACGGTACGCCAGCACCTGGTCTCACTGTTCACCATCGCCGGCCCGGATGATCCGACGGTCGCCTCGGCACGCCGGGCCCTGGCCAGCGCCCTGTTCTGAGTTCGTAGCACGCCAGCGCGGGCCGGCGTTCCGGCCGGCCCGCCCGACCACCGAGGACGGGAGCTCATGATGCGCCGGATCGCCGTCCTCGACGCGCCGACAAATCTCGGTCTGCGGCCGCCGACGTCCACCTCGGTCCCGGGCTGCGCGAAGGCGCCCGGCGCGCTGCGCGACCACGACCTGCTGGCCCGACTGCGGGCCCGCGACGCCGGCTGCCTCACCCCACCCCGGTACGACCCGGGTGACTGGCGGCCCGGCGACGGGGTGTGCCACGCCCGGGAGATCGCCGACTACTCGCTGGCGCTCGCCGAGCGGATCGGCTCCATCATCGACCGGGGGGAGTTCCCGGTGGTGCTGGGCGGCGACTGCTCCGTGCTGCTCGGGTCGGCGCTGGCCATGCACCGCCTCGGCGAGGCGGTCGGCGGGCGGATCGGGCTGGTCTTCGTGGACGGGCACTCCGATTTCCGGCACCCCGGCAACGCCTCCTACGTGGGTGCGGCGGCTGGCGAGGATTTGGCCCTGGTCACCGGGCGGGGGCAGGCCGACCTGGCCGCGCTGGAGGGGCGCCGACCCTACTTCCGTGACATCGACGTGGTGGTGCTCGGCATCCGGGCGCAGGACGAATACCGGCTCGACCTCCAGGCGGCCGGGATCGTCACCCGGCCGGTGCCGGCGCTGCGCGCCGAGGGCGCCGCCCGGACGGCCCAGTGGGCCCACGAGCAGCTCGCCGACTGCGCGGGCTACTGGGTGCACATCGACGTGGACGTGCTCGACCCGGCGGTGATGCCCGCGGTGGACGCGCCGGACCCGGGCGGGATCGCCTTCGCCGAGCTGGAGATCCTGCTCGCCGGATTGGTCGACACCCCGCACTGCCTCGGCGTCGAGCTGACCGTCTTCGACCCCGACTACGACCCGGACGGCTCCTACGCGGCCGAGATCGTCAACACCGTGGTGGCCGGGCTGGCCCCGGTGACCGCCCCCGAGGCGGTGCCGCCCCGGTTGCTGTCGGCCCGGCCGGCGCCAACGCCGCGCCGCGGCAAGGGTCGGCCCGGGGCCGATTCCGAGCGGCTCGACGGGCCGCGTCCCGCGACCGGCGCCGAGGCACGGTTCGGCGATCCCGCCGCGCTCGACCTCCCCGTCACTGCCGGCTCGCCCGCCGACGCCGAGCCCTCCGGCGTCCGCCCGTCGGCGGGCCGGCTGCCTCGCGGCGTTCCGGCCCCTGCCGAGCCGGAGTCGTTGGGGATCCTCGGCCCGGGCCACTCGGAGCCGGCCGGCGCCCCCGCTCCGGTCGAGCGGGAACCGGTCGGCCCGCCCGCGTCGGCTGGCCCAGGCCTGCTACGACGACCCTCGCCAGCCGCCCCGGACCCCGCCGGCCGCTCCAACGCCGACACCGCCTGACCCACTCACTGCCCCCGTCCCGCTCCCACCCACCTGGCCACCCGGGTGATCAAGAGGTTCGCGTCAGGATCCCGCTCAGAACTGACGCAAACCTCTTGATCACCCGAGTCGAGGAGGGGTGGGTGGGTCAGGGGGTTGGGAGGGCGCGCAGGAAACGCCCGGTGATCGGTACGGCGGACGCGGTGCTGGCGCCGCCCTTCTCCACGAAGACGGCGAACGCGACGTCACCCCGCCAGCCGACGAACCAGGCGTGCGTGTGGGCCGGGTTGTCGTCGTACTCGGCGGTGCCGGTCTTGCCGTACACCTCGCCGCCCGGGACGTCCTTGAGCGCGCTGCCGCTGCCGGCGGTGACCACCTCGCGCATCATGGTGCGCAGCGCCTCGATCGACTGCGGCTTGAGCGGTCCGCTGGTCGCGGCCGGCTTGGCCGGCGCCGGGTCGATCAGCAGCTTCGGCTGGATGAAGGCACCCCGGGCGACCGTGGCGGTGGCGCCGGCCATCGCCAGCGGGCTGACCAGCGTGGTGCCCTGCCCGAACGAGGCGGCGGCCTGCTCGGCGAGGCTGCCGCCCGTCGACACCTTGCCGGTGAACGCGTCCGTGCCCAGGTCCCACTGCCCCTCCAGGCCCAGCGAGCGGCCGGCGGCGGCCAGCCCGTCGCCGCCGAGCTTCGGCGCCAGCGAGGCGAACGCCGTGTTGCAGGACTTGGCGAAGTCGGTGCGGAACGGCACCGAGCCGAGCTCGAAGTTGTCCGAGTTCTTGAAGGACCGACCGTCGACGGTGAAGGTCTTCGGGCACGCCACCGGCCCGTCCAGCGTGACCGCGCCGCGATCCAGCAGGCCCAACGTGCTGACCATCTTGAACGTCGAGCCCGGCGGCACCTGGGCGGTGAAGGCCAGGTTCTCCCCGGCCGGCCCGGGCCCGTTGGCCGCGGCGAGCACCGCGCCGTCGCTGATCCGCACCGCCACCAGGGCGGACCGGCGCGGCTCGGCGCGCAGCGCCCCGTCGGCCGCGTTCTGGGTGGCCACGTCCAGGGTGGTCTTCAACGCCTGCCCGGGCTGCGGCTCCCGGCGGAACAGCTCGGTGCCGGTGGATTCCAGCTTGCCGTCCTCGGCGGGGCGCTCGACCAGCACGGTCAGCCCCGGGCCGCCGCGCAGCCGCTCGTCGTAACGGCCCTGGAGCCCGCCGTGCCCGACCAGGTCACCGGCGACGTAGCGGTCCGGGTGCGCGGCCAGGTCGTCGGCCTGCGCCGGGTCGACCGATCCGAGCAGTGCCCGCGCGAACTCCCGGGTCGGCGCCAGGTCGAGCTTGTCGGTCGGGAACTTGGTGCCGGGCAGGTCGTAGATCCGGGGCTTGATCTGCCGGTACGCCTCCTGGCGCAGTGTCACCACCTCGACGAGGGCATCCGGCTCGGCCTTGGCTATCCGCTCGGGCAGATCGGACAGGTCGACTGCGGGGACCAGCGCCGGACGGATCGCCTTGAAGGCCGCGTCGAGGTCCTTGACCAGCTTCTTGACGTCGGTGACCTCACGCGGCTGCACACCCACCCGGACCACCGGGCGGGGTGTCACGATCGGTTGCCCGGCGCCGTCCAGCAGCCCCGCCCGGGGGCCGGTGTCGCGGCGCAGGGCCAGCCGGTCGCCCTTGGTGAGCTGCTCGTGCACCACCCGGGGCTCCCAGATCACCTGCCACTGGTCGTCGTCGCCGTGGGTGAGCCGCACCTCCCGGTCGTACGCCCAGCGGACCTGACCGGGAAGCTGCCACTCCACCCGGACGCTCGCGGTCGCGGTGTCGGCGGTGATCTTCGGCTCGCCTTGGCGGGTCAGCGTGGGCGGGGTGGCCGCCAGCTCACCGGAGAGCTCCTTGATCTCGCGCGCCACCTCGGTCGACGGCAGTTTGGCGCCGGTCGTGTCGACCACGCCGACCGCCTGGAGGTCGCCGCTGCGCCAGCCCGCGAGAAAGGCGTCGACGCTGCGTTCCGGCCCGTCCTCACCCGAGCAGGCGGCCAGGAGACCGGCGGTGAGCAGGGTCGCGGCGAGGGCGGCGACGCTCCGCCGGTGGTTCGGTCGGTGGGGCCGGGGGTACGACAAGGGCATGGAGCGGGTCCTTCCGATCTCGGACAGCCTCTGCACGGTAGTACGCGGCCGCTGTCCGGAGCGTCCCGCGGTGCCGCCCGACGTGCGGAAAGACGGCGCGCGCCCGTGTGATGAACATCGCGCGGCGGGGTATCCCGCAACCGGCCAACCTCGGACCCGCAACGGGTGAAAGGACAGAGTCCCGATCCGGACGTCCGGCCAGTGGTCCACCGACGAAGGTGCAGAGCGGTAGGCCTAGGCTGGGCGGCAGAGTGACCCACAACGCGGTGGGTCGAGGGGAGTGGCACCGATGGACCGGCGTCCGGCGATCAAACCGGAACCCGACCTCCGGCAGGATGACTCCGGCCGGGACGACGACAGCTTCGATTCGGCGACCGACGGGGACGGCTCCGGCCGGCTCGACTCGGGAGTGACCGGGCTGACCGGGTCGAGCATCGACACCATCTACGATCTGGGCCTGCCGACCGAGGCGATGGCCGACGACGTGGAGGATGCCGAGCTCGACGAGCCGGTGCCCAACGCGGAGCGCCTGGTGGCGCAGGCTGTCGCGCTCGCGGGGGACGACCACGACGCGGCGACCCTGGTCGGACGCTTCTGGCGGTTCGCCCCGGACGAGGAGCTGGTCGGCTTCACGGCGGAAGAGATGCTCGACGCGGCCCGGGCGCACCGGGATCTCGCCCAGCAGCGGGTGCCCGGGGAGCTGAAGCTGCGGATCCACGAGCCGCACGCGGATCAGCACCACACGGTCGTCGAGTTCGTCACCGACGACATGCCGTTCCTTGTCGACTCGGTGACCGCGCTGCTCAACTCGTACCACCTGGACGTGCACCTGCTGGTGCACCCGCTGGTCGTGGTCCGGCGCGAGCCGCTGGGCCGCCTCACCGAGGTCTCCGCGGACGTGGAGCCGGACGACGCGATCGCCGGCGACATCATCGAGAGCTGGATGCGGATCGAGATCGACCCGGTCCGGGACGCGGCCGAGCGGGAGCGGCTGCGCCGCGAGCTGCAGCGGGTGCTCACCGACGTGCGGGAGGCGGTGGAGGACTGGCCGAAGATGCGCCAGCGCGCCCTGGCTCTGGCCGACGAGTTGGCCGCCGCGCGGACCTCCGACAACCGCCCACCGGTGCCGGAGAAGGACATCACCGATTCGGTGGAGCTGCTGCGCTGGCTCGCCCAGGACCACTTCACCTTCCTCGGCTACCGGGAGTACCGGTTGGTGGATGCTCCCGGCGGGGACGGCGCGGACGTGGTCGACGGCAAGGCCCTGGAGGCGGTGCTCGGCACCGGTCTGGGCATCCTGCGGTCGGATTCCCCGGAGGCCCGTTCGCTGGCGTCGATGACGCCGGAGGCCCACGAGAAGGTGCTGGAGAAGCGTCTGCTCATCATCACCAAAGCCAACTCGCGGGCCACCGTGCACCGCTCGGCGTACCTGGACTACATCGGCTTCAAGATCTTCAACGAGGCCGGCGACGTGATCGGCGAGCGGCGCTTCCTGGGGTTGTTCTCCACCGCCGCGTACCGGACCAGCGTGCGGGAGCTGCCGGTGGTGCGCCGCAAGGTGGCCGAGGTCCTGGACCGCTCCGGCCTGAGCCGGCGCAGCCACTCCGGCAAGGATCTGCTCCAGATTCTGGAGACCTACCCGCGCGACGAGCTGTTCCAGATCAAGACCGACGACCTGTACCACGCCGTGATCGGCGTGCTGCGGATGGCCGGCCGCCGGCAGCTGCGGGTCTTCCTGCGTCGGGACGCCTACGGGCGGTTCATCTCCTGCCTGATCTACCTGCCCCGGGACCGGTTCACCACACAGAACCGGCTACGGATGCAGGACATCCTGCTGCGCGAGCTGAACGGTGTCGGGGTGGACTACACCACCCGGGTCACCGAGTCGATGCTGGCCCGCGTGCACTTCATCGTCCGTACCGACCCGACCCGGCCGCCCGGCGAGATCGACGCCGACCTGCTCGCCGAGGAGCTCGCCGACGCGACCCGGCTCTGGGACGACGACTACCGGCTGGTGCTGGAGCGCAAACTCGGCGACGAGCAGGCCAAGCACCTCTTCGCCCGGTACGCCGACGCGTTCCCGGAGGGCTACAAGGACGGGCACACGCCGTACGAGGCGATGAAGGACCTGGCCAAGCTGGAGCTGCTGGAGGAGCCCGGCCAGCTGGAGATGCACCTGTTCCGCAAGCAGCTCGCCCCCCGGCCCGGCACCCGGGTCCCGGGTGACGACCTGGCCGAGGCCATGGACGTCCGGTTCAAGGTCTACCGGTACGGCGAGCCGATGATGCTCTCCGCGGTGCTGCCGGTGCTGCACTCGCTCGGCGTCCGCGTGGTCGACGAGCACCCGTACGAGGTGGACCGGGTCGACGGCCGGGTGTACCTCTACGACTTCGGTCTCATGCTGCCCGAGGGGCATCAGGAGCTGGCCGAGGTGCGCCCGCACGTGGAGAACGCGTTCGCGGCGGCGTGGCGCGGCGAGGCCGAGGTGGACCGGTTCAACGAGCTGGTGCTGCGCGGCGGGCTGACCTGGCGACAGGTGGTGGTGCTGCGGGCGTACGCGAAGTACCTGCGGCAGGCCGGCACGGTCTTCTCGCAGGACTACATGGAGCAGACCTTTATCGCGTACCCGAAGGTTGCCGCGCTGCTGGTGGAGCTCTTCGAGACCCGGTTCGCCCCGGGTGAGTTCAGCGCGGAGCAGCGCCAGCAGCGCAGCGGTGAGCTGGTGGAGACGATCCGGGGCGCGCTGGACGACGTGGCCAGCCTCGACCAGGACCGGATCCTGCGCTCGTACCTGACGCTGATCGAGGCGACCCTGCGGACCAGCTTCTACCAGAAGCCGGTCGGTGGGCGGCCGAAGGCGTACGTGGCCTTCAAGCTCGATCCGCAGGCGATCCCGGACCTGCCGGCCCCACGGCCGAAGTTCGAGATCTTCGTCTACTCGCCCCGGTTCGAGGGCGTGCACCTGCGGTTCGGGCCGGTGGCCCGGGGCGGGCTGCGCTGGTCCGACCGTCGGGAGGACTTCCGCACGGAGGTGCTCGGCCTGGTCAAGGCGCAGATGGTGAAGAACACCGTGATCGTGCCGGTGGGCGCCAAGGGCGGCTTCGTGCTCAAGCAGAAGCCGGGCGACCGGGACGAGGCGGTCGCCTGCTATCAGGAGTTCGTCGGCGCGATGCTGGACGTCACCGACAACATCGTCAGCGGGCAGATCGTGCCGCCCGTCGACGTGGTCCGCCACGACGGCGACGACCCGTACCTGGTCGTGGCGGCGGACAAGGGCACCGCGACGTTCTCCGACATCGCCAACGAGATCTCCGCGGCCCACAACTTCTGGCTGGGCGACGCGTTCGCCTCCGGCGGTTCGGCGGGCTACGACCACAAGAAGATGGGCATCACTGCCCGGGGCGCCTGGGAGTCGGTCAAGCGGCACTTCCGGGAGTTGGGTCTGGACACCCAGGCCCAGGACTTCACCGTGGTCGGTGTCGGCGACATGTCCGGCGACGTGTTCGGCAACGGGATGCTGCTCTCCGAGCACATCCGGTTGGTGGCCGCCTTCGACCACCGGCACATCTTCCTGGACCCGGACCCGGACGCGGCCACCTCGTACGCCGAGCGCAAGCGGCTGTTCGACCTGACCCGATCGTCCTGGGAGGACTACAACCCGGAGCTGATCTCGGCCGGCGGCGGCATCTTCTCGCGTACCGCCAAGTCCATTCCGATCACCCCGCAGGTGCGGGCGGCGATCGGCCTGGACGACGACGTCACGCAGATGTCGCCGCAGGAGCTGATGAAGGCCATCCTCACCGCGCCGGTGGACCTGTTCTGGAACGGCGGCATCGGCACCTACGTCAAGGCGTCCAGCCAGACCAACGCCGAGGTGGGCGACAAGTCCAACGACGCGATCCGGGTGGACGGGCGCAGCCTGCGCTGCCGGGTGGCCGGCGAGGGCGGCAACCTGGGCTGGACCCAGCTCGGTCGGATCGAGTACGCCTTGACCGGTGGCCGGATCTACACCGACTTCATCGACAACGCGGCCGGGGTGGACACCTCCGACCACGAGGTGAACATCAAGATCCTGCTGAACACCGCTGTCGGCGACGGAGACCTGGCCATGGCCGCCCGCGACGAGCTGCTGGCCGAGATGACCGACGAGGTCAGGGAGCTGGTGCTGCGGGACAACTACGACCAGGCCCGGGCGATCAACAACGCCCAGGCCCAGGCCGCCTCGCTGCTCCCGGTGCACCGTCGGATGATCAACGACCTGGAGCGCTCCGGCGCGTTGGACCGGTCGCTGGAGGCGCTGCCGCCGGACGAGGAGCTGGCGGTCCGCAGCGAGTCCGGGCTGACCGCGCCGGAGTTCGCGGTGCTGCTCGCGTACGTGAAGATCGTCCTTGAGCGGGAGATCCTCACCGAGGGGTTGGCGGACGAGGAGTGGACGACCGAGGTCATGGTCAACTACTTCCCGACGCCGATGCGCGAGCGGTTCGCCGACCGGATGGGCCGGCACCGGCTACGCCGGGACATCGTCACCACCGTGCTGGTCAACGAGGCGATCAACCGGGGCGGCATCACGTTCGTCTTCCGGGTGGTCGAGGAGACCGCGGCCAGCGCGGCCGACGTGATCCGGGCGTACGTGGTGGTCCGCGAGGTGTTTGGGCTGCGTGAGCTGTGGGACGCGGTCGAGGCGCTGGACAACAAGGTCTCGCCCGAGCTGCAGACCAGCGTCTACCTGGACACCCGCCGGCTGCTCGACCGCGCGGTGCGCTGGCTGGTGACCAACCGGCGCTCGCCGATCGACGTGCCGACCGAGATCGCCCGCCTGCGGGACGGGGTGACCCGGCTGCTGCCGGGCCTGGAGGAACTGTTCTACGGCAGCGAGCGGCAGGCCATCGCGGCGCACATCGACTCGATGACCGAGCGGGGGCTGCCCCGGGAGTTGGCGGAGCAGGCGACCCGTCTGATGTACAGCTTCGGCCTGCTGGACGTGGTGGAGACCGCGACCCGCAGCGGTCGGGACGTGGGCGAGGTGGCCTCGGTCTACTTCGTGCTCTCCGACCTGTTCCGGGTGGACTCGCTGCTGTCGAAGATCTCCCTGCTGCCGCGCGAGGACCGTTGGCAGACGCTGGCACGGATGGCGCTGCGGTACGACCTGTACGCCGCGCTGGCCGCGCTCACCGCGGAGGTGCTCGACTCCACTCCTGATGAGCTGCCGCCGCACGAGCGGGTGCAGCAGTGGGAGCAGTCGAACGCCACCTCGATCCACCGGGCGCGCCGGGCGATGGGGGAGTTCGACGAGTCGCGGGCGGATCTCGCCGCCCTGTCCGTGCTGCTGCGTCAGATCCGCACCCTGGTGCGGACCTCCGCCGCGGCCTGAGTCGGTACGCCGGACACGGTCCGGCCGATCGGGGTGACCCGATCGGCCGGACCGCTTTCGTTGTCGCGGGTCACTTCACCAGGGTGGCGAAGACGACCACGTTGTCCGGGTAGCTCTTGACGGCCTCGTCGAACTGACCGCCGCAGGTGACCACCCGCAGGCCGGGCCGGTCGTTCGGCCCGTACACCAGCTCCGTGGGGAAGGACGTCTTCGGGTACGACTTCACTGAGTCGACCTTGAAGGCGACCGGTTGGCCGTCGGCCCGCCGCACGGTGATGGTGTCGCCGGGGACGAGAGAGCCGAGATCGAAGAAGACGGCCGGTCCGAGCTTCGCCGAGTCCACGTGCCCGACGATGACCGCGTTACCGGTTTCGCCGGGGCTCGGGCCCGGTTCGTACCAGCCGGCCTGGTCGGCCTGCTCCAGCGGGGGAACCTCGACGGTGCCGTCCGGGTTGGTGCCCAGTGACATGATCGTCGCGTTGACGCTGATCTTGGGGATCTCGATGCTGGTCGGGGCGGACCGCTCCAGTCCAGCCTGGACGGCCCCTACGGGCTCCCCGTCGGCCGGCGGAACCGTACCGGTGACCGCCGGCCCGGTGACCTCGGGACCGGCCTGGGCCAGCGGCTGCGGCGGGCGGGGAGGGGGCGTGGTCTTCATCGAGGTGCCGATCATGCCAGCACCGATCATGGCCAGGGTGACGACGACGACCGCGCCGGCGGCGCGCCACGGTTTCCCGTGACGGCCGCCGGCCCGTGTCGTCGTCACGTCAGACGAGCGAACCATCGGTCCGCCGACG
The DNA here is from genome assembly GCF_040608175.1 of Micromonospora sp. NPDC005206. Taxonomy (NCBI): domain Bacteria; kingdom Bacillati; phylum Actinomycetota; class Actinomycetes; order Micromonosporales; family Micromonosporaceae; genus Micromonospora; species Micromonospora sp. NPDC005206. The sequence goes on from NZ_JBEXHU010000005.1 coordinate 261,907, forward strand.
ACGCATCAGCACGATCCCGCCCAGCGCGGCAGCGCCGAGCAGGCTCGCCCCACCGGTGGCCAGGCCACGGTCGGTGCCGGTGCTCGCGCCACCGTCACCGCCGTCGACCCCGCCGCGGGGCAGCACGACGAGCTCACCCTCGCCGCACGAGCCCTTGAGCTCGTAGCGACCCGGGCGGGCGTCCTTGTCGACCTTGGCCTCGCCGTAGTAGACGAAGTCCCGCTTGTTCTCCCAGCGGTCCTTGGAGTCCCGGTCCTTCTTGTCTTCGTCCTTGGACTCCCAGTCCTTCTTGTCGTGGTCCTTGGAGTCCCGGTCCTTCTTGTCTTCGTCCTTGGACTCCCAGTCCTTCTTGCCCTCGTCCTTGGCGTCGCGGCCTTCCTGGCCGTGCTCTTCGCCCTTCCAGTCCTTGCTGTCCTCGTCGCGGTGGCCGTCGGCGGCGGCGCCGCCGCCCTGGCCGCCGTACTCGTACGTGCCCTCGTAGTCCTTGCTGTTCTCGTCCTTGCTGTTCTCGTCCTTGCTGTTCTCGTCCTTGCTGTTCTCGTCCTTGCTGTTCTCGTCCTTGCTGTTCTCGTCCTTGCTGTTCTCGTCCTACGTA
>NZ_JBEXHU010000005.1:262593-403253 GCF_040608175.1 Micromonospora sp. NPDC005206
CCTTGCCGTTCTCGTCCTTGCCCTCGTGGTCCTTGCCCTTGTCGTCCTTGCCGTTCTCGTCCTTGCCGTTCTCGTCCTTGCCCTCGTGGTCCTTGCCCTTGTCGTCCTTGCTGTTCTCGTCCTTGCCCTCGTCGTCCTTGCCGTGCTCGTCCTTGCCGTCGCGGCCGGAGGAGTTGTCCTCCTCGCGCCAATCGCCCTTGTCGTCGTGCACCGGCTTGAGCTTCACCTTGCCGGTGACCTTGGACCACACGAAGGCGTGCTCCTGGCGATCCGGGCAGATCTCGAGGAGCTTGACCTCTTCGCCGGCCTTGACGACGTGCGGCTTGGCGAAAACCTTGCCGTCACGGTCCTTGCCACCGTCGTGGTGCCCATCGGCGGACGCGATCCCCGGCGTGAACACCAGGAGCGCCGCACCGCCGAGCGCGGCGCCCGCAACGACCTTCCCGAGCATCTTCTTAGCCATGACCTGCGTCACTCCATCCCTGTTGTCCTGAGCTCGGCGACAACCGAGCTAAGACCGACGTTAGACCGTTTCATGAACTATGAAGGGAAACATTCGCGTTTTGACCTTTACTGTTAGTAAGTGGCAAAGGGGTGCTACGCGGCTTTCTTCCCGCCGAGCGCCGTGTGCGAGCGCGACACCGGGTTCTGCGTCACCACGGTGTTCCGCACTCGCTGTGCCGGCTCGGTCGGCTCATCCGGTAGCGGCGGCGTGGTTCCGCTCGTGCTGGTCGCGCGGTCTCTCGTCCGAGTCGGGTCACGGGCGCCGCCGCCGGAACGCATCGAGCCATTGCCATGGAAGCGCTCCCATGCAAGAATCGGCGCACGCGGTTCGGGGAGCCACACTGCGCAGGCAGGGAAGTCGAGGGCATCCGGTCCGCCGGACGACATCCCGCCGCCGACCGACCGCTCGCCGGTCGTTCACCACCACCACCACCGCCCGTCCGGGTCGGGCACCCCCCGCAGAACCCCGTTGGCGCCGGCGGCCGTCCGTTCCGGACGCCCACCGGGCCGTCTCGCCGGGCCGTACGCGAGCCCGGTCTCGCCCAAGGAGATCAGTGGCATGAATGTGTGGAGAAGGCTGTCCGGCCCACGCCGGGCCCTCGCGCTCGCCGGCGCGGGCGTCCTGGTCGCCGGCGGGTTGGTGACGATCCCCGTCACCGCGGCGCAGGCCGCGACCCAGTGCGACATCGCCTACTCGGCGAACGAGTGGCCCGGTGGCTTCACCGCGAGCATCACCATCAGGAACGTCGGCGACCCGATCAACGGCTGGACGCTCGGGTGGACCTTCCCGAACTCCAGCCAGCGGGTGCAGCAGGGCTGGTCGGCCGAGTTCACCCAGTCCGGCAGCCAGGTCACCGCGCGCAGCCTGTCCTACAACGGCAGCCTCGCCACCGGCGCGTCGACCAGCATCGGGTTCAACGGCGCGTGGAGCGGCAGCAACCCCAGGCCGACCTCGTTCACCCTCAACGGGGTGACCTGCAACGGTGGCACCACGCCGCCGACCACGCCCCCGCCGACGACCCCGCCCCCGACCACACCCCCGCCGACCACCCCGCCGCCGACCACGCCCCCGCCCGCCGGCAGCAAGGTGGACAACCCGTACGCCGGGGTCCGGGGATACGTGAACTCCGAGTGGAAGGCCAAGGCGGACGCCGAGCCGGGCGGCAGCAGGGTGTCCAACAACCCGACCGCGGTGTGGCTGGACCGGATCGCCGCCATCAACGGCACGCCGGACAGCAGCTCCAACGGCGCCTTCGGCGTGCGTGACCACCTGGAGGAGGCGCTGCGCCAGGGCGCCGGCTACATCCAGTTCGTGATCTACAACCTGCCCGGCCGGGACTGCGCGGCGCTCGCCTCCAACGGTGAGCTGGGCCCGAACGACCTGCCCAGGTACAAGGCCGAGTACATCGACCCGATCGCCGCGATCCAGGCCGACCCGAAGTACCGGAACATCCGGATCATCAACATCATCGAGATCGACTCGCTGCCCAACCTGGTGACCAACACCTCCGGGCAGGCTGGCGGCACGGCGATGTGTGACACGGTCAAGGCCAACGGCGCGTACGTCAACGGCGTCGGCTACGCCCTGGCGAAGCTGGGCACGCTCGGCAACGTCTACAACTACATCGACGCCGCGCACCACGGCTGGATCGGCTGGGACACCAACTTCGGCCCGACCGCCGACCTCCTGAAGGCCGCCGCGGTCGCATCCCGCAGCACGGTGGCCAACGTGCACGGGTTCATCGTCAACACGGCGAACTACTCGGCGCTGCGCGAGCCGTACGTCAAGATCACCGACACCGTGAACGGCACGTCGGTGCGACAGTCGAAGTGGGTCGACTGGAACTTCTACGTCGACGAGCAGTCGTTCGCCCAGGCGTTCCGGCAGAAGCTGGTCCAGGTCGGTTTCGACGCCAACATCGGCATGCTGATCGACACCTCCCGCAACGGCTGGGGCGGCACCGCCCGGCCCACCGGACCGGGCGCGACGACCAGCGTGGACACCTACGTCAACGGTGGCCGGATCGACCGCCGGATCCACGCCGGCAACTGGTGCAACCAGTCCGGCGCTGGCCTCGGCCAGCGGCCCAGGTCGGCTCCCGAGCCGGGCATCGACGCGTACGTCTGGGTGAAGCCTCCGGGCGAGTCGGACGGTTCCAGCGAGCTGATCCCGAACGACGAGGGCAAGGGCTTCGACCGGATGTGCGACCCGACGTACACCGGCAACGCCCGCAACGGCAACAGCGCGACGGGCGCCCTGCCGAACGCGCCGATCTCCGGCGCGTGGTTCTCCGCCCAGTTCCAGGAGCTGATGCGCAACGCGTACCCGGCGCTCTGACCGGATCGCTCCCGCACCCACCCGCCGCCGGCGGTAGGTGAGGCACCGCCGGCGGCAGGTTCCCCGGGTCCCCGGTCCGACCGTGACGGTCGGGCCGGGGACCCCCTCGTGCGCCCTGCTCAGGGCACGGTGCGCTCGATCGCCGCCCGACCCTGCTCGGCCAGGTCTCGGCGGGCCTTGTCCAGGTTCTCCGGGGTGAGGTCCTGCCCGCGGGCCATCACCAGATCCTCCGGCTCCCAGGGCTGTTCCGCGCCGGTACGGATGTTGTCCCCGCCGGCGCCGGTGCCCGTTCCGGTCGCCCCGGTGCCGGCGGCGTACGGGTCGCCGAGCAGGTCGTCGGTGCCCGGCGCGAGGTCGTCCGGCCGGTTGCGGGGCTCGCCGAAGGATGGGGTGTCCCGGTCCGGGCCGCCCCCGGTCCGCAGCTGCGGGACGGTGCTGTCATCGTCCGCCGCGGCGGCCATCTCCGGGCTCTCCTCCAGCGGCGGTCGGCGGTCGCGATCGGTCATGGTGCTGCCTCCTGTGTCCGACACGTTGCCTGATCCCCCTCGCGTACCCTCTCGGGCCGTGCCCATGCCCCCCGGTGGGCCGATGCGCGCCGACCGCCCGGCGCGCGGAGCGGCGCTGCTCCGCCTGCGTCTCGTCGATCAGCGGATCTTGTGCCGGCTGGCCATGGTTGTCCATCTGCTGTCGGGTCCCGCCCTGTTCCGGCCCGCTCGGGCGATCCGGCAGGCGGACCGTCCGGGCGTACCGGGGCACCCGGCCGGCTGGCCGGGGTGCCCGTGGTGTGTCGCTCAGCGACCCAGCACGCGGTCCAGGAAGTCCCGGTAGCGGCGTACCGCCATCCGCAGTTGCTCGGTGTCCGCCGAACCGGCGTCCTGCCATCCGCCCAGCGCGTTCTTCTGCGCGGCCAGCGCCGACGCGAGCGCCTGGATGGCCTCCTCCACCAGCGCCTGCGCCTCGCCCGCCGCCGCCTGCGGATCGTCCACGAAGCGCAGCTGCACGTCCCGCCAGCGGTCCCGGAAACGCTGTGCCGCGTCCGCGTCGAGGAGCGTGGCCGGCTCGGCCGCCACGGTCGACCCGACGGGTCGCGACGTACCGGCCGACTCCAACGAGGCGCCGCCGCCACTGGCGGCGAGCACCGGGTCGGCATCCGGCGAGACCGCGTCCGGGTCGACCATCTCCGGAGTGGCGCTGCCGTAGGCGGCCGCGTCCGCGTCACCGCCGGGATCGGTCAGATCACTGCGCCGCTCGGGCCCACCGTCGGTGCTTCCCGGCGGGGCGACGGTCCGCGCGGAGGTGTCCGCGTCGGCCCGGGCGTCGTCGGTCTCCGGATCGGTGCCCCGGCGGTGCAGTTCGGCGGTGGGGTCGGCCCGCAGACCCTCACGCTCGCCGTCCTCGGCGCCGTCGCCGGGCTGGGCGGTCCGCTCGGCCCGGGGGTCCGGCTGATCCTCCGGGCGCGGGCTGGCCAGCGCGGACGCCGCCACCGCATCGGCCACCGTGGTGGCGCCGAAGGTGGTCGGCAGCGGCCCGGGCTCATTGAACCCGCCCTCGTCGGTGCGGTCGTCGGCGGCTGACGGGTCGTCGAAGGTGCCCCGGTCGTCCAGGGCGTCCTCGGGCACGTCCGCGCGACCCGCCCGGTCGCCCGCAGGCGGCACCGGCACCGGCGCGGACCGGACGGCCTCCGAATGGTCGTTGCTCACCTGCTGCTCTTCCTGGCGCATCGGTGGCCTCCTCAGCGGCTCGTGGCGTCGTGCGGGGTGTCCGGATGGCGCTGCTCGGGCGGGCGGTGGCCGACCGGCTCCTCACCGAGCAGGTCGGCGAAGAGTGCCCGGTAGTGCACGACCGCCTGACGCAGCTCCTCGGTGCTGGCCTCGCCCCGGGAATTACGCAGGTGGATCTCGTGCGCGTCCCGGTAGTTGGTCAGCGTGCGAGCGTGGTCGACGGAGAGATGGGCGATCTGGTCCGAGAAGTCCCCGGTCGGGTATCCCTGCTCCTCGATGAGCCGGGTGACCAGCTCATCCGCGTCGCCCACGGTCTCTTGCGGCGAGTCGACGAAACGGACCTGAAGCTCCTCCCAGGCGGCGGCGTAGCGGGCCCGGGACTGCGGGGTGAGCGGCGTGAGCGTGAGCTCGGCGTGCCGGCGTTCCCGGTCGCGCAGCTCGCGCTCCGCGGCGGACCGGCTGTCCTGCTCCGCCACCACCCGGTCGTACTCCGGCCCGAAACGGCCGCGCAGCGCGCGACGTCGGCCGAGTGTCCGGACGGCCACGACCAGTGCCGCGATGGCCAGCACGACGAGCACGATGACGATTATCTGCGTGGGCGACATGGCTCCTCCTTCGTCACCTCGTATTCCCTCGGCGCACTGATCGCCAATCCCGATCCGGGGCACTTTCCTCATCGGTTCGTGTCCGGTGTCGCGGGACCTGCCTCCGATCGTGCGATGACGAGGGCCACAGCACGGGATCCGGCCAAAACTTGACTCGTTCCAGAAAGCGCGATTGTGTTGGATGGTTCGCCCCGGCCGGCAGCACGAAACACCCATCTGGAGGAGAGCGATGAGCGACCCACAGGCCAGCAAGCCGATCCTCACCACCCGGCAGGGCCACCCCGTGCACAACAACCAGCAGCAGCGGACGGTCGGTTCGCGCGGCCCCGCCACGCTGGAGAACTACCACTTCCTGGAGAAGATCAGCCACTTCGACCGGGAGCGCATCCCGGAGCGGGTCGTGCACGCGCGCGGCTTCGTCGCGCACGGCGAGTTCGAGACGTACGGGACGATCGGTGACGAACCGGCGGCCACCTACAGTCGTGCCAAGCTGTTCCAGACCAAGGGCAGGAAGACTCCGGTCACCATCCGGTTCTCCACCGTCATCGGCGGCCGGGACTCCTCCGAGGCCGCCCGCGACCCGCGCGGCTTCGCGGTCAAGTTCCGCACCGAGGACGGCAACTGGGACATGGTGGGCAACAACCTCCAGGTCTTCTTCATCCGCGACGCGATCAAGTTCCCCGACGTGATCCACGCGCTGAAGCCGGACCCGGTGACCTTCCGCCAGGAACCGAACCGGATCTTCGACTTCATGTCGAACACGCCGGAGTCGATGCACATGCTGACCTGGCTCTTCTCCCCGTACGGCATCCCGAAGAACTACCGCACCATGCGGGGCTCCGGGGTCAACACCTACCGTCTCGTCAACGCCCAGGGCGAGGCCGTGCTGGTCAAGTTCCACTGGATGACCCAGCAGGGCGAGCACAACCTCACCCAGGCCGAGGCGGACGCGATCCAGGCCACCGAGCTGGGCCACGCCTCCAAGGACCTCTACGAGGCGATCGAGCGCGGCGAGTACCCGCAGTGGGAGCTCAACGTGCAGATCATGAGCGACGACGAGCACCCGGAGCTGGACTTCGACCCGCTCGACGACACCAAGATCTGGCCGGAGGAGCAGTTCCCCTACCTGCCGGTGGGCATGATGACCCTCAACCGCAACATCACCGACCACCACGACGAGAACGAGCAGATCGCCTTCGGCACCGGTGTGCTGGTCGACGGCATCGACTTCTCCGACGACAAGATGCTGGTCGGTCGCACCTTCTCCTACTCGGACACCCAGCGCTACCGGGTCGGCCCGAACTACCTCCAACTGCCGGTCAACCGGCCGCGCGAGGACGTGCAGGTCAGCACCAACCAGGGCGGCGGCCAGATGTCGTACGGGGTGGACCACCGGGGCGGCAACCCGCACATTAACTTCGAGCCGTCCTCGGTCGCCGGTCTCCAGGAGGCCGACGAGTCCTACCGGGAGTACCGCCCGTTCGTCTCCGGGCAGATCATGAAGGCCCCGATCGAGCGGCAGAACAACTACTCCCAGGCCGGCCGGCGCTTCCGTGAGATGGCGGACTGGGAGCGCGACGACCTGATCCTCAACCTGACCACCCTGCTGGCCCAGTGCGACAAGCACATCCAGGAGAAGATGGTCTGGCACTTCAGCCAGTGCGACGAGAACTACGGCCGGCGGGTCGCCGAGGGGCTCGGCATCGCCGCCGACGCCTGATCCGCACCGCGCCACGACGAGCGCCCCGCCGGTCCGCCGGCGGGGCGCTCGCCGTAACGGACGGATTGCATGTCGGAGCGTCCATGTTGGCGCGACAGGCGGTAGTGCAACGCGGTGTGATTACGTATCCTGCCCAAGGCGCCCGCGCCCGTGCCCGGCCCCATGGCCGGGCGCAACCGGCCGGCGCGTTGCCCGGCGGTGCCGGCGCACCTCCTGCCACCCCTGCACGGGCGAGGTCTGATGAGAACCCGCGACTGGCCGATCCGCTCGAAGCTGACCGCATTGGTCGTCGCGCCGGTGACCGCGCTGCTGGCGTTGTGGATCTTCGCCACCACGCTGACCTTCGGTCCCGCCCTGAACCTGCTCTCCGCCCGCACCCTGCTGTACGACCTGGGCCGCCCCGGCGAGGTTGTGGTCACCGAGCTGCAACGGGAACGCCGCCTCTCGGTGGTGCAGCTCGCCGGCACCACCGAGCTGCCAGCCCTGGTCGAGCAGCGGCAGCGCACCGACCGGGCGGTCGCCGAGCTGCGCCGCCGGGTCGACGGGGAGGAGCTGCGCGACGCCGCCGACGACCTGCTCGACACCCGGGTCGACCAGCTGGTCACCGCCCTCGCGGCGCTGCCGGCCGGCCGGGACTTCATCGACGACCGCAAGGTGGACCGGACCGGCGCCATCGGCCTCTACAGCGGCATGATCTCCTCGGCCTTCCAGGCGTTCGCCGGCATGGCGAACCTGACCGAGCCCGACCTCAACCGGCAGGCGCTGGCGCTCACCGCGCTGGGCCGTTCGCGGGAGCTGCTCGGCCAGGCCGACGCCCTGCTGGCCGGCGCGCTGGCGGCAGGCCGGTTCGCCGAGGGGGAGCACACCCAGCTCGTGCAGGCCATCGGCAACCAGCGGTGGCTCACCGAGAGCGCGGTGGCCGACCTGCCCGAGGCGGGTCGGGCCGCGTACCAGCGGCTGACCGATGGTGCGGCGTTCACCCGGCTACGCACCATGCAGGACGCGCTGGTCGTGGCCAACCGGTCCGGCCGGCCACCGGTGGACGCGGCGACCTGGCAGGCCAGCCACGACGCGGTGCAGCAGCAGCTGCGCGACTTCGAGCTGGCCGAGGCCGAAGGGCTCGCCGACCGCTCGGTGCCGATGGCGGTCCGGATCCTGGTCCGGCTGGCCGCCGCCGGGGTGCTCGGGCTCGTCGCCGTGGTGATCTCGGTGCTGGTGGCGCTGCGGGTCGGCCGGACGCTGGTCCGACGGCTCGGCGGGGTCCGCACCGCCGCGCTAGAGCTGGCCGAGCACCGGCTGCCGGACGTGGTGACCCGGCTGCGCCGTGGTGAGCAGGTCGACGTGGCCCGGGAGGCGCCCCCACTGGAATACGGCCACGACGAGATCGGCGAGGTTGGGCGAGCCTTCACCGAGGTGCAGCGCACCGCGGTCCAGGCCGCGGTGGACGAGGTCACCCTGCGCCGAGGGCTCAACGAGGTCTTCCTCAACATCGCCCGGCGCAGCCAGAGCCTGGTGCACCGGCAGTTGCACCTGCTGGACCGCATGGAACGTCGCGCCGAGGACCCGGACGAGCTGGCCGAACTGTTCCAGGTGGACCACCTGGCCACCCGGCTCCGCCGACACGCCGAGGACCTGGTCATTCTCGCCGGCTCCGCGCCGGGCCGGGGCTGGCGCAACCCGGTCGCGATGGTCGACCTGATCCGGGGCGCGAGCTCCGAGGTCGAGTCGTACGACCGGGTGGACATCACCGCCGTGCAGCCGGCCGGCGTGCTGGGCCGGGCCGTCGGCGACGTCATCCACCTGCTCGCCGAGCTGATCGAGAACGCCACGGCCTTCTCACCGCCGGACACCCGGGTCACCGTCACCGGGGAGCAGGTGGCCAGCGGGTACGCGCTGGAGATCACCGACCAGGGGCTGGGGATGTCCGCCGCGGCGCTGGAGAGCGCCAACGTCCGGCTCGCCAGCTCGCCCGAGTTCGACCCGGCGCAGAGCGCCCGACTCGGTCTCTTCGTGGTGGCCCGCCTCGCCGCACGGCACGGGGTGCGGGTGCGGCTGCGCCCGTCCGGGGAGGGCGGGGTGACCGCCGTGGTGCTGGTCCCGGCCGACCTGATCACCACCGAGCCGCCGGCCGGTCCCGATCCGGCCGGGCTGGGCGCCGCGCCGGCCGGCCCGGACCGGCGGCTGGCCCGGACCGGCCGGCGCGCTGCCGTGCCCCGGCCCCGGGCCGGCCGCAACCGGTCACTCACCGCCCCGCTCACCGCCAGCGCCCCGGCCGCCCGACCCACCGGCACACCGGTGCCGGACCCGGCGCCCGCGAACGGGCCGGGCGCCAACGGGTCGGGCGATGGCGAGTTGTCGCCGACCGGACCGGCCACGGTCCGCGGGCCAGGTGACGGTGCGGCCGACGGGGTGCCGTCCGGCGGCGAGGCGGTGGACGAGCTGGACGGGTTGCCCCGCCGGGTGCGGCGACGTACCCCGGCATCCCGGCCCCGGTCGACGGTCACCGACACCCCGACGCCCCGATCGCCCGAGGAGGTGCGTCGGGTGATGTCGGCTCTCCAGGCCGGCACCGCCCGGGGCCGCGCCACCGTCGTCCCCCCGGCCGCCGGCCCGATACCTGTCCGAGCCGCCGACCCGGGGCCCACCCCGGCCGCCGACCCCGCGCCCGCGGCGGCCTCCGAACCCCTGACCGCGACTGAGAGGGACGCCTAGTGCCGCATTCGACGAAGCAGAGCGCAGGCCTCGACTGGCTGCTCGACGAGTTGGTGGAACGGGTACCGGCGGCTCGGGAGGCGGTGGTGCTCTCCGCCGACGGGCTGCTGCTCGGCTCCTCGGCCGAGCTGGAGCGCTCCGACGCCGAGCACCTCTGCGCCCTCGCCGCCGGCTTCTCCAGCCTGGCCCGAGGCGCGAGCCGGCACGTGGACGGCGGTCCGGTCCGGCAGACCGTGGTGGAGATGGAGTCGGCGTACCTCTTCGTCACCGCCGCCGGGCAGGGCACCTGCCTGGCCGTGGTGAGCGACACCGACGCGGACATCGGCCTGGTCGCGTACGAGATGGCGATGCTGGTGATCCGGGTGGGGGAGTACCTCACCGCGCCAGCCCGATCGTCGGCGGGCGCCGGTGATGCGAACTGAGCCGCCCGGGCCGCAGCACGAGTGGCTGGACGGCGACGCCGGCCCGGTAGTGCGCCCGTACACCCTCACCGGCGGCCGGGTACGCTCCGCCGTCGATGGGTTCGACCTCGTCGCGTTCGTACTGGCCGGGTCGGATCTCGACCCGGCGGCCGACCCGCGGCTGCTCCCGGAGCACCGGCGGCTGGTCGCGCTGGCCCGCCGGCCGGTGTCGGTGGCCGAGCTGGCGGCCGAACTGGACCTCGCGGTCGGGGTGGTCCGGGTGCTGCTCGGAGACCTCCTCGCCCGGGGCCTGGTCGCGGTGCACGAGCCGCCGGCCGCCGGCCACCTTCCTGACAACGACATCCTCAAGGCGGTGGTCAGTGGACTTCGTGCGCTATGACCATGCGGGCTCCGGCACCACCATCCCGCTGGCACTGAAGATCCTGATCGCCGGGGGCTTCGGGGCCGGCAAGACGACGCTGGTGAGCGCGCTGAGCGAGGTTCGGCCGTTGCAGACCGAGGAGGTGCTGACGGGCGCCGGGATCGGCACCGACGACATCTCCGGGGTGGAGGGGAAGTCGACCACCACCGTGGCGATGGACTTCGGCCGGATCACCATCAACGACGATCTCCAGGTCTACCTGTTCGGCACACCGGGCCAGGACCGGTTCTGGTTCCTCTGGGACGAGCTGGCCTTCGGCGCACTCGGCGCGGTGGTGCTCGCCGACACCCGGCGGCTGGCCGGCTGCTTCCCCTCCATCGACTACTTCGAGCAGCGCGGCATCCCGTTCGTGGTGGGTGTGAACTGCTTCGACGACTCCCGCCGATTCAACCTGGAGACCGTACGCCGGGCGCTGGACCTCGACCCGGACGTGCCGATGGTGCTCTGCGACGCGCGGGACCGGCAGTCCGGCAAGCTGGTGTTGATCTCCCTGGTCGAGCACGTGGCCCGGCAGCGCGGCGAGCCGGTGCCGGCCGCCTGAGTCGCCGCCGCGGCGCCGATCCCCGGCCGGAAAGCCGGTTAACGGGCCGGCATCGCGGGCAGCCTCTGGTTGGATCGACGCAGGAAGCCGGCGGAGGGGTTGGACGTGAGTGGTCAGGTCGAGGTCGTCCACATCGGGGTTTACACCGCGCAGAGCGGCGGGCGGGGCAGTGGCATCGTCGCGGCCCGCCGTGACCCGGCCACCGGGGAGCTGACACCGCTCGGCACGGTGGCGGTCACCCCGTCGCCCTCCTTCCTGGCCCGGCACCCCACCCGCCCGGTGCTCTACGCGGTGAACGAGCTGACAGACGGGGAGGTCAGCGCCTGGCAGGTCGGCCCCGACGGGGCGCTGGATCCGCTGGGCAGCTGGTCGACCGGCGGCGCGGACCCCTGCCACCTGGCCGTGCTGCCCGACGGAGGGCATCTGGTGGCGGCCAACTACGGCGGCGGCAGCGTCGCGGTCTTCCCGCTCGACGGGCGGGGCGTGCCCGGTGAGCGCACCGACCTGGTGGTGCACGAGGGGCACGGCGCCGACCCGGAGCGTCAGGAGCGGGCGCACAGCCACATGGTCTCCCCGGGCCGCGGTCAAGGGCCGCTGCTCGCGGTCGACCTCGGCACCGACTCGGTCTACCGGTACGACCTGGACGGCGCGAGCGGTCGGCTGGTGCCCCGCCGGCCCCGGATCCGCACGGCGCCCGGAACGGGCCCCCGGCACCTGGCCCGCCACCCCGACGGGCGGCGCTGCTACCTGGTCGGCGAGCTGGACGCCTCGGTCACCGCGTACGAGCTGACCGACGACGGCGCGCTGCACCAACGCGGCCGGGTCGAGGCGAGCGAGCGAGCCGGCCATGTCCAACCGTCGGAGGTCGCGGTCGCCCCGGACGGCCGGTTCCTCTACGTCGCCAACCGGGGTGTGGGCACCATCGCCGTCTTCGACCTGGCCGGCGAGCTGCCCGAGCTGGTGGCCGAAGTGGACACCGGTGGCGAGTGGCCCCGGCACTTCGCGTTGATCGGGGAGCACCTGTACGTCGCCGACGAGCGGGCCGACATGGTGCGGGTTTTCCGGCGGGACGCCGGCACCGGCGTCCCGTCGCCGATCGGCGAGCCCGTGCCGGTGCCGAGCCCGACCTGCGTGCTGCCGTGAGCTGTGGAGCCGAGGGGGCGAGACGTGAGGCTGGCACCGATTTGGCAACACCATGGGGCCGCTTCATCACTCTGTGTTGCTAAACAGCGATCAACTGTTTCTCCTCCGTAACTTTAGTCCGAACGGATGTGGCAGAGGGGGCACCTTGTACGCAAGATGGTCACCGTGTCAGCAGGCCGCCATCGCATGCGTTCGAAACTTCATCTAGCAGCCGCCGCCGCTACGGCGACGGTGCTCGTCGTCACGACCGGCGTCTGGTTCGGCTATCGGGAGCTGATCCAGCCGAGCTGTTCGGGGGAGATTCGGCTCGCCGTGGCAGTCGCCTCCGAGCTCGCGCCGGCGGTGGACGCCGCCGCGTCGCAATGGGTCAAGGACGGCGCCGCGGTAGGCGGCACCTGCATCCGCGTGGACGTCTCCGCCTCCGACCCCGTCGACGTGGCCGCCGTGGTGGCGGCCAAGCACGGTGCCGTCCTGGCCGGCGTCGGGCAGGCCAGCGGCACCGCCATCACCCCGGACGTCTGGGTGCCGGACTCCTCGACCTGGCTGCTGCGGTTGAAGAAGGACGCCACGGCGTTCGCTCCGACCAACAGCGCCTCCATCGCGCGCAGTCCCGTCGTCGTGGCGATGCCCGAGCCGGTGGCCGGGCGGTTGGGCTGGCCCAAGAAGAAGTTCACCTGGACGGACCTGCTCAAGCAGGTCAACAACCCGGGCACCCCGCTGCGTACCGGGATCGTCGAGCCGACCCGGGACGCGGCCGGCCTGTCCGGCCTGCTGTCGTTGACCGCGGCGGCCAGCGCCGCCGGCGGCGACGCGCAGCGCAACACCGTCGGTGCGCTGCGGGCGCTGGCCACGGGGCGGTCCTCGCTCCGCAACGACCTGCTGGCCCGGTTCCCGGCCGCCACGGACCCGACGTCCATCGCCAGCGGTCTCGGCGCGGCGGCACTGTCCGAAGAGGACGTGATCGCCTACAACAGCAAGGAGCCGCCGGTAAAGCTCGCCGCGCTCTACATGGAGCCGGCGCCGATGCCGCTGGACTACCCGTACGCGGTGCTGCCCGGCATCGAGCCGACCAAGGCCTCGGCGGCCCGGGTGCTGTACGAGTTGCTCACCACCCGCGCGTTCCGCGACCGGCTGGCGGCGCAGTCGCTGCGCGCGCCAGACGGCAACTGGGGCGCCGGCTTCAAGGCGCCGCAGGGTGCGCCGAGCCCGGCCGGCGGCGCGTCGTCCGCGCCGCCCGCCGGCGGCACCGCCGCGGGTGGCCTGGACCCGGCCGCGATACAGCGGGTCGTCTCCAGCTGGTCGATCGCCACCCAGTCCGGCCGGATGCTTGCCGTCGTCGACGTCTCCGGCTCGATGAAGGCAGAGGTGCCGAGCGCCAACAACCGGAGCCGGGAGGAGGTCACCGTGGACGCGGCCCGCCGCGGCCTCGGCCTCTTCGACGACTCCTGGTCGATCGGCCTGTGGACCTTCTCCACCAAGCTGGTCGGCAGCCGGGACTACAAGCAGCTGATCCCCATCGGCCCACTCTCCGCCCAGCGGGCCCAGCTGGAGGGGGCGCTCGGCTCGATCAAGCCCTCCAGCGGCGACACCGGTCTCTACGACACCACGCTCGCCGCGTACCAGGCGGTGCAGGAGGACTGGCAGCCCGGCCGGGTCAACTCCATCGTGCTGTTCACCGACGGCAAGAACGAGGACACCAACGGCCTCAGCCAGGCCCAGTTGCTCGCCAAGCTGAAGCAGATCGCCGACCCGGAGCGACCGGTCCAGGTCATCATGATCGGTATCGGCGAGGGCGTCAGCAAGGCCGAGCTGGAGTCGATCACGAAGGTGACCGGTGGCGGCAGCTTCGTCACCAAGGACCCGAGCGAGATCGGCAACATCTTCCTCAACGCCATCGCGCTCCGCCCGCCGGCGCCGCGCTGATTCGAGGCACAGCCGCGAAAGGGGCCCGCCGTCCGCTGATTCGGTACGGCGGGCTCCTTCTCGGTAGCCCTCGACTGTTGAAGAAAAGTGACGGCAATACGTCGGAAGTAACCGGCGGCCATAGTTGTCAGGGCAGGATGTCGACAGGTTCCGGCGTTGTCGTTCGGCCCCCCGATCCGACCCGTCGGCCGGGGCCGTCCTGATCAGAGTGGGAGGGCCGGTGACCGCGGCGACACTGTTGACCCCCGCCAACAGGTCGGGACAGCCTGGCAGCCGTCTGGCCGGGCTGGTGACGCGCGCCGACGAACGGTCGTACGTCCGGGTCCTGGTGGTGCTGGACACCACCATCCTCATCATCGCGCTGCTCGTCGGGTACGTCGCCCGGTTCGGTGACGATGAGCCGAGCGGCTCGGACATCCCGTACGTGCTGGTCGCGCCGGGGCTGGTGCTGGCCTGGCTGGTCTCGCTCAAGGCGCTCGGCTGCTACGACGACCGGGTGATCGGTTACGGGGCGGACGAGTACCGGCGGGTCAGCTCGGCCAGCCTGCGGCTCGCCGGTGCGATCGCCATTGCCGGGTACATCGCCGACGTCGGCGTCTCCCGGGGCTTCCTCGGCATCACCTTCGCGGTGGGCACCGTCGGGCTGGAAGTCGCCCGCTTCGCCGCCCGTAAGCGTCTGCACCGGGCCCGCTCAAGTGGCGCCGGCTGGTCCCGGAAGGTGCTGGTGGTCGGCGACACCGCGCACGTGCTGGAGCTTGTGCACACGTTGCGCCGGGAGCCGTACGCCGGCTACCACGTGGTCGGCGCGTGCATCCCGGACGCGCTGCTGGCGCCGGTGGCGCAGCGGTTGGGTGACGTGCCGGTGGTGGGATCGTTTCGCGGCATCCCGGAGGCCGCCACCGCGATCGGCGCGGACACCGTCGCGGTCACGGCCTCCGGCGAGCTGACCGCCGCCCGGTTGCGCCGGCTCGGCTGGCAGCTGGAGGGGACGGGCGTCGACCTGGTCGTCGCGCCCGCGCTGACGGACGTGGCCGGCCCGCGGATCCACACCCGCCCGGTCGCCGGGCTGCCGCTGATCCACGTCGAGGCGCCCGAGTTCCGCGGCGCCCGAAAGCTGGTCAAGGGCTTCGTCGACCGGTCCGCCTCCTCGCTGGCGCTCGCGCTGCTGCTGCCGCTGATCGCGATCATCGCCTTGGCCATCAAGCTGAACAGCCGGGGCCCGGTGCTGTTCCGGCAGGTCCGGGTCGGTCGGGGCGGGCAGGAGTTCGGGGTGTTCAAGTTCCGGACCATGGTGGTGAACGCCGACGCGCTGCTCGCCGAGCTGATCGCCCGCAACGAGACCGACGGTCTGATGTTCAAGATGCGTGACGATCCTCGGGTCACCCGGGTCGGCCGGCTGCTGCGCAAGTGGTCGCTCGACGAGCTGCCGCAGCTGGTCAACGTGCTGCTGGGCCAGATGAGCCTGGTCGGGCCGCGCCCGCCGCTGCCCTCCGAGGTGGCCCGCTACGACGGCGACGTGGCCCGGCGGCTGCTGGTCAAGCCCGGCATGACCGGTCTGTGGCAGGTCAGCGGCCGGTCCGACCTGAGCTGGGAGGACGGCATCCGGCTCGACCTCTACTACGTGGAGAACTGGTCCCTCGCCGCCGACCTCACCATCCTCTGGAAGACCTTCGGCGCGGTGGTGAACAGCCGCGGTGCGTATTAGGGCGTGTTTCAGCCGGGCCGGTCACGGCTGCGGGCCGGTCCAGTCCAGGCAGACCACCACCGCGTCGTCGACCAGGTCACCGGAGACGAACGCGCGCAGGTCACCGATCAGCGACCGGACGGCGTCCAGCGGCTCCATCGGGCCGGTCCGCCGCAGGAACCGGTCCAGCGCTGTCTCGCCGTAGCGCGTGTGCTGCCCGGCGGCCTCCACCACCCCGTCGCTGACCACGAAGATCCGGTCGCCGCGCTCCAGCGGGAACCGCTGCTCGTGGTAGTCGGTCGCCTCGAACATGCCGAGTGGGAACTGCGCCTCCAGCGGCTGCTCGGTGACCTTCCCCTCGCGCAACAGGACCAGACGGGGCGAGCCGGCGTCGACCACCGTCAGCACCCCGGAGCGCAGGTCCAGCTCCATCAGCAGGGCGGAGAGGTGCCGTTCACCCCGGTACTCGTCGTACAGCGCCTGGTCGGCGAGGGCGGCCTGGTCGGCCAGGCCGAGCCCGGCCCGGCGGGCGTTGCGCAGCGCGTGGGTGGCCAGCGAGGTGAGCAGGGAGGCCGCGACGCCCTCGCCGGTGCCGTTGACGGTGGACAGCCAGAGCTGCTGCCCGTCGTCGGACCAGTCGAAGCTGTCGCCGCGCACCGTGTACGCCGGCTCCAGTTGCCCGGCCAGACTGAACGACGGCCGGATCCGGCTGCGACCCGGCAGCAGGTCCCACTGCATCTCCGCCGCCAGGGTGAGCCGCTGGCTGCGCCGCGCGGCGCGATAGACGTCGGTGCCGGCGGCGACGGCGGCCAGCTCGTGGGCGAGCGCGGTGGCGATGTCGGCCAGCTCGCCGAGGAGGGCCGGGTCGTCCGGGACCGGCGCCAGTCGCAGGACCCCCCGACGCTCGCCGCGCATGCTGACCGGGAGCCAGACGGTGCCGGCGGCGAGCACCGGCGACTGGTGGTCGAAGGCACGCCAGGCGGGGTGCCCGGGACCCGTGACAGGGTCACCCTCGGTGAGGGGCAACAGCTCCGAGAGTCGGTAGTCGACCTGGTACAGCTCCGTCTCGGTGATCCCGTACGAGGCGGCAAGAACGTCGCCGACGCCGCCGACGAGGCGGTCGGCGGGTGTCTCGTTCAGGGTACGTCGTGCCCGATTGACCGGTTCGCTCATCACCGCTCCCTTGATCAAAGCTCGACCACCAGTGGGTTCGGAGTAGTCTCGGGCCACCATGGCCGAAGTGAACGGTCCGCCGGACCCTGAGACGAGTATGGCTGCCGCTCTAGACGCGGCGGCGGCTGCCCTGCTGACCCTGTGGGAGTCGGCTCGGGAGGGAACCGCCAGCCGGGTGTCCGGAGCGCAGCTACGGGCTGTGATGGTCGTCGAGCTGTACGACGGGATCAACCTGCGCGGGCTCGCCTCCCGACTCGGCATGCTGCTCAGCTCCGCCAGTCGGCTCTGCGACCGGCTGGTCGCCGCCGGAATGCTGGAGCGTGAGCCAGGCCGTTTCGACCGGCGGGAGATTGCCCTGCACCTCACCCCGGAGGCCCGCCGGCTCCTCGCCGAGCTGCGCGCCGACCGACAGGCGCAACTCGCCGTCGTGCTGGCCGGGATGAGCCCCGCGGGTCGCACCGCGCTGCTG
Source organism: Micromonospora sp. NPDC005206 (assembly GCF_040608175.1). Lineage (NCBI taxonomy): Bacteria > Bacillati > Actinomycetota > Actinomycetes > Micromonosporales > Micromonosporaceae > Micromonospora > Micromonospora sp. NPDC005206. Next base: position 279,970 of record NZ_JBEXHU010000005.1, read on the forward strand.
CACGGGATGCGGGAATTCGACGAGACCGCCCGCCGGCAGCAGGCGCAGACGTCGGCGCCGGACGACCTGGAGCGGCCCACCGGGCGGGCGGGCGACTGGCCGGAGGACCCGGACCGGCCGCGCCGGGCGGTGTGGACGAACCTGTCGGATGGCCACGGCGGGCCGGTGGGCGCACATCGGGAGTCGCCGACCGGGGAACCTCCGGTGGCTCGGACCGCCTGACCGCGGCGGCGCCGGGTGGCCCCAGGCTCCCGCACCGCTGACCGGACCGGCGATGCCGCCCCGGCGGGGACCGGGCGCCGGTCAGCCGGAGCGGGCCAGCCAGCCGGCGGGTCGGGCGACGATCTGGCGCACCACCGAGCCGGCCGCGCCCACCACAGCGGCCTCCGCGCCGAGCGTCGCCGGCCGGACCGTCACCGGCGACCAGGCGGCGGTGAGCACGCGGCTGGCGATCTCGGCGAGCACCGGGGGGCACAGCCAGGGCGCCAGCGGGGCGTACCCGCCGCCGAGCACGACGGTGTCCAGGTCCAGCAGGTTGACCACGCCGGCCACCGCGACACCCAACGCCGTCCCGGCGTCGTGCAGTGCCCGCAGCGCGTCAGCGTCGCCGGCCTCGGCCAGCTCGGCCAACCGCGCCGTCGCGGTGTCCGCGGGAAGTTCCGCCCGGGTCAGCCCGGCGGCGGCCACGATCGCCTCCTGGCCGGCGTACTGCTCCAGGCAGCCCTGCCCACCGCAGCGGCACGGGCGGCCCTCCGGGTGGACCGGGAGGTGCCCGATCTCACCGCTCCAACCGCGTACGCCGCGAAACAGCGCACCGCCCAGCACGATTCCGGCGCCGATGCCGACCTCGCCGGAGATGTGCAGGAAGCTGGCCGGGCCGGGCGGCCGGGAGTGCAGCTCGCCGAGCGCGGCGAGGTTGGCCTCGTTGTCCACCACCAGCGCCGGTACGCCGGGCACCCGCTCGGTCAACGGCGGGTGCCCGGCGAGCAGCGCAGGCACCGGCACGTCGTGCCAACCGAGGTTCGGCGCGAGCCGGACCAGCCCGACGCCGTCCACCAGGCCCGGCACGGCGAGCGCCGCACCGGCCAGGGTGAGGCCCTGCCGGGCGGCGTCGGCGCGGGCCCGCGCGGCCATCTCGACGAGTCGGGCGAGTGCCTCGGCGGGGGCGACCGGGCGCAGGTCGGCCCGGTGCACGGTGCGGTGCCGGACCTGGCCGGAGAGGTCCACCACGCAGACCGCCAGGTAGTCGACGTTGACCTCCAGGCCGAGCCCGGCCGGCCCCTGGTCGGCCAGCACCAGACCCCGGGCCGGTCGGCCGGCGCCGGCCCGGGGCGCCGGATCGGCCTCGCCGACCAGCCGGCCGGCGAGCAGGTCCTCGACCACCGCGGAGACGGTGGCCCGGGTCAGGCCGGTCGCCGTGGCGAGGTCGGCCCGGGACGGGGGACGGTCGGCGGCGGCGATCCGGCCGAGCACCAGGGCGAGGTTGAGCTCGCGGAGGCTGCCCTGACGGACCGCGCCGGCCGGAGCGTTGGTGAGGCTCACCCCTTGACAGTGCCACAGGCCGCGCAAATAATTCAATCGCTGAACAAATAGTGGACGACACACCCCGGAGGCCCTCATGGCACCCCGTCCCACCCCCGCCGACAAATTCTCCTTCGGGCTCTGGACCGTGGGCTGGCAGGCCCGTGACCCGTTCGGTGACGCGACCCGCCCGGAGCTGGACCCGGTCGAGACGGTCAACCGGCTCGCCGAGCTGGGCGCCTACGGGGTCACCTTCCACGACGACGACCTGGTCCCGTTCGGGGTCGACGCCGCCACCCGCGACCAGCACATCGCCCGGTTCCGTAAGGCCCTCGACGAGACCGGCCTGGTGGTGCCGATGGTCACCACCAACCTCTTCAACCACCCGGTCTTCAAGGACGGCGGCTTCACCAGCAACGACCGCGACGTCCGTCGGTACGCGCTGCGCAAGGTGCTGCGCAACGTCGACCTGGCCGCCGAGCTGGGTGCGAGCACGTTCGTGATGTGGGGCGGCCGGGAGGGCTCGGAGTACGACGTCGCCAAGGACGTCCGCGCCGCGCTGGACCGCTACCGCGAGGCGGTCGACCTGCTCACCCAGTACGTCATCGACCGGGGCTACAACCTGCGCTTCGCGCTGGAGCCCAAGCCCAACGAGCCGCGTGGCGACATCCTGCTGCCGACCGTCGGGCACGCGCTCGCCTTCATCTCCCAGCTGGCCCACCCGGAGCTGGTCGGTCTCAACCCGGAGGTCGGGCACGAGCAGATGGCCGGGCTCAACTACGCCCACGGCATCGCCCAGGCGCTCTGGCAGGGCAAGCTGTTCCACCTGGACCTCAACGGCCAGCGCGGCGTCAAGTACGACCAGGACCTGGTCTTCGGCCACGGTGACCTGATGAACGCGTTCGCCCTGGTGGACCTTCTGGAGAACGGCGGCCCGAACGGCGGGCCGACCTACGACGGCCCCCGGCACTTCGATTACAAGCCCTCCCGCACCGAGGACATGGACGGGGTGTGGGCATCGGCGGCGGCCAACATGAGCACGTACCTGCTGCTCAAGGAGCGGACCGCGGCGTTCCGCGCCGACCCCGAGGTGATCGAGGCACTGACAGCCAGCAAGGTCGGCGAGCTGAGCACCCCGACCCTGAACCCCGGCGAGGGGTACGACGAATTCCTCGCCGACCGGTCCGCGTTCGAGGAGTTCGACGTCGACGCGGCGGCCGCCCGGGGCTTCGCCTTCGTCCGGCTCAACCAGCTCGCCGTCGAGCACCTGCTCGGCGCCCGCTGAGGCCCCGCCATGCCGCTGGTCGCGGGCGTTGACTCGTCCACACAGTCCTGCAAGGTGGTCATCCGGGACGCGGAGACCGGCGCCCTGCTCCGGCAGGGCCGGGCGCCGCACCCGGACGGCACCGAGGTCGACCCGGAAGCCTGGTGGCAGGCGCTGCGCAGCGCCGCCGAGGAGGCCGGCGGGCTCGCCGACGTGGCGGCGGTCTCCGTCGCCGGCCAGCAGCACGGCATGGTCTGCCTCGACGAGGACGGCGGGGTGGTCCGCCCGGCGCTGCTGTGGAACGACACCCGCTCCGCCGACGCCGCCGCCGACCTGGTCGAGGAGGCCGGCGGCGGCGCCGCGGGGCGCCGCTTCTGGGCCGAGGCCACCGGCAGCGTGCCGGTGGCCAGCTTCACCATCACCAAGCTGCGCTGGCTGGCCCGGCACGAGCCGGAGCTGGCGGCCCGGGTGGCCGCTGTCTGCCTGCCGCACGACTGGCTGACCTGGCGGCTGGCCGGTGCGCCCGGCCTGGCCGCGCTGCAGACGGACCGGGGCGACGCCAGCGGCACCGGCTACTGGTCGCCGGCTACCGGCGGCTACCGGCTGGACCTGCTGGAGCGGGCCTTCGGCCGGCGGCTGGCGGTGCCCGAGGTGCTCGGTCCGGCCGGGTCGGCCGGCACCCTGTCGGCCGGGGAGCTGGGTGGGCCGGGCGGCGCGTTGCTCGGCGCCGGCACCGGGGACAACGCCGCCGCCGCGCTCGGTGTCGGTGCCGGTCCGGGTGACGTGGTCGTCTCGATCGGCACCTCCGGCACGGTGTTCAGCGTCGCCGACGTGGCGGCGGCCGACGACAGCGGCGCGGTGGCCGGCTTCGCCGACGCGGCCGGCCGGTTCCTGCCGCTGGTCTGCACACTCAACGCCGCCCGGGTGCTGGACGCCGCCGCCGCGATGCTCGGCGTCAACCTGGACGAGCTGGCCGAGCTGGCGCTCTCCGCGCCGGCCGGGGCGGACGGGCTGGTGATGGTGCCGTACCTGGAGGGGGAGCGGACGCCGAACCGCCCGTTGGCCACCGGCGCGGTGCACGGGCTGACGCTGCGCACCTCGACCCCCGCGCACCTGGCGCGGGCGGCCGTGGAGGGCATGCTCTGCGCGCTCGCCGACGGCCTGGACGCGTTGACCGCCCAGGGCGCCACCGTCCGCCGCGTCATCCTGGTCGGCGGCGGGGCCCGGTCGGCCGCGGTGCGCCGGATCGCGCCGCAGGTCTTCGGCTGCCCGGTGGTCGTCCCGCCGGCCGGGGAGTACGTCGCCGACGGCGCCGCCCGGCAGGCCGCCTGGGTCGCCCTCGGCGGTGACGCGCCACCTCGGTGGACACTCCAGGGCACCGAGGAGTACGCCGCCGAGCCCGTCCCCGCCGTCCGTGACCAGTACGCCGCCGCCCGGGGGCTGGTCCTCGACCGCCGCTGACCGGCGGCACCCACCCGCGTGACGACCTCGCCGGCCCGGTCTGGTTGGCTGCCGGTCATGACCCTGACCAGTGGCGGGCCCCGGCGGGCCCGTGGCGGCGGCCCGGCGCACCGGTTGTACAGCGTCGTGGTGTTCGTGCTGCTCGCCTCGCTGGACAACGTGGCGATCGGGCTGGTCCCGCCGTTGTACGGGCCGATCGCCGACGCGTTCGACGTGTCGGGGCGGCTGCTCGGCCTGGTCACCGCGGTCAGCTTCCTGGTCAGCGCGGTGGCCGCGGTCGGCTGGGCGTACGTCGGCGACCGGACCAACCGCAAGCCGCTGCTCATGGTGGGCACGCTGCTCTGGGCGGCGGGCACCGGCGGGAGCGCGCTCGCCGGCGGCTACCTGACGTTCCTGGCCGCGCAGCTCGTCGCGGCGGTCGGTCTCGGTGCGGTCGGCTCGGTGGGCTTCTCGGTGGTCACCGACCTGATCTCGCCGACCCGGCGGGGGCTGGTGATGAGCTTCTGGGGCCTCTCCCAGGGGGTCGGCACGCTGGCCGGCACGCTGGTCGGCGGGCTGCTCGGGGCGACCGACTGGCGGCGTCCGTTCCTGCTGCTGACCGGTGTGGGCCTGGCCGCCACCGTGGCCTACCTGTTCACGTACGACATCCGGCGCGGCCAGAGCGAGCCGGAGCTGGCCCACGCCCTGCACGAGGGCGCCGAGTACGACTACCGGATCAGTCGGGCGGACCTGCCGCGGATCCTGGCCCGGCGGACCAACCGGTGGCTGATCCTGCAGGGCCTGACCGCGCAGGCCGCGTTCGGCTCGCTGGTCTGGCTCCCGGTGCTCTTCGCCGAGCGGGCCGAGGCGCAGGGCTACTCGGAGTCGACCGCGGTGGTGGTGGGCAGCGTCTTCGCCACGCTCTTCCAGCTCGGCGGGGTGCTCTCCATCGTCGGCGGGCTGATCGGCGACGCGGTGCAGCGGCGTAACCCGGGGGGCCGGGCGCTGGTCGCCGCGGTCGGCATCCTCGCCGCGCTGCCGTTCTACCTGGTGCTGTTCTTCGTGCCGGTGAGCATCGACGTGCCGGACGGCGGCAGCACCGGCGCGGTGATCGGCGCGATCCTGTCCAGTGTGTTCACCGAACCGTCGGTCGGGCTGAGCCTGCTCACCGCGGTGGTGGCGCTCGCACTGACCTCGGCCAACTCGCCGAACTGGTTCGCGCTGATCGCCGACGTGAACCCGCCGGAGCACCGGGGGACGGTGTACAGCCTGGGCAACCTGGTCAACGGGGTCGGCCGGGCCGCCGGCAACGGGTTGGTCGGGGTGGCGTTCCAGGGCCTGAAGGTGGCCTTCCCGCCGCCGCTGAACTTCGCCGTCGGGCTGGCCGCGTTCCAGCTCTTCTTCATTCCCACCGGCGTCATGTACTGGCTCGCCTCGCGGACCTCACCGGCCGACATCGAGAACGTGCACGACCTGCTACACATCCGCGCCGACCGTCTGTAAGGAAGGGCCCCCTGTTAACGCCACGCGTTGTACAGGGGGCCCTTCTTAACACCTGGGTCAGGCGCGCACCCAGACCGTCACGTCGGTCGGGACCGCCCCGTCGTCGTCCAGCGGTGCGCTGGCGGCGAGCAGTTCGGCGCCGGCCGGAACCGGCACCGGAGCGGTGCCGAAGTTGGTCAGCACGGTCAGCTCACCGTTGCGGAAGGTCAGCACCTCGTCGCCGGAGGATAGCCATTCCAGGGTGCCGCGGCCGAGCCCGTGGGCGCGGCGCAGCCGCAACGCCGTGCGGTACAGCTCGTACGTCGAGCCGGGCACGTCGCGCTGCCGGTCCAGCGCGTACTCCGCGAACAGCGGGGGCTGCGGCAGCCAGCTGGCGTCGGACGGGCCGAAGCCGTACGACGGCGCGTCCGCCTCCCACGGGATCGGCACCCGGCAGCCGTCCCGGCCGCGCTGGGTGTGCCCGCTGCGCGCCCAGGTCGGGTCCTGACGGGCCTCGTCGGGCAGCGTGGTGTGCTCGGGCAGGCCCAGCTCCTCACCCTGGTAGAGGTAGGCCGAGCCGGGCAGGGCGAGCATCAGCAGCGTGGCCGCCCGGGCCCGGCGCAGGCCGAGCGCGGCGTCCGGCTGCGGGTCGCCGATGCCGATGCCGTTGGGTCGGACGGCGCCGATCGGCAGGCCCAGCCGGGAGGCGTGCCGCACCACGTCGTGGTTGGACAGCACCCAGGTCGTCGGCGCGCCGACCGAGTCGGTCGCCTCCAACGAGCGGGTGATCACCGCGTACTGGGCCGGCGCGGTCCAGGCGGCGAGCAGGTACTCGAAGTTGAACGCCTGATGCATCTCGTCCGGGCGGACGTAGCGGGCCAGCCGCTCGGCCGGCTCCACCCACGCCTCGGCGACCAGCACCCGCTCGCCGGGGTAGCTGTCCAGGAGCTGCCGCCACTGGCGGTAGATGTCGTGCACGCCCTCCTGGTCCCACATCGGCGGGCGCGGCTTGTCCACCTCGTTGCCGGACAGGATCTCCTGCGGCTCCTGCCAGTCGGCCAGGTCGGTCTGCTTCACCAGACCGTGCGCCACGTCGACCCGGAAGCCGTCCACCCCGCGTTCCAACCAGAACCGCAGCACGTCCAGGAACTCCGCGTGCACCTCCGGGTGGTCCCAGTTGAGGTCCGGCTGTCCCGTGTCGAACAGGTGCAGGTACCACTGGCCGGGCTGCCCGTCCGGGTCGACCGTCCGGGTCCAGGCCGGGCCGCCGAAGACGCTCTGCCAGTCGTTCGGCGGCTGGTCGCCGGCCGGGCCCAGACCGTCCCGGAAGATGTACCGGGACCGCTCCGGGCTGCCGGGCGCGGCGGGCAGCGCGGCCTGGAACCAGCGGTGCGCCGAGGAGGTGTGGTTCGGAACCAGGTCGACGATCACCCGCAGGCCGCGGGAGCGGGCCTCCGCGATCAGCTTGTCCGCGTCGGCGAGGGTGCCGAACAGCGGGTCGACGTCCCGGTAGTCGGCCACGTCGTAGCCGGCGTCGGCCTGGGGGGACGGGTAGAACGGGGAGAGCCACACCGCGTCCACGCCCAGTTCGACCAGGTGGTCGAGGCGGGCGGTGATGCCCGGCAGGTCGCCGACGCCGTCCCCGTCCGAGTCGGCGAACGAGCGGGGGTAGATCTGGTAGATGGCGGCTTCGGTCCACCAGCCGGTGACCGGGGGACCGGAGGGGGTCTGCTGCGTCGGATCGGTGTTCAGGGTCGTCTCCCGTGTCGAGCGGTGGGTGGACTGCCGGTGCTGCTGCCGGCCGCGTCGCCGCCAGCCGCCGGCCGGCGGCGGATGGTTGAGTTTCAGTGTGCCCGGGGCGGTGCGGTCGATTCCCGGACCACCAGCCGAGTGGGCAGGATCACCGGGGTGTCGCAACCGGCGGTCCGTTGACCGACGATCGGGCCCAGGTTCCGGGCCCCGAGCGGGTCGAGCAGCATCCGGGCGGCCAGCCGGCCCTGCTCGGCGGCGGGCTGGGCGATGGTGCTGAGCCCGAGCACGCCGGCCAGGTCGTGGTCGTCGATGCCGATCACGCTGACGTCCTGCGGTACGCGCAGCCCGGCGTCGCGCAGCGCGGTCATCGCGCCCATCGCCATCTCGTCACAGGCGGCGAGGATCGCGGTCGGCGGTTCGCCCCGGGACAGCAGCTCGGCTGCCGCCCGGTTGCCGCCGTCGATGGTGAACGTCGACTCGACGTCCAGGCTCGGGTCGAGGTGCAGACCGGCCGCCCGCAGTTCCTCCTGGTACCCCCGGCGTCGGTCCAGGTGGGTGGTGAAGGCCAGCTCGTCGTCGGGGTCGCCGGAGATGTGCGCGATCCGGCGGTGGCCGAGGTCGAGCAGGTGCCGGGTGGCGGTACGGGCGGCAGCGACATCGTCGATCCGTACGCACGGCCAGTTGGGCACCCTGGTCCCCGAGCTGATGGTCACCCCGGGCAGGTCGAGGGCGGCCAGCGCGGTCAGGTCGGCCGGGCGCAGCGGCGTGGCGACCAGCATGATGGCGTCCACCCGCTTGTGCAGGTTGGCGGTACGCAGCACCCGCTGGCGGACCTGCTCCCGACCACCCAGGTTGTAGAGCAGCAGGTCGTAACCGGACTCGTGGAGGAACTCCTCGACCGCCTCGACGACCGTGCTGAAGAACCATCGGGTGATCCGGGGGACAACCACCGCGACCGTGCCGGTGCGGCCACCGGCGAGCCGGGACGCGCTCGGCGAGACCTCGTAGTCGAGCTGCTCGGCGGCTGCGAGGACCCGGCGTCGGGTGGCGGCGGAGACCGTCGGCAGCCCGCGCAGCGCCCGCGAGACGGTGGCCGTGGACACCCCGGCCAGCCGGGCCACATCATCAATCTTCGTCACGGTTCCCCCGCTCGGTACCCGGCGCCCGCCGCCGCCCGAGGGGCCAGGCGGCGGCGAGCAAGCGGGTCAGCCCTTGACGCTGCCGGCGAGCAGACCTCGCACGAAGAAGCGCTGGAGGGACAGGAACACGACGAGCGGTACGACGATCGAGACGAACGCCCCTGCCGTCAGCCGCTGCCACTCGTTGCCTCGGGTGCCGGCCATCTCGGCCAGCCGGACGGTGAGCGGAGCGGTCTCGTTGCCGCCGCCAGCGAAGATCAGCGCGACCAGCAGGTCGTTCCAGACCCAGAGGAACTGGAAGATGCCGAACGCGGCCAGCGCCGGCATGATCAGCGGCAGCACGATGGTGCGGAAGATCTTCGGGTGGCTGGCCCCATCGACCCGGGCCGCCTCCATCAGGTCTCCCGGCAGTTGCGAGATGAAGTTGTGCAACAGGAAGACGGCGAACGGAAGTGCGAAGCAGGTGTGCGCGAACCACACCTGCGCGAACTTCTGTTCGTCGACGAGATCCCAGGCCGGCATCAGGGTCACGCCGCCGAGGGTGACGCCGGTGGAGAAGAACTTCAGCAGCGGCACCAGGGCCATCTGCAGCGGCACGATCTGCAACGCGAAGATCGCGATGTAGAGCCAGTCCCGGCCACGGAAGTTGATCCACGCCAGCGCGTACGCGGCCAGGGCCGCGAAGGCGAGCGGGAAGAGCACCGAGGGGATGGTGATCGCCAACGAGTTGACGAAGTAGCTGGCGAGCTGCCCCGATGACGACGACCGCCCGAACAAGACCTGCTGATAGTTCTCCAGCGTGAACTGCGGGTTGGTGAAGGCCGTCCACCAGCCGGTGGTCTTGATCTCGTCCTCGGGCCGGAGGGAGGAGATGAACAGGCCGAAGGTCGGGATGGTCCAGACCACCGCGATGACGATCGAGACAAGGGTCGCGGTACGGCTGTTCAGCCGCTTGCGGACCCGCCCAGCGGTGGTGGGCGTGGTGCCGTCGGTCTTCTGGGTGCCGGCGGCGACGGTGGGCGTTGCAGTCGTCATCTCAGCCCTCCCGCTGCTGACGGAGGTTGCGGATCTGGTAGATCACGACCGGGATGACCAGGATGAAGAGGAAGACCGCGAGCGCTGAGCCCTGCCCGTTCTGGCCGTACCGGAACGCCTGGTTGTACATCTCGCTGGCGATCACGCTGGTGTCGTAGTTGCCGTTGGTCGCGGTCCGGACGATGTCGAAGACCTTGAGCGTGGCGATCGTGAGCGTCACCACCACCACGATCAGCGCAGGCCGGATGCTCGGCATGGTGATTCGCCAGAACATCTGCCACGGGCTGACGCCGTCGAGCCGGGCGGCCTCCACGATGTCACCGGGGATGGACTTGATCGCGGCGGAGAGCACCACCATGGCGAAACCGGCCTGGATCCAGACCATGATGACGATCAGCAGCAGCGTGTTCAGCGGTGATTCGAGCAGCCACTGCTTGGGCTCGCCGCCGAGGCTGACCACGATCTGGTTGAGCAGACCGATCTGGTCGCCGTCGCCGCGGTAGGCGTAGACGAACTTCCAGATGATGCTGGCGCCGACGAAGGAGATCGCCATCGGCAGGAAGATCAGTGACTTGGCCACCGCCTCGAAGCGGGCCTTGTCCACCAGGACGGCGTAGATCAGGCCGAACGCGGTCGCGACCAGCGGGACCAGGACCACCCAGACCAGGGTGTTGATCAGGACCCGGACGATCGAGCTGTCGGAGAACATCCAGCCGTAGTTGCGCAGCCCAACCCAGTTGTTGCTGCCCGCGTCCATGAACGACAGCAGTGTGGTGCGGATGGCCGGAACGACCAACCCGACCGTGAGCAGCAGCAGCGTCGGCAGCAGGAAGAAGAGCGCGAAGAGTCCCTCCCCCCGCTTGCGCCGGCGGGGGAGCGGGGTGCCGCTGACGGACGCGGCGACCAACTGCGCCTCCCGCCGCCGAGCGAACCAGGCCGGCACCACGTCGAGGAGCAGGAGCAGACCGCCCACCACCGCGACGAAAGCGATCAGCCCGTACATCAGCATGAGGAACTTCGGCTGCTCCTCCGCGAAGTCGAACTCCATCGACCCTCCCAGGTCTGGATCCGCCGGTGGGCCGGCCCGCGGGTGCGGACCGGCCCACCGTTCAGATCACTTCCAGCTGCTCTCGATGCCCTGGAGCACCGACGCGGTGTCCTTGCCGTTGATCCACTCGACCATGCCCTTCCAGAACGTCCCCGCGCCGACCGCGGCCGGCATCAGGTCGGATCCGTCGAAGCGGAAGACGCCGGTCTTGTCCTGCAGGATCTGGACGGAGAGCTTGTCGATCGGGCTGGCGACGTTGGCGATGTCCAGCTTGTTGTTCGCCGTGACCCAGTTGCCCAGCTTCGCGCGGCTGTTGACGTACTCGCCGGAGGCGAGGTAGGTCTGCACCGCCTGCACCTCGGGGCGGTCGGCGTAGCCGACGACGAACTCGCCCGCGCCGAGCACCGGCTTGCCCTTGGCCGTGTCGATGGCCGGGAAGTAGAACGCGAAGGCGTCACCGTCCTCGGCCACCTTGGTGCCCTCGGGGAACTGGTTGGCGTAGAACGACGCCTGCCGGTGCATGGCGCACCTGCCGGTGGTGACCGGCAGCCCGGCCTCACCGAAGGCGGTGGTGCCGATGCTCTTCACCCCGCCGAAGCCGCCGTTCATGTACTTCTCGTTCTTCAGGATCGTGCCGGCCCGGTTGACCGCGTCGACGATCCGCGGGTCGTTGAACGGGATGGCGTGGGTGGTCCACTGGTCGTAGACCTCGGGGCCCTGCGTACGCAGGATCACGTCCTCGATCCAGTCCGTGGCCGGCCAGCCGGTGGCGTCACCGGACTCGATGCCGGCGCACCACGGCTTGATGCCGGTCGCCGCGATCGTGTCGCTGAGCTTGATCATGTCGTCCCAGCTGGTCGGGACCGTCCAGCCCTTCTCCTTGAAGAGCTTCGGCGAGTACCAGACGAAGGACTTCACGTTGGCGCCGAGCGGCACGCCGTAGAGGGTGCCGTTGACGGTGCCGTACTTCAGCCAGTCGGCCGGCAGGTTCTGCTCGGCCATCGTCTTGGTGTCGGCCCCGAGGGACTTCAGCTTGCCGGCGTCGGCGAACCGCTTGACCAGACCCGGCTGGGGCACGAAGGCCAGGTCGGGCGCGTTGCCGCCGTCGACCCGGACCGGGAGCTGCGCCTCGAACTCGGCGTTGCCCTCATAGTCGATCTCGATGCCGGTGCAGTCGGTGAACTGCGACCAGGAGCGCTCCAGCAGGTCAGCCTCGGCGTCACGGATGGACGCGTAGATGGAGACCTTCTTGCCGTCGTGGCCCTCGTACTTCTCGTATGCGGCACACTCCGCGGAGCCCGCGTTGTCGCTCTTCTTGTCGTCGCCGGTACCGCAAGCGGTGGCGCTGAGCGCCAGCCCCAGTACGCCGGCGATCGCGAAGGCCTGGCGTGGTCTGGTAAAGACCGCCATGCCGTCCTCCTTTCTAGCCGGCGCGGTCGTGCTCAATGGCCCGGCGCCGGTCCCGATGGCTGTGCACACATGTAAGCGCTTGCATCCGGTCCGGTCCAGCCCCTGTCAGACACGAGCGAGTAACAATCCGGAAACCTCCCGGCCGCCCCGTGGGCGCGCTCCCGGACCAGATCTTCGACTCTTTCGAAGAATGACGATATCTGTCAGGCTGAGACCACCACATCGAAGGTTTTCGACATAGGAGGAGCTGTATGCGTAAGCGGTGGATCAGCCTGCTGGTGACGGGCCTGCTCGTCGGGGGAGTCCTGGCCCCGGCCAGCCCGGCGCTGGCCGCGCCGACCTTCAAGGTGCCGTTCCCGTGCGGCCAGTCCTGGTCCGGGCAGACCCGGTCGAACCACAGCCCGGCGAACGCCGTCGACTTCAACCGCACCGACGACCTCGGCGACCCGGTGGTGGCCAGCGCCCCCGGCACCGTCGACCGCGTGACCGACCTCGGCGGCACCAGCTACGGCAAGTACGTCCGGATCAACCACGGTGGCGGTTACAGCACGTACTACGCCCACCTCAACGGCTTCAACGTGTCGGTCGGCCAGACGGTCGGCTACGGCAAGGTGCTCGGCTGGGTCGGCAGCACCGGCGGCTCCACCGGCCCGCACCTGCACTACGAGCAGCGCCTCAACGGCAGCGACATCCAGGTGCGGTTCAACGGCACCCTCGGCCTGTACTGGGGCACCAGGAGCTACACCAGCGACAACGGGTGCGGCTCGGGCAGCGGCAACGGCACGGTCGACACCAGCGGCACCCCGCTGACCGTCCGCTCCGGCCCGGGCACGGGGTACGCCTCCGTCGGGACCGTCGCCGACGGCACCCGGGTGACCATCGCCTGCCAGACCAGCGGCACCACGGTCACCGGCACCTACGGCACCAGCTCGATCTGGGACCGGATCGGCTCCGGCCGCTTCATCGCCGACGCGTACGTGTACACCGGTCACGACGGCTACATCCCCGGCGTGCCCCGCTGCTGAGGGGTTGAACGACGACGGTCTCCGGCGGGCGGCGCCGCCGGGGAACCGTCGGTCAGGAGTTCAGCCGCCAGATCGACAGGTTCAGGGCGGCGGCGAAGGTGACCCAGGCCCAGTAGGGCAGCAGCAGCGCCGCCGCGACCCGGGAGACCCGGGCGGACAGCGCGACGGTGAGCCCGATCGCCAGCCACATCGCCACGATCTCGGCGAACGCCAGCCCGTACTGCCCCGCGCCGAAGAACAGCGGGGTCCAGATCGCGTTGAGCACCAACTGGGCGGTCCACGCCCAGAGCGCCGGCCCGAAGCCGACTCGGCGCCAGACCAGCCAGCCGGCCACCGCGATCAGCGCGTACAGCACCGTCCAGACCGGGCCGAACAGCCACGAGGGCGGCGCCCAGTCGGGTTGCCGCAGGCCGGCGTACTCGTCGGTGGTGCCCCGCACGCCCAGCCCGCCGATCGCGGCCGCGACGAAGACTGCCGCCGCGAAGCAGGCGAGCGCCCAGCGGGACCGTCGGCCGGTGGTCGGCGGCACGTCCTGGGATGTCTCCATGGTCGAGATGTTTCCGTCCTGTCGGCGGTCAAACCGCTGCGGGGCCCGGGCCGTACGGTCCGGGTCCGCTTTCGTACGGTCTGGGCAGCCCTTCGGGCGGTCCGGCCCGCGGATGTCACACAGCAAAGCGCCGGGATCGCCACGTCCGGTGCTCCTGTCGGGAGGACGGAGCTCCGGCCACGGCGACCCCGGCGGGTCCCGGTGTTACGAGGTGCGAACGTCAATTGAAGATGCTGACACCACCCGGGCCGACCAACAGCCCGACGACGATGAGGACGATGCCCCACAGGATCTGCCGGCGGAACAGCGCGAGGATGCCGGCGACCACGAGTACGACTGCGAGAATCCAGAGAATCAGCTCCATGACCACTGACTACCCGAGCGTCCGATCGGGGAAACCTGGTCGGTGTCGGGTTGATCGCCGACATGGAAGACGCTGTAGGCCTGCTTGATCACCGGGTGCGCGACGTTACGTACCCGCACCCCACCGGGAGTGGTGCCGCGCTCGGTGCCGGCGTGCGCGTGCCCGTGCAGGGCCAGCGCGGTGGGCGCCGAGTCGATCGCCTGCCCGAGCTGGTACGAGCCGAGGAACGGGTAGATCTCCAGAGGCTCGCCGGCCAGCGTGTCCGGCACCGGTGAGTAGTGGGTGAGCGCCACCAGCATGTCGCAGTCGAGGGAGCGCAGCGCCGTACCGAGGCGGTCCGCGCTGTCAACGGTGGTGCGGACGAACGCCTTCATCTCCGGCTCGCCGAAGTCGCTCGCACACCGCCCGGCGAATCCGCCGCCGAAGCCCTTGACACCGGCGATGCCGAGCCGGCCGCCCGCGCAGTCCAGCACCACGCCGTTGCCCTCCAGCACGGTGATACCCGCGTCCTCGAGCACCTTGACCACCTGCGGCACCTGGTCACACTGATGGTCGTGGTTGCCCAGCACGGTCACCACCGGCACGGCCAGCCCGCCGAACTCCTGCGCCACGCAGCGCGCCTCCGACTCGGTGCCGTGCCGGGTCAGGTCCCCGGTCAGCAGGAGCACGTCGGCGCAGTCCGGCAGCTCCTCCAACGCCGGGCGGAACCGGCCGACCACGTCCTCGTCCAGATGCACGTCGCCCACGGCGGCGATCCGGATCACCATGAAGCCTCCCTCAGGGCAGTTGCTCGATCTGCGTGGGCGCCTGAGTGCGGATCACCCCGATGTCGCTGGTGATCGGCACGTCCGGGAAGCGCTCGGCCACCCGACGCAGGATCTCCGCACGCCGGTGCGGGCTCTCCACCTCGCCGTAGAGCACGAGGGCGCGCTCCCTCCGGACCACGGTGATTCCCTGTTCGGCGACGGCGGGATCCTCGGCGAGCAGCCGGTGGATCTCGGCCTCGACGTACTCGTCGGGTGGTCCGCCGCCGCTGTCGCGATGGTGGGTCACGGTGTCCCCTCTCCTGCCGGGGTGCCGGTTTCCGGCACCACCTCGAGCCGGTCCAACAGCACCAGGAACGCCTCGGCGTACGGCGAGTGCTGCGTCTCCTTGCGTACCCGTTCCCAGTCGATCTGCTCCCGCAGCGACCGGGCCAGCGGCAGGCCACGGGCGAAGTCGCAGTAGTGCTGGGAGAAGCTGAGGAGCTTGTGCACCATCAGCTGGGTGGCGGACAGGACCGGCATGTGAATCGCGTCCACCGGCCGGACGACCGTGTCGGCGAACGTCTCCTCGGTCACCGGCGTCTCGATCGGCCGGTGGATCAGATCGACCATCCGCCCGTCGTCGAAGACCTTCACCAGCCAGTCCTCCGGTGGACGCTCGGCGACGAAGCCGGCGGCCACCAGGGCCTCCAGCGCTCCCTCGACGTCGGCCTCCCGGATCAGGAAATCGACGTCGTGATCGCTGGAGTGACCACCGTGGGCGTAGACGGCGAAGCTGCCGCCCAGCGCGAACGGGATCTCGGACTGCTTGAGCACGGCGGCGACCTTCTTCAGGGTGTGCACCAGACTCTCGTCCCCGCGCTCAGCCATCTGGTTCTCCCGTCGGTCGTGTTGGTGGACAGGCGGTTGGATTCGAACTCCCGTACCCGGCATTCCGGTCGTCCACACCTGGGCCGGTCGCGGGCGGGTTCGAACAGGGATCAAGTACCACAAACTGCGCAGCTGAAGCTCAGGTCGGATAACCTGTCGAGGGTGGCCAGATCATCGGGGACGCGACGCGGCAGGACCCGGTTGCGCACCGTGGCCCTGATCGGCATCGACGGTTCGGGCAAGACCACACAGGCGCACCGGCTGGCCGCCGCGTTGACCGCCGCCGGCCGCCCGGCCACCTACCGCCGCAACGCCAGCGGGCGTCGCTGGCTCGGCCGGCTCGCCCACCGGCTGGGCCGCCCCGACGCCCAGCGACTCGTCGGGCGCGACGGCGTGCTGGCGGTGGAATCCGTGCTGCGCTGGCTCGCCATCGCCGCCGCCCTGCTCAGTTGCCTGCTCACCGGCCGGACGGCGGTGATGGACCGCTACTCGGCCTGCCAGTACGCCAGCATCCGCGCGCACGGCGGGCACCGCTGGGAGCGGCTGGCCCGGGCCGGCTACCGGTTCTTTCCGACGCCGCAGGTGACCTTCCTGCTCGCCGTCGACCCGGCTGAGGCGTACCGGCGGATCGAGCAGCGGGGCACCGACCACGAGACGATGGGCTGGCTGACCGCCGCCGACACCGCCTACCGCGCCCTGCCCGAGTATCCGACCTTCGTCCTGGTGGACGCGGGCCGCCCGGCCGAGGAGGTGACCGAGCAGATCCAGGCGCACCTGGCGACCTGGCTGCCGCCGTCCGTCCGACCCGACCCGGGCCGTCCGTCCGCCGAACCGCCGCCGTCCGACGTGCCGGCGGCGGGGGAGCGGACCGGCCACGGGGCCATCGGGCCGCTGGTGGCTCAGGCCCGCCCGTAGACCGGGACGGTGGCGCCGCTGGTCGGCGCGGACTCCGCCGAAGCGAGGAAGTGGATCACCGGGGCGATCTCGGCCGGGGTCACCCAGCGGGAGTGGTCGGCGTCGGGCTGAGCGGCACGGTTCGCCGGGGTGTCGATGACGCTGGGCAGCACGGTGTTGCAGCGCACGTTGCGGGACCGGTACTCGACCGCGACCGCGTTGGCGAAGGCGAGCACCGCGGCCTTGGCCGTCACATAGCCGGCCGCGCCGGGGAACGGGGCGACCGCCGCGCGGGCCGAGACGCAGACCACCGCGCCGCCACCGGCCGCCACCAGGTGGGGCAGCGCGGCCCGGGTGACCAGGTAGGTCGGCCGCAGGTTGGCGGTGAGCATCCGCTCGAACTCCTCGACCGGCGTCTCATGCACCAGCCCGCCGCTGGCGTAACCGCCGACCAGGTTGACCACCGCTCGCAGCGGCGCGGCCGGTTCGCCGACGGCCGCCTCGACGGCCCGTGCCGCGCCGGCCGGATCGGTCAGGTCCGCGACGAGCCGGACCAGCCCGTCGGCCGCTGGCTCCGACCGGGGCCGAGCACCCCGCTCCGGTACGACCACCCGCCAGCCGGCCGTCCGAAAGGCGGTGGTGACCGCCCCGCCGAGCCCGCCCGTGCCTCCGGTGATCAGCACACTGCGCTCCGCCATGCAGCACACGCTAGCGCCGCCCCGGCCTCTCCACCGCCCCGAACCGCTCCGCCGGGTCCACGCCGTCCGGTCGGCTCGGGTCGACGCGTCGGCGGGGGAGCCCTGCCCGGTGTGGCTGGTCGGGGACGCCGTACGGTCTGGCCGGACCCGGTTTTCCGCGAGCCCGGAGCCGTCCGGCAGGTTGACCCGGCCCGGCGGGGGAGGTGGCGCGGTCCCGCCGGTGGCACGCTTGGCCTGACGGGCTCGCCCGATCGGCGGTACTTTCCCCAACACGTGGAGTCATGGTTGACGCTCACGCCTCGTGAAAGTAAGTTTCATCCGTGGCGAAGAGTCCGAAGATTTCTGCGAGTCACGAGCCCGGTGGGCTGATCGTCCACATCAGCGGGCTGCTGCCGTCGCTGTCGCCCGCTGAGCAGCGGGTCGCCCGGTTGGTCGTCTCCGACCCGGCTGCCGCCGCCCGCCGGACGATCACCGACCTCGCCACCGCAGCCGAGACGTCTGAAGCGACGGTCATCCGGTTCTGCCGCTCGGTGGGCATGGACGGTTACCCGCAGCTGCGCATCCGGCTCGCCGCCGAGGCCGCCCGCCGGGTCGAACCGCCGGACGCCCGGGTCGTCGGCGGTGACATCCCGCCCGGCGCCGACCTCGCCCAGATCATCGCCACCATCGCGTTCAACGACGCCCGCGCGGTCGAGGAGACTGCCGAGCAGCTCGACCCCGCCATCTGTGAGCAGGTGGTCGAGGCGATCGCCAACGCCGGCCGGATCGACATCTACGGCGCCGGCGCCAGCGGGTTCGTCGCCTCCGACTTTCAGCAGAAGCTGCACCGCATCGGCCGGATCGCCTTCTACTTCCCGGACGTGCACACCGCCCTGACCTCGGCCGCGCTGCTCGGCCGGGGCGACGTGGCGGTCGGCATCTCGCACACCGGCACCACCTCCGACGTGATCGAGGTGCTGGAGCAGGCCCGGACGCGGGGCGCCGTCACCGTGGCGCTGACCAACTTCCCGCGCTCGCCGATCACCGACGTGGCCGACTTCGTGCTGACCACCGCCGCCCGGGAGACCACCTACCGCTCCGGCGCGACGGCCAGCCGGTTGGCCCAACTCACCGTGGTCGACTGCCTGTTCGTCGGCGTGGCCGCCCGCAACCGGTCCCGGGCGCGCAAGGCCCTCGAGGCGACCGCCGAGGCCGTCCTGTCGCACCGGGTGGGTGCGAACCGGAGGCGAGGATGACGGCCGGTGCGGTGGAGCCGGACGAGGACATGCCAGCACCGCCCGCCCGCCCGATCGTCCGGGTGGGCGCCCCCACCGAGCGGCGCAACCCGCTCAGCGCCGACCTCGACCTGATGTCGACCCGGGACGTGCTCACCGTCATCAACGAGGCCGACCGGCGGGTGCCGGCGGCCGTCGCCGCGGTGCTCGACGAGATCGCCGCCACGGTCGACCTGGCGGTCGCGGCGCTGCGCGGCGGCCACCGGGTGCACTATTTCGGGGCCGGCACCTCCGGCCGGCTGGGCGTGCTCGACGCCGCCGAGCTGGCCCCCACCTTCAACTCGCCCCGGCACTGGTTCTGCTCCCACCTCGCCGGCGGTCCGGACGCCATGTGGCGTGCCGTGGAGGACGCCGAGGACGACGAGCGGGGCGGCGCGGTCGATGCGGCCGGATGTGTGCGCGCCGGTGACCTGGTGGTCGGTCTCGCCGCCAGCGGACGCACCCCGTACGTCCTCGGGGCGCTCGCCGCGTCCCGCGCCAAGGGCGCCTCGACGGTGCTGCTCTGCGCCAATCCGGAGGCGGAGGCGGCCCGGTCGGTCGACGTGTTCATCGGGGTGGACACCGGACCGGAGGTCGTCACCGGGTCGACCCGGATGAAGGCGGGCACCGCACAGAAGTTGGTGCTCAACACGTTCTCGACCGCCGTCATGGTGCGACTGGGTCGGGTCTACTCGAACCTCATGATCGACATGGTGGCGACGAACGCGAAGCTCCGCGGGCGGATGATCTCGATCCTGGTCGAGGCCACCGGCTGCTCGGAGGAGGTCTCCCGGCGGGCCCTCAACGAGGCCGACGGCGATCTGAAGACCGCCCTGGTCTCGCTGGTCTCCGGCGCCGAGGTCGCCGCCGCGCGGGCCGCGCTGGCCCGCTCCGCCGACCAGGTTCGCGGCGCCCTCGCCCTGCTCGCCACCTGACTCCACCCGCCCGGGTCGCCGGCGGGAAGCGAACGAGGCTCCGGATTGTTCATCTTGGCGGGGGGTAATAACACCCTCGTGGATGAACCGACCGGTCCACCGGTGCGTATTTGGCAGTGACCAGGATCGCAGCGCAGTGGTGACCCGGGTCGCTGTGCCCCCGCGGCGGGCGGTGTTGCCATTGGTACGGGCGTTCGGCGATTCGTCGATCCGCCGACCCGTACGTGGTGCCCAGCGGCGAGCCACCCGACGGGGTGCTGACAGCAAACATGGACCGTGCTCTCAGCAACTACTCAGGCATTCGTGACACTTTCGACTCAGTACATGGAATCCCCGACACGTCTCATCTGTTGTGTAGGTGTCAGCACCGGTGGGCACAGCGGAAGTTACCGGGGCTGACGGACGTGGGGATGGCAAGGAACCGGGCAACCGGCGCGAGCGAGGGGACCGTGGGCAACGTGGACAAGAACATCGGCATGCGAACCGATCAGGTCGCCGAGGAGCGCGACCTCGTCGGCGTCTACCTGCACGAGATCTCCCGGACGCCACTGCTGGACGCCGCCCGGGAGGTCGATCTCTCCAAGGCGATCGAGGCCGGCCTCTACGCCGAGCACCTGCTCGGTGAGGACCGCGTCCCCGATGGCGTCGACCGGGCCGACCTGGAGCGACTGGTCGTCGAGGGTGAGCACGCGAAGGACCTCTTCATTCGCGCCAACCTGCGACTGGTCGTGTCGATCGCCCGCCGTTACGTGCGCTCGGGCATGCCCATGCTGGATCTGATCCAGGAGGGCAACACGGGTCTGGTCCGGGCGGTTGAGAAGTTCGACTACGAGCGTGGCTACAAGTTCTCCACCTACGCCACCTGGTGGATCCGCCAGGCGATCAGCCGGGCCATCGCCCAGCAGGAGCGCACCGTCCGACTGCCGGTGCACCTGGTGGAGGACGTTAACCGGATGCGCAACGTGGCGCGCCAGCTCACCCGTGAGCTGGGCAGCGACCCGGAGCCGGAGCAGATCGCGGCGTCGCTCGGCGTCACCGTCGAGCGGGTGAACGAGCTGCGCCGCTGGTCGCAGGACACCGTCTCGCTGGACACCCCCATCGGCGACGACGGCGACACCAAGCTCGGCGACCTGGTCGCCGACACGGACGCCCCGTCGCCGGAGGACATCGTCCTCTCCGGGCTGGAGCGGCAGCGCATCGAGGGGCTGCTCAACCACCTGGACGACCGGTCGGCCGGCATTATGCGGGCCCGCTACGGGCTGGAGGACGGCCGTGAGCACTCGCTCACCGAGGTCGCGTCCCGGTTCTCGCTGTCCCGCGAGCGGATCCGGCAGCTGGAGATCCAGGCCCTCGGCCGGCTCCGTGAGCTGGCCCGCGCGGAGGGGCTGCAGGCAGCCTGACCTGGTAGTAATAACGGCGAACGGCCGGCGTCCGATAGGGGGACGCCGGCCGTTCGCCGTATCCGGGCGTGGCTAGCGGACCCGGCCGTAGCCCTGGATGGGCATCATGTTCATGCCCCGCTTGAGCACGTTGCGGCCGGCGCTCGGTGCGTCGATCACCTGGTTGCCGCCCACGTAGAGGGCGACGTGCCCGAGCCCTCGGTAGAACACCAGGTCTCCCGGGCGCAGGTCACTCCGACCGATGTGGGCGACCGCCCCCCACTGCATCCGGGTGTTGTGCGGCAGCGACTTCCCGGCCGCCCGCCAGGCGGCGGAGGTCAGCCCGGAGCAGTCGTAGCCGTTCGGCCCGTCGGCCGCCCAGACGTACGGCTTGCCCAACGCGCCGTAGGCGTAGCGCACCGCGGTGCCGGCCGCACCGGCGACAGCGGGAACGTTCGCGGCCTCGGCCGCCGGCTTGGGCGCGGGTCGCTCGGTGGGCGCCCCGTACGCCTGCCGGCGCAGCTCGTACAGCTTGGTCAGGTCTCTCTCGATCTGCTTTTTGGCCGTCGCCAGATGGCGGGCCTGCGCGGCCTGCCGGGTCAGCGTGGCGTCCAGGCGGCGCTTCTCGTCGAGCAGCCGTTCCTGGCTGGCGGTGAAGCCGGAGATGCGTTCCTGGCGCTGACGGGTGAGCTGATCGAGCGCTCCGAGCCGATCCAGCAGCGCGGCCGAGCCGCCGGAACGCAGCAGCGCGTCCGCGGTGCGCAGCTCGCCGCTCTTGTAGGCGGTGTTGGCCAGCTCGGCGACGTCCGCCCGGCTCTGCTCGGCCTGCTGTTCCAGTGGGCCGATGCGGGCCTGTAATCGGGCCGCCGAGGTCTTGTTGGTCTTGATCTCCTCGGTGAGCTTGTTGTACGACTCGACGACCCGCTCCAACTCGGCCGAGGACGTCTCGATCCGGCGGGTCAGGTCGGCGGGGGACGGCTCGGCGTGTGCCGCCGCCGACGGGGCGATCAACGCGGCCGACATGCCGGCGAGCGCCATGGTGCGCAGCAGGTTTTTCAGGGATGACAAGAGCTGAAGGCCCCTCTCCCACGGCCGCCGACGGGGCTGCTGACGCCCTCGGCGACACCGACCGGGGCCATCCGGGTGGACGGCGCTGGGCCGGACCGGCTCGCTCAACCTAACCCGGGGCGGCTGTCGTCCGCAGTTGAAGTCGGGGCGAATGTTGGCATTGTGGCGGGCTGGTGCCCCTGCGCCCAGTGACTTCATCGGGGCTGCTGACGCTCCGCGAGCCGGTCAACACGTCCTTCTTGTCACTAAATGACGGCTTTATGGTCTTCGTCGTTCCGGGCGTATGCCGCCGGATACCTGCGCTCCATAACCGATAAAACCTGAAATGGATGCTGTTTCTCGACGATGTCCGCCGGTCGGGCGAGCTGTCGGAAGCCGGTAATTGGGCCGGAGGGCTGGTGGTGCCGCAACACAATGAACACCGGAGCCGGGAATCCCGTCGACAGGCAGCGATGCCTGTGACCTGCGGGCCAGCCCGGCGAACCGCCCCACGGGAGGAACCGTGAATCGTGAAGGCGCGACGACGCGACCGCAGCGAACGGTGCCCGGTGCCAGGTCCACCCTGCTGTACGCGCGGCCCGGCATCATCGTGACCGTCGACCGGTTCACCGTCGGCCGGACCAGTTACCGGATCGCCGATTTGACCCACCTGCGCACTACCCGGGGTCCGCACGACCGGATCGCCGTCCGGGCGGTCGCGATCACCGCCGCCATGCTCGGTGGCGTCGGGCTGCTGCTCGGCTTCACCGGCGGCCTGCAACGGCTGACCGCGGAGGCGTACCTCATCCTCGGGGCGGTGTTCCTGCTGCCGGCGGCGCTGGCTCTGGTCGGCGATCGCTGGCGGCCGCCCCCGCACGAGCTGTGGGGGTGGCACCGGGGCGCGGAGGTGCTTCTGTTCAGCGCCGACGACGAGCGGCAGTTCGGCCAGGTCACCCGGGCGCTGCTGCGAGCCCGGGAAGTGAACCGGTACGGCGGCTGGGCGGATCCGCTCGCCTCCGCGGACCCGTGGCGACCCAACCGCTGACCCGCGCCGTCCCCGACACGGGCCGCGCCGGGGGTGCCGACGATCGGCCGCTCAGCTGGCGACCGGCTCCGGCGTACGCTCCGTGGGGCGAGCCAGCCACCCGGTGACCCGGCGCTCGGCGTAGAACGAGACGAACGGCACGGTACCGGCCAGCATCACCAGCAGCATCCGCTTCAGCGGCCACCCGACCCGACGGCTCAGGTCGAACGCGGCCAGCAGGTAGACCATGTACAAGAAGCCGTGCGCCTGCCCCACCGTCTCCACCACGACCGGGTTGTCGAACACGTACTTCAGCGGCATGCCGATCACGACCAGCAGGATCAGCGCCACGCCCACGATCCAGGCGATCACGCGGTACCGGGTAAGGGCTGCGCCCACCTTCGTCCGTCCTTCCGAGCCCCGGCTCAGCCGGGATAGTCACCGGGCCGGGCGCCCGGATTGGCGTTCAACCATGACAGGTAGTCGTTGTAGGCGGCCAGGTCCGAGTCGTCGGGAGCCTCGCCTCCGGCGGGGACCCGGGCGACCCGCACCGGTCGGCGTACCGCCGGACGGGACCCGGTGGTCACGGTCGGCGCCGCCTCGTCGACCGGTGCGTCGGCGGGGTCGGCGGGCGGTTCAACGGCGGCCGCCGTCCTCCGGCGGGCCAGGCGCACCTCACGCCACCACACGTAGACCACGAAGCCGGCGAAGACCGGCCACTCGACCGCGTACCCCCAACTGATGCTGTTGCCGGCGGTGGCCCGGCTGACCTGCCACCAGCCCAGCCCGAGGAAGCCCACGACCAGCACGACCATGGCCACGTGACGCGCGATCCACGCCGGGGTCCAGAGCCACCTCATGGCGTCGAGGGTACCGGGGACCGGGCGGATCTCCGACACCGTGTCGTAGTTGTCGTACGGCGGGGCATGGTTTGGCGACACCCGGTGTGGGCATCCGTCTAGACGCCAGCCCAAACGAGACCAGGGGGGCGATGATGACCGGATCGGTACGCGAGGACGGCTTTCCGTCCAGTGGCAGCAGGGACATGAGCCCCGAGCAGCGGGTGCCGGAGTGGGGCGGCGACCACCTCGCCGACCCGGCGAGCGCTGGCGCGGAACTCGAAGGCGACGAGCTCGGCGTCGACCCGACGGAGCTGAGCGACGAGGATCTGATCCGCGAGATGCACAGCCTGCACCGCACTCGTCTGGACACCCTCCGGCACGCGGCGGACTCCGCGCTCGCCAACCACCTGCGGCGCACGGCGGAGCTGGAGACCGAGTACCTGGCCCGCCACCCGGGCCGGGAGGTGGACCCGAGCCGCCTGCGGGACGCCTGATGGCGGCGCGTGCTGTGCGGGGCATGTCGGCGCCGCCCGAGGTGGTCTTCAACACGGCCACCGACCCGGCCCGGGCTTCGGCGTGGCTGCCGGAGCCGTTGCGCGGCGACGGCAGCCCAGCGACGGAGATCAGCAGCGAGGAACTGCGGGCCCGCTGGGGCGGCGGCGACACCGACTGGTCCGCGGAGATCAAGGTGGAGCCGGCGGACGCCGGCGGGGCGCGGATCCA
Source organism: Micromonospora sp. NPDC005206 (assembly GCF_040608175.1). Lineage (NCBI taxonomy): Bacteria > Bacillati > Actinomycetota > Actinomycetes > Micromonosporales > Micromonosporaceae > Micromonospora > Micromonospora sp. NPDC005206. Next base: position 304,426 of record NZ_JBEXHU010000005.1, read on the forward strand.
GCTCGACCTGGCCGACGGCTCGGGTGGGGCGGCCCCGGACCAGTTGGCCGACGAGGCGCTGAGCAACCTGGTACGCGAGGTCGCCGACAACCTCCAGGCCGGCTGAGACGTCACCGGCCACGCGGGAGGACTGCTCCCGCACCACCACGACATGTGAGGAGGTCGGGTGACCGGCATTGGCCTGCGACAGAAGGCGGCCCGGCTGCGTCGGGCGTACGCGCCGCACGAGCACCGCCCGCTCGGCGGCTACCTGGTGGCGATGGGCACCTACGCGGGGGTGACCGGTGCCATCGCCGGCCTGGTCCGGGTGACCGGGCGGCCGGTGCCCGAGCGGCCCGCCCCGGCCGACGTGGTGCTGCTCTCCATCGCCACGCACAAGCTGAGCCGGCTACTGTCCAAGGACGCGGTGACCAGCCCGCTGCGGGCACCGTTCACCCGCTACGACCGCCCGATCGGCAGCGGCGAGGTGATGGAACAGGTCCGTGACTCGGGCAGCTCCACCCGGCACGCCATCGGGGAGCTGCTGAGCTGCCCGTTCTGTCTGGCCGTCTGGGTGGCCACCGGGCTGACCGGCGGGCTGGTCCTCGCGCCCCGGCTGACCCGGCTGGTGGCCACCGCGCTCACCGCGGTCGCCGCGTCCGACTTCCTGCAGATGGCGTACGCGAGCGCACAGCAGGCCGCCGAGGGCGGCCACGACGACGATTGATTCGCGGACGAACGAAGCGGGGGCCGACGGATGCCGGCCCCCGCTCGCGTACGCGTCAGCGCTGCATGCCGGACCAGCCGTGCGGGGACTCCGGCTCCCGTTCGTCCTCGTCCGCCCCGGTGATGATGTCCCGGTCCACGGCGGTCCGGTCATGTTCGTTGGCGAAGTCCGGCTCGGGCGTGGTGTCCCTGCCCTTTGGCGGTTCGCCGAGCGCCGGCACCTTCTCGTCGTGGTCCTCGTGGTGCGTCATGTGGGTGTCTCCTCTGAGGTGGTCGGCGAACCGGGCGCGCTCGGCCCGGGATGCGATGCGGCGGGCGCGCTCACCCGACGGAGCCGCCCAGCAGGTCGCTGACCTCGTCCACCGCGTACTCGCCCTCGGGCAGCGAGTCGATCCGGGCGAGCAGGTCCGCCGGGAGGTCGGCGGCCACCGCCCGGCGGTAGATGTCCGCCTGGGTGACCCGCTCTTGACCCCGGTACATGTCGTCGAGCAGGTCGTCGAGGGCCTCGGTGTCCGGTTCGCCGGCCACGGATGCGTCGTCGGTCACGCCGATCAGCTACCCGGGCCGGAATCGGTCAAACGTCACGCCGCAGTGGCTGACCCCCGGCGGGCTTGTGGCTGGCCCCGGCGGGCGTACAGACAGCGCCGCCCCCGGCCGGGTGGCCGGGGGCGGCGCTGGTGTCGGTGTGCAGGTCGCCTCTCGGCGAGTGGCACTACGCGGCTCCAGCCGGACGGTATTCCGCGAAGGCTATTTGGGTGAGGCCCGGGGACACTGGACACACCGACACCTCAGTCAACGGGCCGACCCCCGGAACTGTTCCGTCCACCGCCGTGTCCGTCGTCACAGCCCCCTGGTGGGTCAGGCGGGGGTCGGCAGGGTGGCCCGGCGGGCCCGGACGGCGGTGGCCAGGTGGTCGAGCACCTCGGCGGTGTCGTCCCAGCCGAGGCAGGCGTCGGTGACCGAGCGGCCGTACACCAGCTCCCGGGTGGGGTCGAGGTCCTGCCGGCCGGGCAGCAGGAACGACTCCAGCATCACGCCGGTGATCCCGCGCTGGCCGTCGGCCAGTTGGGCGGCCACGTCCGCGGCGACCAGCGGCTGGTTGCGGTGGTCCTTGCCGCTGTTGGCGTGGCTGGCGTCGATCACCAGACGCTCCGGCAGCCCGGCCGCGCGGAGCAGGTCCAGCGCACCGGCCACCGACTCCGCGTCGTAGTTGGGCCGGCCGCCCCCGCCACGCAGCACCAGGTGCCCGTCGGTGTTACCCCGGGTGTGCATGATCGCCGGGGTGCCGGAGAAGTCGATGCCGGGGAAGACGTGCGGAACGCCGGCCGCGCGGATCGCGTCCACGGCGGTGCCGATGCTGCCGTCCGGGCGGTTCTTCATGCCGATCGGCATGGACAGGCCGGAGGCGAGCTGCCGGTGCACCTGGCTCTCCACCGTGCGGGCACCGATCGCGCCCCAGGCCACCGTGTCGGCGATGTACTGCGGCGTGATCGGGTCGAGGAACTCGCAGCCCACCGGCAGCCCGAGGCGCAGTACGTCGAGCAGCAGCGCCCGGGCCCGCCGCAGGCCGGTGTTGACGTCCCCGCTGCCGTCCAGCCCCGGGTCGTTGATCAGCCCCTTCCAGCCCACCGTGGAACGCGGCTTTTCGAAGTAGACCCGCATGACGATCAGCAGGTCGTCGGCGAGCCGGTCGGCGGCGGTCCGCAGCCGCTGCGCGTAGTCGAGGGCCGCAGCCGGGTCGTGCACCGAGCACGGGCCGACCACCACCAGCAGGCGGTCGTCCTCGCGGTCCAGGACCCGACCCACCGCGCGTCGGCCGGTCAGCACGGCCGAGGCGAGCGGGGCGTCCAGGGGCAGCTCGTGGTGCAGCAGCGCGGGCGTGGTCAGCGGCACGACACGGTCGATCCGCTGATCGCTGACCCGATCGGTCTCCGGGGTCGTCACGGTGGGCATCCTTCCGCCGACCGTGCCCGGGGCCGGTGCCCGGGACGAGCCGGCTGCTCGTACGCAAAAGGGCAGGAGCGACAGCTCCTGCCCAGCCGGCTCGGTACGTGGTGACGTCAGATCATGGTGAAGTCACCGGCGTGCGAGCCGGCTGCCTAAACCATCGATACGAAAGCGTCACGACGTCAGCGTACCCGACGGAGAGCGGGACCCGCACAACCAAGCGGCGGAACACCGCGTGCCGGGGCCGGGGTCGGGGTAACAGGGGTGCCATGACTGACGAGCAGAGCGACCAGGACCGGGTGGAGTCCCGCGCGCACCTCCTGCCCGAGGAGGCGGCGGTCGGCAGCGACGACCCGGAGGCGCAGGCCGACGCCATCCTCACCGAGTCGGACATCCGCGAGGAGGACCAGAACGCTGCGCCCGACACCGTGCTGGAGCGCCGCACCTCGGATCAGACGGTGGTCGCGTCCGAGCCGCCGGACTGAACGCTCGCTCCGCGCCCCCGGCGTGAGCCCCGGTAGGTCTGCTCCCGCAGCCAGGCCAGCGGGCCGGCCGCAACCCCGGCCCGCTCGCCGACCGACCGCACGTCACCTTTCCGCCCGCGAGATCGGATAGCGTCGTGCCATGCCCGACAGCGGTTACCCCTGGCCCATTGAGACGTCCCGACTGGACAACGGCCTGCGCGTGGTGGTGAGCGAGGACCGCACCGCCCCGGCGGTGGCCGTCAACCTCTGGTACGACGTCGGCTCCCGGCACGAGCCGGCTGGGCAGACCGGCTTCGCCCACCTCTTCGAGCACCTGATGTTCGAGGGCTCGGTGAACGTGGCGAAGACCGAGCACATGAAGCTGATCCAGGGCTCCGGTGGTTCGCTCAACGCCACCACCAACCCGGACCGGACCAACTACTTCGAGACGGTCCCGGCCGAGCACCTGGAGCTGGCGCTCTGGCTGGAGGCCGACCGGATGGGCGGCCTGGTCCCCGCGCTCACCCAGGAGACCCTGGACAACCAGCGTGACGTGGTGAAGAACGAGCGCCGGCAGCGCTACGAGAACGTCCCGTACGGCGACGCCTGGCTGCGGCTGCTGCCGCTGCTCTACCCGCCGGGTCACCCGTACCATCACGCGACGATCGGCTCGATGGCCGACCTCAACGCCGCCGACCTCGCCACCTTCCAGGCGTTCCACCAGACGTACTACGCGCCGAACAACGCCGTGCTCACCGTGGTCGGCGACGCCGAGGCCACCGAGGTGTTCGCGCTGGCTGACAAGTACTTCGGCGCGCTGCCCGCGCGCGACGACATCCCGCAGGCCCCGGACGGTCGGACCGTCCCGGCGACCGGGCGGCCGGCCGTGGAGAAGGTGACCGCCGACGTGCCGGCCCCCCGCGTGTACGTCGCGCACCGCGGCTACCCGTTCGGCAGCCCGGGGTACGACGTGCTCACCGTGCTCGCCACCGTGCTCGGCAGTGGTCGTGGCAGCCGGCTCTACCAGCGTCTCGCCGACGGTGAGCGGATCGCCCAGCCGGACCTGGTCGGCGCGTACGGGGTGGACCTGGCGCACGCCCCGGCGCCGCTTATCGCCACCGCCACCGCCCGCCCCGGAGTCAGCGCCGAGCGGCTGGCCGAGGGGCTGACCGCGGTCGTCGACGAGCTGGCCACCGTGCCGGTGACCGCGGCCGAGCTGGACCGCGCCAAGGCGTTGCTGAGCACCGCGTGGTGGCGTCAGATGTCGACAGTGGACGGCCGCGCGGACACGCTCGGCCGGTACGCCACCCAGTTCGGTGACCCGGCCCGGGCCGCCGACCGGCTGCCCGCCTGGCTCGCGGTGACCGCCGAGCAGATCGCCGAGGCGGCCGTCGACGTGCTCGGCGCGGCCGACCGGGCGACCCTGACCTACCTGCCCGAGGAGACCGCATGACGCTGATCGTCGACCGTCCCGGCCCGGGCGCCGCCCGCCCGTACCGGTTCCCGCCGGTGGTTCGCCGCGCCGTGGCCGGTGGTCAGGTGGTCGCCGCGCACCTGCCCGGGCAGAACCTCGCCGTGGCGCTGCTGCTGCTCGACGCCGGCGCCGGTCGGGAGCCGACCGGCAAGGAGGGGCTGGGCGGGGTGCTGGCCAAGGCATTGGAGGAGGGCACCGCACAGCGGGACGCGACCGCGTACGCGCTGGCCATCGAGGCGCTCGGCACCGAGCTGGTGACCGGGCTGGACTGGGACTCGTTCCAGGTCAGCGTCCAGGTGCCGGTCGACCGGTTGACCGCCGCGGTGCAGCTGCTCGCCGAGGCCGTGCGGACGCCCCGACTCGACCCGGCCGACGTCCGGCGGGTCCGCGACGACGAGGCCAACGCGCTGCGGATGGACTGGGCGAACCCGGGCCCGCGCGCCGACGCCGCGTTGCGCGCCGACCTGTTCGGCGCGCAGAACCGGTGGGGGCGCCCGATGTACGGCGACCCGGAGTCGGTGGCCGGGCTGGACGTCGAGGACGTGACCGTCTTCCACTCCGAGTGGTTCCTGCGGCCGGGCACCCTGGTCGTCGCCGGTGACCTGGACCGGATCGACCTGGACGCGCTGGCCGCCGCGGTGTTCGCCGGCACCGGCGGGGGCCCGGCCGACCGGGGCGGCCCGATCGAGGTGCCGGTGCGCACCGGGCGGCGGATCATCCTGGTGGACCGTCCGGGCTCGGTGCAGTCCACGCTGCGGCTGGGCCACCCGGCGCCGCACCGGGCGCATCCCGACCATGTGCCGATGACGCTCGCCGGCACGGTCCTCGGCGGGGCGTTCACCTCCCGGCTCAACCACCTGATCCGCGAGGTGCACGGCTACACGTACGGCATTCGGGGTGACTTCGCCTCGTCCCGCCGGTTCGGCCGGTTCGCGGTCAGCTCCGGGGTGCAGACTGCGGTGACCGCGCCGGCCCTGGTCGAGGCGGTGGGGGAGATCACCCGTACCCAGGTCGGTGGGGTGACCGAGGACGAGCTGGCGGTGGCCCGCTCCTGGCGGGCCGGGCAGCTCTCGGTCGAGTTGCAGAGCCCCCGGGCGATCGCCTCCGCGCTGACCACGCTGGTGGTGCACGACCTGCCGGACGACTACCACGCCCGGCTGCGCGAGAAGTTGCTCGCCGCCGACGTGGACCAGGTCTCCGCGGCTGCCGCGACCCACCTGCACCCGGACGCGTTGACCCTGGTCATCGAGGGCGACGCCGCCCTCATCCGGGACGATCTCACCGCCGCCGCCCTGGGCGAGATGATCACCCACCTCTGACCGCAGGTGGGAGTGAGGGTGCGGGTGGGTGTGATGCGGGACCCGGGGGGTGGGAAAGGGCTCCCGGTTGTGGGGGCGAGCTGGGTAGCCTCGCGGGCATGAGGATCGGCATTGTGGGGGCCACCGGCCAGGTCGGTGGCGTGATGCGGCGGGTGCTGGCGGAGCGGGAGTTCCCGGCGGAGCAGGTGCGGTTGTTCGCCTCGGCGCGGTCCGCCGGGCGTACGCTGCCGTGGCGAGACGGCGAGGTGACCGTCGAGGACGCCGCGACCGCGGACTACTCCGGGCTGGACGTCGTGCTCTTCTCGGCCGGTAAGGGCACCTCGCTCGAGCTGGCCCCCCGGGTCGCCGAGGCCGGCGCCGTGGTGATCGACAACTCCTCGGCGTTCCGGATGGACCCCCTGGTGCCGCTGGTGGTCGCCGAGGTCAACCCGCACGCCGCCGCCGATCGGCCGAAGGGCATCATCGCCAACCCCAACTGCACCACGATGGCCGCGATGCCGGTGCTGCGTCCGCTGCACGCCGAGGCCGGTCTGGTCGGTCTGGTGGTCTCGACCTACCAGGCGGTCTCCGGCGCGGGGCTGGCCGGCGTCGCCGAGCTGGACGAGCAGGTCCGCAAGGTCGCCGAGCACGCCTCGGGGCTCGCCTTCGACGGGTCGGCCGTGGAGTTCCCCGCGCCGCGCTCGTTCGCCGAGCCGATCGCCTTCAACGTGCTCCCGCTGGCCGGCTCGATCGTCGACGACGGCTCGTTCGAGACCGACGAGGAGCAGAAGCTCCGCAACGAGAGCCGCAAGATCCTGGAGATCCCCGACCTGAAGGTCTCCGGCACGTGCGTCCGGGTGCCGGTCTTCACGGGCCACTCGCTCCAGATCAACGCCCGGTTCGCCCGGCCGCTCACCCCGCAGCGGACCCACGAACTGCTCGAAAGCGCGCCCGGGGTCGCGTTGACCGCCGTGCCGACGCCGTTGCAGGCGGCCGGGCAGGACCCAACCTACGTGGGCCGGATCCGCGCCGACGAGACCGTCGAGTACGGCCTCGCGCTGTTCTGCTCCAACGACAACCTCCGCAAGGGCGCCGCGCTCAACGCCGTGCAGATCGCCGAGTTGGTCGCCGCCGAGCGTCGCTGACCGTCGCCGTTACGTCATGCCCCCGCCGGCTTCCGGCGGGGGCCTCGGTGTGCGTGGGCCGTGGCTCGGCGGGCACGGCAGCCCTCCGGTCGTGCTTGGATGGACGAAGCCGACTCTGCCACCTGGAGGATGCCGTGCCGGATGACCGGACCCAGCAGGCGTTGACCGACCTGATCGGCGGCCGCTCGATGGGCGTGCTCGCGACGATCAAGCGGGACGGGCGGCCCCAGCTGTCCACTGTGATCTACTCCTTCGACCGCGAGGCGGGGCTGATCCGGGTTTCCGTCACCGACGGTCGGGCCAAGACCGCCAACCTGCGCCGCGACCCGCGAGCCAGCTTCCACGTGGGCAGCGAGGACGGCTGGGCGTACGCGGTGGTCGAGGGCCGCGCCGAGCTGACCCCGCCGGCCACCGAACCGGGCGACGCCACCGTCGAGGAACTGGTGGGGCTCTACCGGTCGCTACGCGGCGAACACCCGGACTGGGACGACTACCGCCAGGCCATGGTCGCCGAGGGGCGGCTGGTGCTGCGCCTGCACGTCGAGCGCATCTACGGCATGCCGCCCCGCGGCTGACGGGCCGTCCACTCCCCGGTCAGCCCGGGTCGATCACGGTCACGCCGGGCCAGCGCTGCGCCGGCCGGTGCCGGGCCAGCCGCTGGCGGGACCGCGCGATGTCCACCCGGGCGGGATTGTGCCGCCACACCCCGCCCAGAAGATCGGTCAGGCCGTACGGGGCGCAGACGACCAACCTGTCGGCCCGGTCCAGCCGGACCGCCACGGCGGTGGCGTACTCCGGCCAGGTGGCGACCGCCTCGGCCACGCTGCGATACGGAGCGATCGGGGCGCCGCCGAACTTCGCCGCGTACCAGGTGTGCACCGCCGCCTGGTTGCGGGCCTGCCAGGGCGGCTCGGGCCAGGCCGCCGTCAGACGGGCAGTCGCCCGGTCGTCGGCCTCCCGGCTCAGCTCGATCGGGTCGAAGAACACCACGTCCACGTCCCGGACCGTCGCCGGGTCGAACCCGTCGCCGTACCGCTCACCCCAGGCGAGGTCGCGCAGGGCGCCCGCGCCGATCCAGGCGTCCGGCAGGCCGGAGTCACGCACCACGACCAGTGCGCGGGTCAGCCATCCGCTGCCGGCGACCAGTGCGCGCAGCTCATGCTCGCCCGTCATCACCCGCCCACCGTAGGCAGCGAAGCGCGGCCCCGCCGCCCCGCCGTCGGGGTCGCGCCGGTAGGGCGCGCAACTGGCCGCCGCCTCGCCTCGCCTCGCCCCGCGCCGCCCCGCCCCGCGCCGCCCCGCCCCGCCGGGCTGCTGCCTCGCCGGATCATCTCGGTATCGCCGATACCGGGCCATCCGGAGGCCCGGGACACTACGACATCGCTGACATCGAGTCGACCACCGCGGAGGCGAGGTGGTCAGCGAGCGGTATACCTCAGAGGCATATTTATGCCTCACAGGTATATCGCTCACAACAGCGACCGCCCCCGAGAAGGGCGCACCGGGCCGCGTCCACCTACCGGGACCGTGTGGGGCCCGCCGTGCCGCGCGTAGGGATCGACTCAACTTCCCGGAAGTCGGGCTGTCCCGGCCACCCGGATAGCCCGACCTCCAGGAAGTCGAGTTCGATCAAGCGCGCTGAGCTGGGTCGCGCCGCGCCGGCCGCGTCGGGACCGTTGCCCGGCGGGTAGCACGCGTTACCCCGCCCCGGACGGCGGGTAGACGGGCCGTGCCGACACCGAGAGGGGAGCACCATGACAACGGTCGGAGAGTTCATGACGACCCGGTTGGTGACGATGGACGGCAACGACACACTCATCGCGGCCGCGCAGGAGATGCGGGACAGCGCGATCGGTGACGTGGTGGTGACCGACGGCGACAGCGTGGTCGGGATCGTCACGGACCGGGACATCACGGTCCGGGGTGTCGCGGAGAACATGGACCCGGGCTCGACCCGGCTGAACCAGATCACCACCCGCGATGTGGTCACGGTGAGCCAGTACGACGACGCCGTTGCCGCCGCGGATCTGATGCGCACCTACGCCGTACGCCGGTTGCCGGTGATCGACGACGGGCGCCTGGTCGGCCTCGTCTCGATGGGCGACCTCGCGGTCGAGCGCGAACCGCAGTCGGTGCTGGCGGACATCAGCGCCGACGATCCGAACAACTGACCCGTCCGCCGCGGGCGCGCGCCGGCTCTCCCTCCGGGGAGGGCCGGCGTTGCGCTGGCCGGCGCACGCCACCCGGTCAGGTGGGCTCGACCCGGACCTGCACATCGGCGGCGGCGCGAGCGGCGGCGACCGTGGCCGCCTCGGCGTCGACCTCCCGCCGGACCCGGGCGGGCAGCGCCGAGAACGGGCTGACGGTCAGCTCCAGCCGCCCCTTTCCAGCCTGCCGCGCCCGCCAGGTGCCGGCGATCTCGCCATCCAACAGCAGCGCACCCGGATTGCCGATCGCCCGCCACAGCTGCCGCTGGTGCTCCTTCGCGGGCACCAGCAGGTCACGGTCGCGGCCGGCGAGGAAGGGGTCTCCCGGTGGCAGCAGCCGCACCAGGCGGGGCGCCGGGGCCCCGGTCAACGCGTCGAGCGCCTCGGCCGGCAGCCACACGGCCCGGCCGTCGACCAGCACCTCAACCAGGCCGGCCGGCCAGACCCGGCGCAGCTCCGCGGCGGCGGTGCCGAGGAAGCCGGCCGCGTCGGCCGGGGCGGCCGGGCCGAGCAGTCGCAGGTAGGTCGTGACCAGCTCGGCGGTGTGCGCCGCGGCGGCGGGTGGGCCGGACCAGTCGGGCAGCGGGGCGAGCCGGGCGGCCCGGCCGGCGACCACCAGGCGCACCCCGCCGGCGAGCCCGGCCTGCTGAAACACCGACCCCGAGATGTGCCGCGCCTGGCACGCCCGGCAGTCGTAGGTCAGCTCGGCGGGCACCCGCTCGGAGACCCCCCGGCTGACCACGCCGCGCTCCAGCTCGGTGGTGACCACCGCCTGGAAAGCCTCGGCGGTGGCCCGGAACGCAGCCAGCCCGAGCTTGGCCCCCGCACCGATCTGCCCGGGGATCCGGCGGGTGGCGTCGGCGTCGCTGAGCGGCCAGAGCGCCGCAGCCAGGGCCGGCAGCTCGGCACGCCGGTGCAGGTGCGGTGCCCCGCGCATCGACCACACCAGCTCCAGCCGGTCGTCCGGCTCGGTCGCGCCGCGCGCCGCCAGCGCCTGCCGGGCCGAGCCGTACGGCGTGTCCTGAACGCCCAGGGACAGCACCGCCAGGTCGCCGGGACGCCTGCCGCCGGAGCGGTCGAGCTGCTGGGCCGCGATTCGGTACGCGAGGACCTGCCGCCGGTCGACCCGCGGCGCCTGCCCCGTCATGAGCCCCTCCGTCACGGACGTCCCAGCGCTTCCACCGTTCTGCCCGGCACGCTACCCCGCCGGTCCGACACCTCCCGGCGGCTCACCCGATCCGGGCGAGGTTGACCGGAGAACCGGCGGGGACCCGTGCGGGGACGTGCAACGCCGGTCCTGCGCGCCACGCGAGCGCGGCGGGGATCCCGGGCGGGCGCAACTGGGGGAGGAGTGGACCCGATGGTGGACGCGACCACGAGGTTCTTCGAGGAGCTTGACCGGCGGGGGTACGAGCCCCGGCTGGCGAAGACCTCCGGGACACTGCGCATCGACCTGCACGAGGGGGCGCAGACCCGGCACTGGCTGCTGAGTATCGACCACGGCAGGCTGAACGTGAGTCAGGAGGACCGGGAGGCCGACACGGTCATCGGGACCAGCCCGGCCCTCTTCGACGACATCGCCACGGGCCGCGAGCACGGCCTGGCCGCCCTGTTGCGGGGGGACATGACGGTGGTGGGTGACGCCCGCCTGGTGGTGCAGGTGGAGCGGATCTTCCCGGGTTCCCCGGACTCGGTCGGGCCGCGCCACCGATTCGCCGGGGAGGTGCACTGATGGGACAGAGCAACACGATCCGGATCCTGGACGGCAACACCTTCGTCGTCTGCGAGGACACCGGCGACATCGAGGCGACACCGAGCGAGCCGACGGGGCTGTTCTCCATCGACACCCGGTTCCTGTCCACCTGGGTGCTGACCGTGAACGGCGAGCGGCTCAACTCGCTCTCCTTCGACGACCTCCAGTACTTCGAATCGCGGTTCTTCCTGGTGCCGGGGATGGCCACGCACTACATCGACGCGAAGTTGTCGATCATCCGGGAGCGGGCGGTCGGCGGCAGCTTCCGGGAGCAGATCACCATCCTCAACCACGACGAGAAGCCGGTGGACCTGGAGATCCGGATGGAGGCGGCGTCGGACTTCGCCGACCTCTTCCAGGTCAAGGACGAGATCCTGAACAAGAAGGGCGAGATCTACACCGAGGTCGAGGCGGACCGGATGCGGTTGGGCTACCGCCGGGGCAACTTCCGGCGGGAAACAATCATCTCCTCGTCCGTGCCGGCCCGCTACGACAGCAAGGGGTTCGCGTACACCGTCCACCTGGAACCGAGCGAGCAGTGGAACACCGCGATCGACGTCCAGACACACGCGGTCGGGCCCGGCGACCGGGACCTGCGGATCGGGCTGCGGGTGCACGGCGGCGAGCGGCTCGCCCTCCAGCACGACCTGGAGCAGTGGATCGCGGGCGCGCCCAAGGTCAACAGTGAGCACGGCCGGATCTCCAGCACGTACCAGCGCAGCCTGATCGACCTGGCGGCGCTGCGCTTCTCGCCGTTGTCGCTCGGCGGCGCCACCCTGCCGGCCGCCGGCCTGCCTTGGTTCATGACCATGTTCGGCCGGGACAGCATTCTCACCTGCCTGCAGACGCTGCCGTTCACCCCGCAACTGTCGAAGACGACCCTGCGGATCCTGGCCGCTCTCCAGGGCAGCCGGTTCGACGACTTCCGCGACGAGGACCCCGGGAGGATCCTGCACGAGATGCGCTACGGCGAGACCGCCGCCTTCGAGGAGCAGCCACACTCGCCGTACTACGGCTCCGTGGACGCGACGCCGCTGTTCGTCGTGCTGCTCGACGAGTACGAGCGGTGGACCGGGGACGTCGCGCTGGTCAAGGAGTTGGAGCAGGAGTCCCGGGCGGCGCTGAGATGGATCGACGGCTACGCCGACCTGGTCGGCAACGGCTACATCTGGTACGAGCGGCGCAACACCGACACCGGCCTGGAGAACCAGTGCTGGAAGGACTCCTGGGACTCGATCTCCTACTCCAACGGCACCCTGCCGCCGTTCCCCCGGGCCACCTGCGAGGTGCAGGGGTACGCGTACGACGCGAAGATCCGCGCGGCCCGGCTGGCGCGGGAGTTCTGGGGTGACCCGGAGTTCGCCGACCAGTTGGAGCGGGAGGCGGCGGCGCTGAAGGAGCGGTTCAACCGGGACTTCTGGGTGGCCGACGGCGAGTACTACGCGCTGGCCGTGGACCCGGACGGCCGCCAGTGCGACGTCCTCAGCTCGAACATCGGCCACCTGCTGTGGAGCGGGATTGTCGATCCCGACCGGGCGGAGAAGCTCGCGCAGCACCTGGTGGGGCCGCGCCTCTTCACCGGGTGGGGGGTGCGGACGCTGGCCGAGGGGGAGGCACGGTACAACCCGATCGGCTACCACAACGGCACGATCTGGCCGTTCGACAACTCCTTCATCGCCTGGGGTCTGCGTCGGTACGGCTTCGCCGAGGAGGCTGCCACGATCGCCAGCGGCATCCTGGACGCGGCGACCTACTTCGACGGGCGGTTGCCGGAGGCGTTCGGCGGCTACCCGCGGGAGCTGACGAAGTTCCCGGTGGAGTACCCGACGGCGTGCAGCCCGCAGGCGTGGTCGACCGGTACGCCGCTGCTGCTGCTGCGCACCATGCTCGGTCTGGAGCCACACGAGGGTCACCTGGCGGTCGATCCACGGCTGCCGAGGGGAATGGGCCGCATCGAGGTGCTGGACATCCCGGGCCGCTGGGGGCGGGTGGACGCGTTCGCCCGGGGCCGAATCGACCTCCACGAGCTCTCCGACTGACCCACCGCTCCCGGGCCGGCCCGCGCATCGGGGCCGGCCCGGGCGGTCGGTGCGGTCAGCCGGGCGGCAGCACGGTGTCCAGGAAGGTGGCGGCCACCGCCCGCAGGTCCGGCCGGTCCAGTTCGAGCGCGTGGCCACCGTGTGTCACCCAGCTGTGCACCGGGTGCCCGGCGGCGAGCAACGCACCGGTGAACCGGACGGTCTGGCTCACCGGGACCGAACGATCGGCTGTGCCGTGCACGAGCAGCACCGGCACCCGGTTGCCGACGTGGGTGCCGACGGTGGCGTCGACGGTGGCCGGGTCGCCGGTGGCGGGCTGGTGGCCGAGCAGGTCGACCCACGGATCGTTGCCGGCGCGCAGCCGTATCCATTCGGGGTCGAGCGGGTCCACGGCCGGCCAGTACGCCAGCACCCCGGCCACGTCGTCCGGACGGTCGATGCCGCGCAGACCCGCCTGAAGGGCGAGCGTGGCCCCGGCCGAGTCGCCTCCCACCAGCAGCGGCCGGCCGTCGTCGCGGGCGCGACGGGCCTCCTCGCGTACGTCGGCCAACTGGGCCGGCCAGTGCGCCTCGTGCACCAGCCGGTAGCTGGCCTGCACCACCCGCAGCCCGTGCACGGCCAGAGCCGCGCCGTCCTCGCTCGCCCGCCCGCGCCAGCCACCGCCATGGATCCAGAGCAGCACCGCTCGTTCCGTCATCCCGCCATCCTGCGACCAGGTCCGACGCGCGGCCAAGGGGATCCGCCGAGGGCAGAACGAACACCACCGTCCCGGCCGGTCGCCACCCAGGCGCCCCTCAGTGGGGCAGGGTAGATTCTGCCAATGCCGGAGCTCGTGTACCCGCCCGTTATCGCCGCCGCCAAGACGATGTTCCGGGTCCTCGACCTGAGGATCACGATTGAGGGCGCCCACCACGTACCCCGCACCGGCGGGGCGGTGGTGGCCAGCAACCACGTCAGCTACCTCGACTTCATCTTCGCCGGGCTGGGTGCGAACGCGTCGGGTCGCCTCGTCCGGTTCATGGCCAAGGAGTCGGTCTTCGCACACAAGATCTCCGGCCCGCTGATGCGCGGGATGCGGCACATCCCGGTGGACCGGCAGGCCGGTGCCGCCTCGTTCCGCGCCGCCGTGGCCGCGCTCAAGCGCGGCGAGGTCGTCGGCGTCTTCCCGGAGGCGACGATCAGCCAGTCGTTCACGGTCAAGGAGCTCAAGAGCGGCACCGTCCGGATGGCCCGGTCGGCGAAGGTGCCGGTGCTGCCGGTCGCGCTGTGGGGCACCCAGCGCCTCTGGACGAAGGGACGCCCGCGCACCCTCACCCGCCGGCACACGCCGATCAGCATCCTGATCGGCGAGCCGATCGACCCGGTGGATTTCCCGGACCCGAACGTGCTCGCCGCCGAGTTGACGACCCGCCTCAGCGCGCTCGTCGACCGGGCGCAGCGGGAGTACCCGGACGCGCCGGCCGGCCCGGACGACACCTGGTGGCTGCCGGCGCACCTGGGCGGCAGCGCGCCGACCCCGGAGGAGGCCGCCGCCCTGGACGCCGCCGCCGAGCACCGCACCCCCAGCGCCTGACGACTTCGGGCGTGGCCGGATCGTTCCGCATCCGGGCATGATGGTGTCTGCCGTCGGGGCGGTCCTGCGGTCAGGATCGGAGCCATGAGCAGAGCAGCACTCGTCGTGATCGACGCCCAGGAGTCCTTCCGTCAGCGCCCCATCTGGGCGTACGGCTCCAACCCCGACCTGGTCCGGCAGGTCGACCGGCTGGTCGCCGCCGCCCGCGAGCGCGGCGATCTGGTGGTCTGGGTCCTGCACTCGGAGCCCGGCACGGGCGGGGTCTTCGACCCGGCCCTCGGGCACGTGCGGCTGATCGACGGGCTGGTCCCGGTCGAGGGTGAGCCGACGTTGGTCAAGACCGCGCACAACGCGTTCACCACCACCAACCTCCAGCAACTGCTCACCGTGGCAGGCGTGCACGACCTCACCGTCTGCGGCATCCGCACCGAGCAGTGCGTCGAGACCACCACCCGGGTCGGCGCCGACCTCGGCTACCGGATGACCTTCGTCACCGACGCCACGCTGACCTTCCCCATTCCGCACCGGGACCTGCCGGAGACCGCCACGGTCGAGGAGATCCTCGCCGACCCGCGCACCCTGAGCAACGAGGAGATCGTCACCCGCACCGAGTACGCGCTGGCCGGCCGCTTCGCCACCATCCGGACGGTGGACGAGCTGATCGGCGCGACCTACGCCGGCGCCCGGGGCTGACTCAGTGACCCGGGTCGTCTTCCTGCTGGTCCCGCAGTTGCACCTGCTGGACCTCGCCGGGCCGGCTCAGGTCTTCTCCAGCGCCGCCGACCTCGGCTACGACTATCGGCTGCACTACGTCGCCGAGCGGGAGCAGGTGCCCACCGTGCAGGGCGTACCGCTGGTCGCCGACACCCGGTGGCCCGAGCTGACCCCGGAGGACCTGGTGCTGGTGCCGGGCTGGCGGCCCGCGGCGCACGGGCCGCAGGGGCCGGTCTCGCCCGTCGACCTGCGCCGGTTGGCCGATCACCACGCCGCCGGCGGCACCGTGGCGAGCGTCTGCGCCGGCGCGTACGCCCTCGGCCGGGCCGGGCTGCTCGACGGCCGGCGCTGCACCACCCACCACGAGGTGCAGGACGACCTCGCCCGTCGGCATCCGGCGGCGCGGGTGGCCCGCGACGTGCTGTACGTGGTCGACGACCGGGTGGTCACCTCGGCGGGCATCGCCAGCGGCATCGACGTGGCGTTGCACCTGGTGGCCACCCGGCACGGCCCGGCGGTCGCCGCCCGGATCGCCCGCACGCTGGTCGTCTACGCGCGGCGCAACGGGCACGAGCAGCAGGCCAGCGCGATGATGCGACACCGCTCGCACCTCTCCGACGCGGTGCACCAGGTGCAGGACATGATCGACAGCCGGTACGCAGAGACGCTGCCGCTGGCCGAGCTGGCCGCCTCCGGAGGCGTGGCCGAGCGGACGCTGACCCGGCTGTTCCGCGCGACCACCGGGCTCACTCCGCTCGGCTACCAGCAGCTGCTGCGGGTGGAACGCGCCGAGCACCTGATCGGGCACGGCGCGACGGTGGAGGCCGCGGCGCGGACCGTCGGTTTCACTGACGCCCGGATGCTGCGCCGCCTGCGAGCCCGCTCCACCGGGTCGGCTCCGGCCCTGAGCGGTAGTAGTCGTCCCGGGATCGGAACTCCACCGGCAGCGAGCCGGGCAGGGTGACCCGGGAGTCCCCGGCGAGCAGCGCGGGGCCGGCCCGCAGCAGCAGCACGTCGCGCTCCTGCGTGGAGAGGTCGACCAGCTGCGGGCGGGTGAGCCGGAACATCGCCACCGCCCGGCGGACCTGCCGGGCCAGCGCGGCGACCTCCCCGGCGGCTCCGCCGAGGGCCAGCGCCGGCTGTTGGATGGTGCGCAGCGCGTCGCAGACGATCAGCAGCTGCTCGGGCCCGTCCGGGCCGGCCGGCGGCAGCTCCAACCGGGTCGGCCACTGCCAGCGGATCTGCCCGCTCATCAGGCCGGCCGGTCGACCCGCCGCTCGGCGCGGGGGCGTCTCGTCGGCGACCAGGGACAGTTGCGCCCCGGTGCCCACCCAGCAGATCCGTTGGTCGGTGACGGTCACCGACACCGGCCCCGGGAGCCGCCAGCCGCGCCGCGCCTCGGTCGGCCCGAGCAGGTAACCCGCGATCAGCAACCGGTACCGGCCGAGCACCTTCTCACCGGGCACCGGTCGCAGGGCGTAGCGGCGGTCGAGGATCGGCCCCGCATCATCATCCGGCGCGTCGAACCGGTGGGGACCGATGAAGAAGGGGGACGCGTCGGCGTGCATCGTCACGACCTCCCGGGTCAGCTTGGTGTGCGTTGAGCCTCGCGGATCCGGGGGGGCCGTGTCATGACGCCCGTTAGGGGGTCGGCCGGTCGTGCGTCGCCTGTGACCGGTAGATGCCGATCTCCTCCGGGCGGACGAGGCCGTCCTCGATCGCCCGGGCGAGCAGCGCCGCCTTTGTGGCGGCCGGCCGCCCGCTCGGGTGTACTTGATCCGCGCACGGTCGACGTACTGCTTCACCGTGTGTTCGCTGATCCGCATCCGACGGGCCACCGACGCCTTGGACATCGACTGGAACCAGAGCAGCAGCGCCTCGCGCTCCTTGTCGGACAGCATCGGCCGGTCCGGCCGCGGGTCGCCGACCATCGCGCCGGCCAGCGCGGGCGGCACGTACGGGCGGTCGCTCGCCGCGGCCAACACGGTCGCCACGCAGTGCTCGCGGCCCTCGTGCTTGGCCAGGAACGCCACCGCTCCGGCGTCCAACGCGGCCAGCATCGTCTCCGGGTCGGTGTGCTCGGAGTAGACCACCACCCGCCGCCCGGTGGCGCTCAGCTCGGCCAGCTTGTCCAGCGCCATCCGGCCGTGCAGTCGCAGGTCGAGCAGGACCACGTCGGCGTCCGGCGCCGCCCGCAACACCTCGTCCGGGTCGTCCCCGGTGGACAGCACGGTCAGCCTGGGCTCGCTGGCGAGCCAAACGCGGACGCCCTCGACAACCACCGGGTGGTCGTCGACGATCGCCACCCCGACCGTCCGGTCGCCGGTCATCTCCGCCACCGGGTCTGCGCCCATCTGATGTCCCCGTCCCGTTCGTAGAGGTGCTGCACCGGCCCGTCGTCGTGCTCCCCGGGCGGCGGGCCGGTCGCGTCCGGCCCCTCCCGGTCGGGTGTGACCAGGCTGACCACGACATCGTCCGGGCCGGAGACGACGGTCAGTCGGGCCCAGCCCCGGGCGTCGGCGAGGATGCCGGTGAGCGGGTCGGCGAGCCGGCGGCGGATCTCCACCGGCAGCGGTGGCGGGTTGCCGATGGTGACCAGGTCGATCGGCAGCCCGTTGCGTTCGGCCAGGTCGGCGGCGGCGCGCAGCTCGTGCAGCAGCGGGTCGGGCACGTCGTCGGATTCGGCGATCAGGCGGCGCAGCCGGGCCGCGGCCAGCACGCACCGGCGCTGCACCTCCGGGTCGTCCGGATCGGCCTGCCCGTCGGCCAGTTCCCCGAGCACCCGCCCGGCCGCCACGCCGACCAGGGCGAGCCGGTCCCGACGTTCCCGCAGGCCCTGTTCGGCGGCGTCCCGTTCCGCGGCCATCGCGTGCATGGCGGCCGCCGAGGCGGCCCGTTCGCGGGCCAGGCCGACGATCGTCGCGCCTCCCACGAAGACCGCCACCGGCAGCGAGAAGGTGCCGTAGACGTACATCATGTAGCGGGCCAGGTCGGCCGGATCGTGGCCGTGCCCGAGCACGGCGACCAGGGCGATCACCGCGTGCGTGGTCAGCAGCGCGACGAGCCCGGTGACCCGCCGGCCCCACATCGCCAGCAGGAAGAACCAGCCGAGGGTGCTCCACACCCAGTTGGCGGCGGCGAACAGGTGTTGTTCACCAACCGCCGCGAAGACCGCCGCGTCGACGGCGAGCAGCAGCGCGGCGAAAGGCCACGGCGGCAGCGGCGCCCCGCGCAGCAGCCGTACCCCGGCCACCACCCCGGCCCCGGCGACCAGCAGCCAGCCGCCGAGCACCACCGCCGGCGCGGCGAAGTCCGCGCGGGCGCCCAGCACCGCGGGCAGACCGATCGCGATGTGCCAGGCCAGCGCTATCGCGACGGAGACGATCCGGGCACCCCGGTCGGAGGCGTGCGCCACGGCCGCCGGCGCGGCGAGCACCGCCTTGGGTGCCGGGCCCCGGGGCGCTGGCACGCTGGCCCGACCCGGCTGCGGATCCGTGGCCCCGGGCGCCGCGGTGCGGTCCGTCGAGGCGCCGAGGGTCAGCCGACACCGGGCCACTCCAGCCGGATCGTGGTGCCCGCGCCGGGGGCGGAGCGGACCTCGGCCCGCCCGCCGACCGCCGCCATCCGGCCGCGGATCGACTCTCGCAGCCCGTACCGGTGTGGGGGGACACCGGCCGGGTCGAAGCCGGGGCCGTCGTCGGTCACCTCGACCACGACGGCGATCGCGTCCCGGGTCATCCGCAGCGTGACGTGTGCGCCCGGCGCGTGCCGGACCACGTTGGACAGCGCCGCGTAGGCGCTCTCGGTGATCGCGTCGGCCACACCGGCGGGCACCGCGCACGACGCCAGCTCCAGGCCCACCCGCAGCTCGGGCAGTCGGTCGGGCACCGTCCGCAGCCGCCCGTCCAGGGGCACCGGGCCGTCACCGGGCACCGGGCCGGCGTCGGTCAGCGCGACGAGGGTACGCAGGTCGGCCGCGCACCGCTCGCGCAACGCGGCGGATGGCCCGGGCACCGCGCCGAGCCCCACCATGGTCAACGTGCCGAGGACCGTGTCGTGCAGGTCGCGGTTCTGCCGCCGCTCGGCCTCCCGGGCGGCCCGGGCGATCAACGCGTCCCGGGTCAGCCGCTGGTGCTCGGCGAACGCCCGGTCCGCCCGCCCGATCCGGTGGCGCATCACCGACGTCATCATCGCCGTGCAGGCGGTCTGCACCAGCAGGGTGGCCGCGTGCGCCCGGGCCTCGGCGGGATTGCCGGCCCCGTGCGCCCCCATCGCGTACGCGGCGGTGACCAGCAGCCCGGCCGGGACCGACCAGCGTGCCGGAGCGGTGGCCTGCGCGTTGATCACCGTGGTGCTGGCCAGCACCGCGATCCAGCTGCCCTCGCCGGGCAGCACCCCGGGCGCCACCAGGCGGGGGATGAGCAGGCAGGCCACGGTTGTTACCGCGACGTCACCGGCGACCAGGGTCGGGGTGATGCCGTGGCGCATCGCGCGGCCGGCGTACCAGAGCGACCAGCCGGTCAGCACGGCCACGCCGGGCAGGAGCAGGGCGGGCTCGACCGGCGGGGTACGTACCGACAGCGCCACCACCGCGCCGACCAGCCCGCAGGTGAGCCGCAGCAGCGCCGGCAACGTGGTGAAGATGAGGCTGAACGCGCCGCCGGCCGGATTGTCCAGCGCAGGTGGCGACGCGGTCGGGGTGGCAACGGCCGGCATCGGGAAGTGTCCTTCCGACAACGACCCGGTCCGGGTCCGCGCGGCGGAGATCGACATCGGAGAATAGCATGGTCGATGGCAAGCAATCACCCATTGTGCCCGGTGTGTCGCCGATGTGTCACTCCGTGCTGCGCGGCTGGAGCAGGTCCCAGCGGTTGCCGTAGAGGTCGGCGAAGACCGCGACCGCGCCGTACGCCTCGTGCCGCGGCTCCTCCAGGAACCGCACCCCGGCCGCGACCATCCGGGCGTGGTCCCGGGCGAAGTCCTCGGTGTACAGGAACAGGCCGACCCGACCGCCGGTCTGGTCGCCGATCCGGGCCCGCTGCTCGGCGCTGCTCGGCCGGGCCAGCAGCAGTGCCGTCTCCCGGGCGCCCGGCGGGCGGACCACCACCCATCGCGAGCCGTCCGGACGTGGGGTGTCCTCCACCAGCTCGAAGCCGAGGCCGCCGACGTAGAAGTCGATCGCCTCGTCGTACTCCCGTACCAGCAACGCGACCAGTCCCAGATGTGCCATCGGGTCATCATGCCGGCGGTCGGACGGCAACCCCGATCGGCGTTCGGCGGATGTGAGCTGCACCCGTCCAGCGCCGGCCTCGGTGCCCGCTGCGGAACCGGGCACGGTTCCCGCCCGTCCCATCACTCGGCGGAGAGGTGGTGAGCCGGATGCGCTCGGGCGGGACGGTACTGGCGGTGGCGCTGCTCGGCGTGGCGCTGGTCGGCGTGGCGGTGGTCGGCTACGCGGTCCGGGACGCCGGGCCGGGTCCGGGGGACGATCCCGGCCCGGCCCGGATCGTCGGGAAGTGGACCTCCTGCGCCGAGGCGGCACCATGGGCCGGCGCCGGTGTCGTGCTTCCGGCGCCGGACGGGGATGAGCCGGTGCCGCCCGGGGACGATCCGGCGATCGGACGGATCGACCCCGCGTTCACACCGGTCGCCGCAGTGCTCTGCGGCCGGGAGATACGGCCGCGCCCCGGCGGCGGTGCGGAGCAGGTGGCCACCGAGCGGCGTGCCGACGACATCGCCGCGCTGGTCGCCGCGCTGCGCCTGCCGGACCGGCGAACGGACGGGAAGATCGTCTGCACAGCCGACATGGTCGTCCCGCCCTGGCTGGCCCTGCTCGACGAGCGAGGTCGCTGGCTGCGCCCGTACCTGCCGAGGGACGTCTGCGGCAAGGCCCGCGTGGAGGTGCGCGCGGCGCTCGACGGGCTGCGGCTGACCACGGTGGACAGCCGTACCGTCGGGCGGGTCGGATCCCCGGCGGCCGAGGCCGCCGGCTGCGCGCGGCGGTGGGCGGACATGGTGTGGGTGGAGACCACGACGGGACGCCCCGGATGGCCCGCGCCGGCGACGGTCCCGGCCGTGGAGCCGCTGCGCCTCTGCGTCTACCAGGTGCCCGCGTCGGAGCGGGGCGGCGGCAAGCCGGCGGGTGAGTTCGCGTACGGCGGGCCGCTGACGCCCGAGCGGCAGGCGGCGGTGCTCCGCGCACTGGCCACCGCCGGACCGGCGACGACGTGCGTCACCCCGGCGTCGCGATTCGCGGTGCTGCGCCCGCTGGACGGCACCGGTGGACCCGACCGGTACGTGGAACTGGACGGCTGCCGACGCATCCTGGTCGTGCCGGCCACCGGCGGGGCACAGCTCGGGCAGGGCGACGTCACGCTGACCGAGCTGCTGGGCTGAGCAGGCCTTTGTTGGCTCTTTCCGTGATCTCGCCCGGAGTGGCGTTGCGGTCTGCTGGACTGGGACGGGGAGCGCGCCGGTGGGGTGAGGAGCAGTCGTGGGTTCGTTGGCCTGGTCAACCTATGTCGCCCCGGCCAAGCCGGTCGTGTCGACGGACCTGCCGCCGGGCGAGGGCCGCGAGATGTGGTCGCCTACCAGCTCCACGCTGATCTACGGAGACCGCGACGCCGTCCTGGTCGACGCGTTGCTCACCCTCGACGAGGGCCGGGCCCTGGCCGACTGGGTCGCGGCGAGCGGCAAAAACCTCACGACGATCTACATCACCCACGCCCACGGCGACCACTTCTTCGGGGCGGCCGCCGTGCTGGAGCGCTTTCCCCGGGCGCGGATGGTGGCACCCGTGAGCGTGGTGGACAAGATGCACGATCAGTTGGGGGAGCGGTGGCTCAACGATGTCTGGCGCAAGGGTTTCCCCGAGCAGATCGCCGAGCGTCCACCGATCGCCGAGCCGCTGGAGGACAACAACATCGACCTTGAGGGGGAGCGGTTGGTGGCGGTCGAGACCGGCCGCACCGACACCAACGGCACGAGCGTGCTGCACGTACCGTCGCGTGGTCTCGTCGTGGCCGGCGACGTGGTCTACAACGACGTCCACCTGTACCTCGGCGAGGCCGGCCACGGCGGGATTGGGGCCTGGCTCGACGCGCTCACCATTGTCAACTCATTGCGGCCGTGCGTGGTGATCGCCGGCCACAAACCCGACGGCGCCGACGACGACCCGCACAACGTCGAGGAGACCGCCAGCTACCTGCGGGAGGTCCAGGCAGCCGCGGAGCGGACGGAGAGCGCCGAGGAGTTGTACGACGCGATCATCGAGCGCTACCCGGACCGGATCAACCGCGCCGTGGCCTGGAAATCCGCCCACGCGCTCAAGAGCGAACCCAGGTGACCGGCACCATCGCGGGGCCGCCAGCGAGACCGCGCGATAGCGCCTCGGGTGGAAGTCAGAGGTGCGACCTACCCTCCCGGCATGGCAGCCAGCATTGATCTGACGCTCGAGTCCACCGACGCCCGGGTGCTCGCCGCGTTCTGGAAGACGGCCGTGGGCTACGTCGACGAGCCGCCACCCGCGCCCTTCACCACCCGTGAGGAGTGGCTCGCGCAGTTCGACCTGCCGGAGGATGACCTGGCGGATGATGGTGCGTGGCTGTGCGATCCGGATGGCGTCGGCCCCCGCCTCTCCATCCTCAACGTTCCCGAGCCCAAGACGGCGAAAAACCGGCTCCACATCGACATCCGGCTGCCCGGCCACGGAAGCCCCGACGAGCGGTGGGCGCGGATCAAGGCGGAGTCGAAACGCCTGGTGAAGGCGGGCGGGAGTGTCCTGGAGGAAGTCGACGGCCACCACGTGGTGATGGCCGACCCGGAAGGCAACGAGTTCTGCGTGGCCGCAGCCGCAGCGTGGAGGGTCGCTCCAGAGCCACGCGCCAGCACCGTCCTGGGTAGCGTTGGCGGCGTGGCTGACGCAGTCGTGATCCCCGGCCGTACGTTCGGACCTGGTGCGCCTCTCCTGATGTATGCCGGCGATGTCGCCGAACAGCGCGGTGCGACGGTGCACCGACACTCGTGGTCCGAGGAGCCAGCACGGCCGGACGCGCCGGAGATAGAAGGCTGGGTGCGCGGTCAAATCACTCCGCTGATCGACAGCGTCAGCGGTCGCCCGCTGCTGATCGCCAAGTCGCTCGGCACCAACGCGGCGGCCATCGCCGCCAAGCGGTCCCTGCCCGCGGTGTGGATCACGCCCGTACTCACCCTGCCATGGGTGGTTGACGCCCTGAGCCGGGCGACCGCACCGTTTCTCCTCGTCGGTGGCACGGCCGACAAGCTGTGGGACGGTGACGCCGCTCGCCGGCTGTCACCCCACGTGCTGGAGGTGCCCGAAGCGGATCACGGGATGTACGTACCGGGTCCGCTGACGGACTCGATCGCGGTGCTCAGCCGGGTCGTGGTCGCCGTGGACGAATTCCTCGACGGAATCGGCTGGCCGGGCGCCCCGACCTAATCAAATCCGCGGCAGTGGGGGTGCCTTGTCGCACCCGCTCGGTAGGGCCAGGCACATGGACGGGCAGGCAGGCAACGCACCTTGGTATCGGGCCGCGCGAAATTTCGTGCGGGAGGTTGAGAGGAAGGCCGGTGTTTAAGCCGGCGCCAGGCGGATTCCTCGGTCGGCAGGCAGTAGACCTTCGAGACGATGGCCCCGGCGTTGAGCGCCGGGGCCATCGAGCGAGCCCATCTAATCGCGATGGGTAGTGGTCATCAGTTCCCGGAATCCGGCGACAGGTACAGGTCGAACCACAGTCCCTGACCGTCAACCTCCAACTGCTGGCTGCTGCCCGAGAGGCTGGGCGGGCCGGCGTAGGTGCCTGTGAGCGTGTAGAGGCCCGGGTCGACGGCGAACTGATAGCCGCCGTCAGGGCCAGTGACAGCCTCGATCCCGACCGGCTCCAGCCGGATCGTCGCCTCCACCACCGGCAGCCAGGTGGTCGTGTCGATCGCCTGGCCCCTGAGGCTCCACATGACGGACACCGTGAAGGATCCCTGCGTCAGGGGACTGAGCCGGCCCCGGCGGTCGACCGCCACCGCGTACACCGGACGCTCACCGCTCACGTTGCCGACGTCGATCGTCACAGTGGCGGCACCATCACGCCCCGACCGGACCACGCTGCCCAGGTTGGTGTCACCGACGCTGTACCTGTAGCTGGTCACCGAGGTGTCACCGTTCGCGTCGAACCTGATGGCGAGCTGGCCGCCTTCGACCACGCTGTCCCCGTTCGGGAAGCTGATCGTCGGCTGGAGGGGAGCCTTCGTCTTGACCGAACCCGTGACGGCCGCGGACGCGGGGGGCGCCAGCAGCATCGAACCGACGGCCAACAGCACCAGCGACGCGGTCATCGCAACGAGCCCACGGCGAGTAGAACGCTTGCGCGTGCCCGAGGTTGATCCAATTAACATTCAAGCCCCCGAATTCTCAAGACGTCATAGCGTGGTCAAGCTAGTCGGCAAAATGATCTCCGTCAACGTCTTTGCAGCCAGGAATGGCCCGCTGTTTCTTCGGGCGTTGCTGGTCGCCGTTGGTCGCTATTGGTCGGCCCTTGACGGCCCGGTGACGGCCCCTCAGCGGTCATCGTCGCCCTGTCGCACGGACAGCTTGGAAATCGGATTGAACTAGACCTTGGGTAACCGCATCATCTGCGGCGGGGTGGGTGCGCCCGGCAGGATTCGAACCTGCGGCCTTGGGATTAGAAGTCCCCTGCTCTATCCGCTGAGCTACGGGCGCGCGGCGTGGGTGTCGCGCCCAGAGGGTACCGCCGACCCGCCGGCCGGCGGGGAAAAGGGTGCCCGCGTCCACGTTGCCGAGCAGGGTCTCACGGAGGCCGGTTGACTGGCATCTGGGTTCCCACGGACCGACCCGCCGCAGGCCCGTACCCTCGGCTGGTGCTGCTGGACCCCGACGCCGAGAACGACGTCGCCTACGAGCTGTGCCAGATCGTGGGCCGTGCCATCCTGCCGTACCGGTCGTCGGACGCCACCGGCCAGCGCTTCGGCACCGCGTTCTTTTTCCAGGGCACCGACGACCCGGTGGGGGAGTCGCTGCTGACGGCGGCCGACCTGACCGGCACGCCGGATGGGGAGTTGGGCCTGCGGGCGAGCGTCACCGAGCCGGCCGGGGTCGCGCCGGACGCCGTCGCGGACGCCGAGATGAGGCTTGGCTGGGCGCGCTTCCCGGGGGACGGCGTCGCGGTGCTGCCCACCGGCGGGCTGCACCGGTACGCCGGTGACGGCGGCTGGCGGTGGCGGGTGCAGCCGGTGCCCGCCGGGATCGCCGCCGGGCCCGAGGTGGTCGCCCGCCTCGGCGCCGACGCCAGTTCCGCTTTCGTGCTGGCCCATGGGGTACGCGAGGACGGGTCGCGGCCACTGGAGGTGGCCATCGAGCGGGTGGTCCGCGACGGGGACGCCGTCGGGATCACCACTGAACTGCCGCCGGGGTACGTCGGGGCGCCGGTCTTCATTGTGCAGGCGGACCCGGTCGGGGAGGTGTCGCTGTACTGCCTGGGCCTGGTGCTGCCCGGCGTCGGCGCTCACCCGGTGGCGACCTTCGACCGGATCCGGGCCGTTCTTCCGGCGACACCCGGCGACTGAGACACGCCACTCGGCGGGTGGCGCGGCGAGCCGTGGCCCGGCCGGGTCAGCCGCCCGCCGTCGCCGCACCTGCCGGATCGGACGCGGGACGCCGGCTTTCCGGCAGCTGGGCAGCGTCGTCGGTCGCCACGTCGTCGGCCGGGGCGGTGGGGCCAGCGGCGAGGAACGTCTCGGCCCACCGGCCGACCTCGTCGAAGACCTTTCGGCGTACGGCGGGGCCGGAGAGCGTGAGGTCGTGCAGCCCGCCGTCGAAGCGGGCCAGGGTGACGTGCCGGCCGAGGCGGGGCGCATACCGCACCATGTGCTCCACGTCCAGCACGGCGTCGGCCAGCGTGGCGCTGTCGTGCCACTTGGTGCCCCGGAACGAGCGGGTCGAGCAGGCCAGCAGCACCGGCACCTGGATGTCCAGCCCGGCGCGCAGCCGGCGTTGGCCGGTGCGGATCGCGTTCAGCCAGCCGGCCCGGACCGGGAACCCGGCCAGCGGCTTCCACGCCAGGTCGTAGGTCCACTCGCCCCGGTGGTCGGTGTGGAGGCTCTCGCCGTACACCGTGCCCAGCCCGAACGGCACGATGCGGTGCGGCGCCCGGCGGCCCAGCCGGGAGACGGCAGCCGCGAGGGGTCTGCGCACCGCCCAGGGGGCGTTCAGGTCGAAGAAGGGGCTGTTGAGCACCAGGCCGTCGACGGTGCCGGCGTCGCGGCGGGCGTCCGCCCAGAGCGAGGTGATCAGGCCGCCGGTGGAGTGGCCCATCGCCAGCAGGGTGTCGTGCTCGTCGTCGGTGCGGATGATCTCGGCGGCGGCGTCCAGCTCAGGGAAGTAGTCGCTGATGTCCTGGCAGAAGTTCGGGGTCTGGTGCGGGAGCAGGCTGCGACCGTACTTGCGCAGGTCGAGGGCGTAGAAGTCCCAGCCCCGCTCGGCGAAGAAGTCGGCCAGGTGGGTCTGGAAGAAGTAGTCGACGAAGCCGTGCACGTAGAGCACGGCCCGCCCGGTGGGGCGCTCGGCCCGCCGCCGGACCAGGGTCGCGACGACCGCGCCCTCGTCGTCGGTGCCCAGGTCGATCGTCTGCCGCTCGTACGGCGGCCCCAACACGTCCGGTTCCACGTTCGCGACGCTACGCCGCCAAGCTACCCGGCGGTAGTCCCCGGGATCCGGCCGCCCCGACCGGCCGTGCCAGCCGGCCGGCCGGGGCATGCGGGAGTACGCGTCAGACGGTTTCCGCGTCGGCGCGGCTCGGGTCGCCGGCGGGCAGCGCCTCGGGCTCCTCGGCCGGGTCGACCTGATCCCGCGGCTGGCTGATGTCGCGCAGGTGCTTGTTGTGCCGAGGCTCCTGGCGGGTCTTGGCGTCGTTGAGCCGCCGGCGCAGGTCGTCGCGGACGTCGTTGAGCGCGGCGTGCAGGTCCTCCTCGCCGGAGGTGGTGACGATCTTCTGCCGGCCGGCGATCCAGCACTCCAGGGTGACCTTCTGCCCCCGCGCCTCGCGGTCCTTCACCGACACCTCCAGCTCGGTGGCGTCGGCGTGGAAGCCGGCCAGCCGGGCGTCGAGGGTGGCGAACTGCTCGGCGATCCAGGCGCGGTCGCCCTGCGAGAACCCGGCGCCCACCCGCAGGCACTCGGCCACGGTGGCCGGGTTCGTCACGGCGCTCATCGCCGCGCCTCGCAAGCGGTTGCGGAGCCGATCGTGGTGATCATCATGGCGCTGACCTCTCGTCGACGTGGAGCTGTCGGTGGTGCTTGATCAAGTCCATACCCAGGTTGGTCGGACCCGGAAACCGCTGACGCCCGTCCGGGTGGGTCGGCCGTACCACATCCGGGCCTGATCAGGGCGTTGTCCACAGGTGGCGTCGTTGTCCACAGGTCGGGGGTGGGGTGCTGGCGAGGACCGTCCGCCGCGTCGAGGCTCGGTGTCGAGTCGACTCGCGCTGGCAGGCCCCCGATCCCCCTGGAGGGACGATGTTCGACACCTACGTGACAATTGTCGGCAATGTGCTGACCACGCCCGAGTGGCGGCGTACCACCCAGAGCAACACCCTGGTGGCCAACTTCAAGGTCGCCTCCACCGCCCGCCGGCTCGACCGGGACAGCGGCCGCTGGGTCGACGGGAACTCGCTCCGGGTCCGCGTCAACTGTTGGCGCAAGCTCGCCGAGGGGGTGGCCGCCTCGGTGATGGTCGGCGACCCGGTGGTGGTCTGCGGCCGGCTCTACACCCGCGACTGGACCGACGACGCCGGCAACCACCGCACCCTTTACGAGCTGGAGGCCGTCGCCGTCGGCCACGACCTGTCCCGGGGTCGGGCGCGGTTCCTGCGCAACCGCCCGAGCATGACCACCAGCACGACGGAGGACGCGGAGGCGGAGAGCCGGGTGCACGGCGAGCCCACCGAGCCGGTCCCGGCCGGGCAGACGCCCGTCCTGCCCGACGACCGCCCGCTCGACGACGACTTCGAGCTGTCCGACTTCGGCGCGCTGCGTCCCGGCCCGTTCAGCGCGGCCGGCCCGGTCGACGACGCTTCCCTCAGCGTCGGCGGCGCGCAGGGCGGCGACACCGACGGCCCGGCTGGGCTCGACGACGACGAGTTGGCGTTCCCTCTCGGGGCTGACGACGACCAGTCGGACGACGACCGGCCGGACGACGACCGGCCGGACGACGAGTTGGGGCCGGTGCCGGACGAGGGCCGGCCGGAGCCCACGCCGTCCGGCCGGGGACGGCGTGGCCGGGGGCGGGTCCCGCAACCGGTCTGACCCCTCGGCTCGGCCATCCCGGCTGTCGTGGACGACGGCCGGGGTGGCGGCCAGGCGGCGGCGCGAGCGGTGTGCGGGCAGCACCGGTGCCGCGACCTCCGCGCCCACCACCCGCTCCCGGCGGGTGCTCCGCGACATGTCACGAACGGGGGCGGGGTGGCGACGCGACCGGCGTCGTCACCCCGCGTGACGCCCCTGGCCCGTCCCTCCACACCCAGCGCCGCCCTGCTTCCGGCCTCTGCCGCACCTGCCACCGCCCCGCTGCCCGGCGCGGCGAGCAGCCTGGACGGGGTGGGCCGGGGCGTGCCGGGCCAGGTTGGTTCACGGGACGCTCGTCTAGGCTGGCCGGCCGGAGGTGGTGCGCGTGCGACGGACAGCGCCGGTGGCGAACGCGGTGGGGCTGCTGGCCGGGTACGCGCTGGACAGGCTGCTCGGCGACCCACGCCGGTGGCACCCGGTGGCCGGCTTCGGGCAGGTCGCCGGCGCGCTGGAGCGGCGGCTCTACCGACCGGACCGGACGGCCGGGGCGGTGTTCACCGCGCTGGCCGTTGGTGGGCCGGTGCTGCTCGGGGCGGCCGCTGCGGCAGCCACCCGGCACCGGCCGGTGACCCGGGCGGTGCTCGTCGCCGCCGGCACCTGGACCGTGCTGGGCGGTCGCACCCTGCGGCACGAGGCCACCACCATGGGTGGGGCGCTGCGCGACGGCGACCTGCCCGCCGCCCGGCGACGCCTCGGTCACCTCTGCGGTCGGGACCCGTCGACTCTGGGCGAGTCGGAACTGGCCCGGGCCACCGTCGAGTCGGTCGCGGAGAACACCTCCGACGCGGTGGTCGCCCCTCTGGTCTGGGGCGCGGTCGCCGGCCTGCCCGGGCTGCTGGGCTACCGCGCGGCCAACACCCTCGACGCGATGGTCGGGCACCGGTCGGCGCGCTACGCGCGGTTCGGCACCCCCGCCGCCCGGCTCGACGACCTGCTCAACCTGGTGCCGTCCCGGCTGACCGGGCTGCTCACCATCGCCGTCGCGCCGGTCGCGAACGGCGACCGGGAACGCGCATGGCGGGTGTGGCGGCGCGACCGCAACGACCACCCGAGCCCCAACGCCGGTCAGTGCGAGGCGGCGATGGCCGGCGCGCTGGGGGTCCGCCTCGGCGGCCGCAACGTCTACTTCGGGCGCTCCGAGGTGCGCCCCTTCCTGGGCGACGGTCCCCGCCCCGAGGCGCGGCACCTCAGGCGGGCTGCCCGGATCTCCGGCGCGGTCGGCCTGGCCGCCCTCGGGCTGGCCGCCGCGTACCCGTTGACCGTCGGGCGTCTGGCCGCCGCCGTCGGGCGACGCGGGTGGAGCGCCGCCGTCGGGCGACGCGGGCTGGCCGGTGCTGGTGCCCGGCGCGGGCCGCGAGCCGTCGTGTCAGGGCGGGGGAGCGGGCGGTGAGCGGCGGGCTGCTGGTCGCCGGCACCACGTCCGACGCCGGCAAGAGTGTGCTGACCGCCGGCATCTGCCGCTGGCTGCACCGGCAAGGCGTGAAGGTGGCGCCGTTCAAGGCGCAGAACATGTCGAACAACTCGGCGGTGGTGGTCGGGCCGGACGGGCGTGGCGGCGAGATCGGCCGGGCCCAGGCCATGCAGGCCGCCGCCTGCGGCATCGCCCCCGACCTGCGCTTCAACCCGGTGCTGCTCAAGCCGGGCAGTGACCTGGCCAGCCAGGTCGTGCTGCTCGGCGAGGCGGTCGACACGATCACCGCCGGCACCTTCCGGCACCTGCGTCCCCGGCTCGCCGAGACCGCGTACGCGGCGCTGGCCGAGCTGCGGGCCGCGTACGACGTGGTGATCTGCGAGGGCGCCGGCAGCCCCGCCGAGATCAACCTGCGGGCCGGGGACTACGTCAACATGGGGTTGGCCCGGCACGCCAACCTGCCCACCATCGTGGTCGGCGACATCGACCGGGGCGGCGTCTTCGCCTCGATGTTCGGCACCGTGGCCCTGCTCGACCCGGCCGACCAGGCGCTGATCGCCGGCTTCGTGATCAACAAGTTCCGGGGCGACCTCGGCCTGCTCCAGCCGGGGCTGGACATGCTGCGCCACGTCACCGGCCGCCCCACGTACGGGGTGCTGCCCTGGGCACTCGACCTCTGGCTCGACGCCGAGGACTCGCTCGCCTACGGTCGGGTGCTCGGCCGCCCGGCCGCCCCGCACGGCACCGAGTGGCTGGACGTGGCCGTCGTCCGGCTGCCCCGGATCAGCAACGCCACCGACGTGGAGGCGCTGGCCACCGAGCCGGGCGTCCGCGTACGCCTCACCGTCGAACCAGCCGAGCTGGCCGCCGCCGACCTGGTCGTCCTGCCCGGGTCCAAGTCGACCGTGGCGGACCTCGCCTGGCTACGCGAGACCGGCCTCGCCGACGCGGTCCTGGCCCACGCGGCGGCCGGCAAGCCACTGCTGGGTCTCTGCGGCGGCTTCCAGATGCTCGGGCGCGCGATCCACGATCCGGTGGAGAGCCGCCAGGGCAGCGTGCCAGGCCTCGGCCTGCTGCCCATCGAGATCACCTTCGATCCGCGCAAGACCGTCCGGCAGTCGGTGGGCACCGCCCACGGCGACCTGCCGGTCCACGGCTACGAGATCCACCACGGGTACGTCTCGCACACCGATCCGACCCTGGCCCCGCTGCTGACCGGGAGCGACGGTGCCGGCGAGGGCGCGGTGCTCGGCGTGGTGCACGGCACGCACTGGCATGGGGCGTTCGAGTCGGACGGCTTCCGCCGCCGCTTCCTCACCGAGGCGGCCCGGATGGCCGGGCGCACCGGGTTCCGGGTCGCACTCGACACCAGCTTCGCGGCCGCCCGGGAACGCTCGCTCGACCTGCTCGGCGACCTGGTGGAGGAACATCTGGACACCGACGCCCTCTGGCGCCTCATCGAGACCGGCCCGCCCGCCGGCCTGCCCTTCATCCCACCCGGTCCGCCACCGGCCTGACCGGCGACGCCGCCGGCTCGGTCACCGCTCCCCGGACCGGCGACGCCGCCCGTTCGGCCACCGCGTCCCCGGACCGGCGACGCCGCCCGTTCGGCCACCGCGTCCCCGGACCGGCGACGCCGCCCGTTCGGCCACCGCGTCCCCGGACCGGCGTCGGCGTCAGTGCCGGACGTCGGCGGGGCGGTCGGTGGTGGGAAGGCCGGCGGTGAGCCACGCGTCGACGCCGCCGATCATGTCGGTGGCCCGGCGCAGCCCGAGCGTCTGCAGGCTGGCGGCGGCCAGGCTGGAGCTGTAGCCCTCCCGGCACACCAGCACGATTTCCCGGTCGTAGCCGGTGGCCTCCGGAATCCGCCATTCGCTGGCCGGATCGAGTCGCCACTCCAGCACCGTCCGGTCGATGACGACCGCCCCGGGCAGGTCGCCCTGGTCGCGGCGCTGCATCTCGGTACGGGTGTCGACCAGCAGCGCGCCGCAGCGGACCGCCTCGACGGTCTGCTGCGGAGTCAGTCGGTGCAGCCCGGCGCGCGCCTGTTCGAGCAGGGCGTCGATGCCGGGGCTCATCACGTCTCGGAGCACCACCCGATCATGCCGATTCGGGTGCGCGTCGGGCGGCGAACGGGCCGCGCATCACCCGTCGTCGCCCCAAATCCCTCGGACGTGACGGTGCCCGGTCGTGGCGGTCAGCCGGACGAGTTGCGGCCACCTCGATCAGGCACGATCGACTCGGCTTCCTTGAAGTCGTGGTGTCCCTGTCGGTGGGATACCCCGGTTTCCGTGATCGCAAGTCGATCGTGTGGACTTGGCGGGGTGACTGGGAGCGGGGTGACGGGGAGCGGCGTGGACGGGGTGCTGCCGGTGGCGGTCGTCGAGGCGTACTCCATGCTGGCGCGCCGGGTTGTCGCGGGCCCGGCGCGGTTGGGGCGGACCCGGCTGGTCGCGGTCGACGGGCCGAGCGGCGCGGGCAAGAGCCGGTTCGCCGTGCACCTCGCGGACGCCCTGGCGGCGCTTCCCGGCGGTGCCCGGCCGCCGGTGGTGCACACCGACGACCTGCTCGACGGCTGGGACGACCAACTCACCTTCTGGCCCCGGCTCGATGAGTGGGTGCTGGATCCGCTGCGTGCGGGGCGGCCCGGCTCCTACCGGCGTTACAGCTGGGTGCGGCGATGCTTCCTGCCCCGCCCGGTCCCGGTGCCGGTCGCGCCGGTGCTGATCCTGGAGGGGGTCAGCGCGGCACGCGCGGTTGTCCGGCCGGAGGTGACCCTGGCCGCCTTCGTCACCGCGCCCGCCTCGTTGCGGCTGGCCCGCGCGGTCGAGCGCGACGGGCCGGAGATCCTGCCCGAGCTGCGTCGCTGGCACGACGGGGAACGTGCGCACTTCGTCGCCGACCACACGGCAACCGGGGTCGACCTGGTGGTCGACGGCGCGCCGAGGTTGCCGCACGACGCGGACCGGTACTACGTGCGCATCCGCTGAGCGGGGCATGGACGTGTGCCACCGGCTGCGGCACGATGCGAGGAGGCTGCCATCGGCCACGGCACGATCCGAGAAGGCTCAGGGCGCGGCGAACGGGGGACTCATCATGTCGGCAGCGGATTCGCCCGCGCGGCGCCGCATCACCCTCACCGGCATCAGCTCGCGGGCCTGGGAGCACCCGGCCGACCGGGGCGCCCTGGTCGCGCTGCGTGAGCTGCGGGGTTTCGACGACGTGGTGCGGGCGTTCTTCGGCATGTGGAACGAGCGCGGCTTCCGGCTCTCCGTGCTGGCCTCGGGCATCCGGGTCGACCACCGGCAGTACCCGGCGGTCTGGCAGCGCTACACCGAGGCCGCCGCGGCGCTCGACGTCGCCGAGCTGCCTGAGCTGTACGTGACGCAGTCGCCCTGGCTGGGCGCCGAGGCGGTCGGCCTGGACCGGCCGTTCATCGTGCTGAACTCCGCCTGCGTGCAGGAGCTCGACGAGGACGAGCTGCGTTGCCTGCTCGGCCACGAGCTGGGGCACGTCGGCAGCGGGCACGCCGTCTACAAGACGATGCTCATGATCCTCACCCGCTGGGCGGCAAACCTGAGCTGGTTGCCGGTCGGCGCGTTCGCGCTGCGCGCGATCATCGCGGCGATGCTGGAGTGGTGGCGCAAGGCGGAGCTCTCCGCCGACCGGGCCGGTCTGCTCGCCGGGCAGGACCCGGCGGCCGCCCTGCGGCTGCTGATGAAGCTCGCCGGTGGCGGCGACCTGTCCCAGATCGACACCACCGCCTTCCTGGAGCAGGCGGCCGAGTACGCCGGTGGCGGCGACCTGCGGGACAGCCTGCACAAGATCCGGATGACCGCGTGGAGCACGCACCCGGTGCCGGTGGCGCGCGCCGCCCAGCTGCGGCAGTGGATCGACTCCGGGGCGTACGGGCGGGTGCTGGCCGGGGACTACCCGCGCCGCGACGACGACGGCTCGACCAGCGTCTCGGAGGAGATCAAGGCGGCGGCCGAGTCGTACCGGGAGGAGTTCAGCCGGTCCACCGACCCGCTGGTCGGGCTGCTGCGTCGGCTCGGCGACGGCGCCAGCGACGTCGGTGAGTGGGTGGGCGGCACCGCGGGCCGGGCCCGTTCCTGGATGGACGCCGCCACCGAGGCCGCCGGCCGCGCGCACCGCGCGGGCCGGACCGCGCCCGGCGCGACGGCGGGTGCCGGCCCGGGAGCCGGTGACAGTACGGGCTCGGCCGGCACGCCCGGGTAAGGCCGGCATACGATGCCGGTCATGACCACACCGATCATGTCCGAGTCCCAGGTGCGGGCCGCCGTCGAGCGGGAGATGCCCGGTGTCCGGGCCGACCTGGAACGACTCGTCCGCATCCCCGGCATCGCCTTCGAGGGCTTCGACCACTCACACGTGGAGCGCTCCGCCGAGGCGGTCGCCGAACTGCTGCGCGGGTGTGGCCTGGACGTCGACATCGTGCGTTCCGGCGGGCAGCCCGCGGTGATCGGCCGCCGTGCCGCCCCGGCCGGTGCGCCCACCGTGCTGCTCTACGCCCACCACGACGTGCAGCCGGTCGGCGACCGGTCGCTGTGGGAGTCCGACCCGTTCGAACCGGTCGAGCGGGACGGCCGGCTCTACGGTCGCGGCGCGGCCGACGACAAGGCCGGTATCATGGCGCACATCGCGGCGCTGCGCGCGTACGGTGACGCGCTGCCGGTCGGCGTGGTCCTCTTCATCGAGGGCGAGGAGGAGTACGGCTCCGACTCGCTGGAGCGGTTGCTGGACGAGCACCGCGACGAGATCGCCTCGGACGTCATCGTGATCGCCGACTCCGGCAACTGGGACATCGGCGTACCGGCGCTGACCACCTCGCTGCGCGGCATCGTCAACTGCTTCGTCGAGGTCCGCACGCTGGACCACGCGGTGCACAGCGGCATGTTCGGCGGTGCCGTCCCGGACGCGCTCACCGCGCTGGTCCGGCTGCTGGCCACCCTGCACGACGACGCCGGTGACGTGGCGGTGGACGGGCTCATCGGCCGCGAGGGCGCCACCGTCGACTACCCGGAGGACCGGATCCGGGGCGAGGCCGGGCTGGCCGAGGGCGTGCAGTTCATCGGCAGCGGCCGGATCACCGACCGGCTCTGGACCAAGCCCGCGCTGGCGGTGCTCGGCATCGACGCGCCGTCCACCGGCGAGGCGCCGAACGCCCTGGTCCCGTCTGCGAAGGCGAAGCTGAGCATCCGCCTCGCCCCGGGCGACGACCCCAAGCGGGCGTACGCGGCGGTGCGCGCGCACCAGGAGAAGCACGCGCCGTGGGGCGCGCAGGTGACGGTCTCCTTCGAGCACGACGGCGACCCCTGCGTGATCGACGCGTCCGGGCCGATGTTCGACGCCGCCCGCTCGGCGTTCCGGGAGGCCTGGGACGGCACCGATCCGGTGGACATCGGCGTCGGCGGGTCGATCCCGTTCATCGCCACCTTCCAGGAGATGTTCCCCAAGGCGGCGATCCTGGTCACCGGTGTGGAGGACCCGCACGCCCGCGCGCACGGCCCGAACGAGAGCCTGCACCTCGGGGAGTTCGCCCGGGTCTGCCTGGCCGAGGCGCTGCTGTTGGGCAAGGTGGCCGCGGCGGGCACGAACGGGAGTTAGGTGTCGGAACCGTAACTTCCGGTCTGATCTGGGAGTTTGCGGTGTGTCGGGCGCGGGGCTGTTATAGCCTTTCGAACATGAGTACGAACGAGGTGATGGCCCGGTTGGGGGCCGCTGTCAGCGCGCTGGGGGACGTCGACGTCTCCGCGTGGTCCGAGGACACGCTCAAAGAACAGCTCGGTGAGCTCTCCACCGCCCTGGTCGCCCTCGACTCGGTGCTCTCCCGGGTCGCCGGCGAGGTCCGCGCCCGGGGGCTGCGCATCGAGGAACCCGTCTCCGCCTGATCCGCCGTCCACGTGGGCGGCGGCACCCTGCCGACACCGCCCGGGCATGGCAATGCCCGGGCGGTGTCGGGGGCGACTGGCAGGATGAGGCTCGTGCGGTTCCTCGACCTGGCAGCCACGTCCGCCGCCGTCGGCGCCACCAGCGGCCGGCGCGCCAAGGTGGAGTTGCTCGCCGACGCGCTGCGCCGTCTCGACCCGGCCGAGGTGGAGCCCGGCGCCGGCTATCTCGCCGGTGAGCTGCGTCAGCGGCAGACCGGCGTGGGTTATGCGAGCCAGCGTGACCTGCCGCCGCCGGCCGCCGAGCCGACGTTGACCGTGGCCGCCGTCGACGCGGCCATCGAGCAGATCGCCGCGGTGCACGGCGCGGGCTCGCAGGCACGACGCCGTGCGCTGCTCGGGGCCCTCTACGCGGCGGCGACGGCCGAGGAGCAGCGGCTGCTCACCAACCTGTTCAGCGGTGAGCTGCGGCAGGGCGCCCAGGCCGGGCTGCTCGCCGACGCGGTGGCCCGGGCGGCCGAGGTGCCGGTGGCGGTGGTCCGTCGAGCCCTGCTGCTCGCCGGTGACCTGCGCGCGGTGGCGGTGGCCGCCATGGCCGGAGGCGCCGCCGAGCTGGCCGGGTTCGGCCTGCGGGTCGGCCGTCCGCTGGCGCCGATGCTCGCCCAGAGCGCCCCCTCGGTCGATGAGGCGCTGGCCGCGACCGGCGCGCCGGCGGTGGTCGACGTGAAGCTCGACGGCATCCGCATCCAGGTGCACCGCTCCGGCGCCGACATCGCCGTCTTCACCCGCAGCCTCGACGAGATCACCACCCGGGTGCCCGAGGTGGTCGCTGCGGTCCGCGCCCTGCCCGGCCGGGAGTTGGTGCTCGACGGCGAGGCGATCGGCCTGGACGAGACCGGCCGCCCCCTGCCGTTCCAGCAGACGTCCAGCCGGGCCGCCCGGCGCACCACACCCAGCACCACGGGGCGCACACCGGTCGCCCCGGCGGTGCTCGCGGCCGCCGCCAGCGCCGGCGAGACCGTGCTGACGCCGTACTTCTTCGACCTGCTGCACCTCGACGGCCAGGATCTGATCGACCTGCCCGGCCGGGAGCGGTGGGCGGCGCTCGCCGGCGCGGTGGACGCGTCGCTGCTGGTCGGGCGGCTGGAGGTTGACAACCCGGAGCAGGCGGGTGCGGCGTTCGCCGCCGCCATCGACGCCGGCCAGGAGGGCGTGGTGGTCAAGGCGCCGGACGCGCCCTACGACGCCGGTCGGCGCGGCGCGGCCTGGGTCAAGGTCAAACCCCGGCACACCCTCGACCTGGTGGTGCTCGCCGTCGAGTGGGGCAGCGGCCGGCGGCAGGGTTGGTTGTCCAACCTGCACCTCGGCGCGCGGGACCCGCGCACCGGCGACTTCGTGATGCTCGGCAAGACGTTCAAGGGGCTCACCGACGAGCTGCTGCGCTGGCAGACCGAGCGCTTCCTCGACCTCGCGGTGGAGCGCGGCGACTGGGTGGTCCGGGTCCGCCCTGAGCAGGTGGTGGAGATCGCCTTCGACGGGGTGCAGACGAGTTCGCGCTATCCGGGCGGGATGGCGCTGCGGTTCGCCCGCGTGGTGCGGTATCGCGACGACAAGTCCGCCGCCGAGGCGGACACCATCGACGCGGTCCGCGCCATCCACGCCGGCCGTCCCACCGGCTGACCGGCCGCACCGGCCGAGGTCAGGCGGTCAGGCGGACGCGCTCGGCGTCGGCTCGGCGGCCCGGTCCAACGGGGCTGACGTGGTGCCGATGCCGGCGGCCCGGCGGGCCTCCCGGCGGGCCACCCAGCCGTAGCCGAACAGGGCCATCACGGCGAAGAGCCACCACTGCACGACGTAGCCGAAGTTCTGCCAGTTGTTGGTGTGCCCGACCGGCACCGCCTTGAACACCGGGTCGGCCGCCGGAGTCTGCTCGTCCAGCAGCAGGTAGGCGCCGTACACCGGGTAGGGCAGTTCGCGGGCCAGCCGGGACACCCCGACCCGTCGGGTCTCCAGCCGTCCGTCGCGGCGGTTCACCGCGCCGGCGCCGCTCTCGGTCTCGTGCACCCGGCCGACCACCTTCACGTCACCGGTCGGCGCGGCGGGCACCGTCGGCTGGGCCATCGCCCCACCCGGCGCCGGCGGGACCCAACCCCGGTCCACCAGCAGCGCCGTGCCGTCGGCGAGCACCAGCGGGGTGAGCACCTCGAAGCCGACCCGGCTGTCCACCGTCCGGCCACGGACCAGGACGGTGTTCGTCGGGTCGTACCGGCCGCTGACGGTGACCCGGGTCCACACCTTGTCCTCGGCGGGGGCCGGGCCGACCGTTCCCGGGCCGCCGGCGGGAGCGCGCAGCGCCTCGGCCAGCGGAGCCGGGGCCATCCGCAGGCCGGCGTCGATCCGCTCGTTGACCTCGGTGCGCCCCCGGTAGCGGTCCAGCTGCCAGTTGCCGAGCAGGACCATGACCGCGGCGGCGACCAGGGTCAGGGCGAGAGCGCCCAGCCAGCGTGGGCTCAGCAGGAACCGGTACACGGCAACGAGGCTACCCGTATGACCGACGCCACTGACCTGGACCGGGCCGCGACGGCCCAACCGGCCCCGATCGGCGGTGCTCGCGTGTCGGGCGGGGCGGGTATCGTCACGCGGACGGATCGGTCCAACCGGTCCGCCGTCGCGTACCCGCCGCCCCCGCGAGGAGTCGATGATGACCGTCGTGCCGCGCCTGGTGCTCAGCGCGCCGTCCTCCGGGCACGGCAAGAACGCGCTGGCTATCGGGCTGCTCGCCGCCCTCGCCGAGCGGGGTGTCGACGTCGCCGGGTTCAAGCTCGGCCCGGATCACGTCGACGCCGCCTACCTCGGTCTCGCCTCCGGTCGGCCGGGCCGGTCGATCGATCCCCGGCTGGTCGGCGTCGACCGGCTCGCTCCGCTGGTCGCGCACGGCGCCGAGGGCGCGGGGCTCGCCGTGGTGCAGGGCAGCATGGGCCTGTACGACTCGGTCGGCGGCCGCCCGGAACAGGAGTCCACCGCCGCCGCGGCCGCCGCGCTGCGCAGCCCCGTGGTGCTCGTGGTCGACGTGGCCGCGATGGGTCAGTCGGTGGCCGCCCTGGTGCACGGTTTCCGCTCGTACGACGAGCAGCTCTGGCTCGGCGGGGTGATCCTCAACCGGGTGGCGTCCTCGCGGCACGAGGGGATGCTGCGCGAGGCGCTGGATGACGTGAACGTGCCGGTCTACGGCGCGTTGCGCCGGCAGGACCTGCCGGCGGTGCTGCCGTCGCGCCGGCACGGCGTGGTTCCGGTGGTCGGCGGGTCCGCCGACGCCGCCCGCGCGGTCCGCCGGCTGGGCGAGGCCGTCGCCGCCACGGTCGACCTGGAACGGCTGCTCGGGCTGGCCCGCTCCGCTCCGCCGCTGCCCGCCTCGGCGTGGTCGCCGGAGGAGGCGCTCGGTCCGGTGACGGTCCCGGCGGACCGCCCGCTGGTGGCGCTCGCCGGCGGGCCGGGCAGCAGCTTCAGCCATCCGGAGACCGCCGAGCTGCTGCGGGCCGCCGGCGCCGAGGTGGTCACGCTCGATCCGCTGCGCGACGAGGCGCTGCCGGCCGGCACCCGTGCGCTGGTCGTCGGCGGCGCGCTGCCCGAGGCGTACGCCGAGCAGCTGTCCGCCAACCGGCGGCTCTGCATCGCCGTGGCCGAGCTGGCGCGCACCGGGCGTCCGGTGGTCGCCGAGGGCACCGGCCTGCTCTGGCTGGCCCGGGAGCTGGACGGCCTGCCGATGTGCGGGGTGTTGGACGCGGTCGGCGTCAGCCGGGACGGCCTGGTGGTGGGCTACCGCGAGGCCACCGCCCAGACCGACAGCGTGGTCGCCGCGAGCGGCACGGTGCTGGTCGGGCACAAGGAGCACCGGGCGGTGCTCACCCCGCGATCCGGTCAACGCCCGGCGTGGAGCTGGGACGGCGGCACGCCGGAGGGCTTCGTCTGGCGCAACGTGCACGCCTCGCAGCTCACCCTGCACTGGGCCGGCCACCCGGCGACCGCCGCCCGGCTGGTCGCGGCGGCGGCAGCCGACCCGGCGGCCGAGGCGGTGCCCGTGGAACCCGGCGGGGTGCCGGCGTGATCGGTCAGGTGGCGGTGCGCCGCTTCCCGGCGCTGACCGTCTCCACCCCGCGCACCGAGGTGCGGCGGCACACCGCGGCCGACGCGGCGGCGGTCGGGGAGATCTTCGCCGACAAGCTGACCCGGCGCTGGCTGCCGCTGGCCGACGACTCCGGCCCGATCGACGGGCACGCATGGTGCACCGACCTGGCACGGCAGCGGCGCGACAGCGGCGACGGGGACCACTGGGCGGTGCTCCGCCGGGAGGACGGCCAGGTG
The DNA here is from genome assembly GCF_040608175.1 of Micromonospora sp. NPDC005206. Classification (NCBI taxonomy): domain Bacteria; kingdom Bacillati; phylum Actinomycetota; class Actinomycetes; order Micromonosporales; family Micromonosporaceae; genus Micromonospora; species Micromonospora sp. NPDC005206. The sequence goes on from NZ_JBEXHU010000005.1 coordinate 344,799, forward strand.
GTGGGCTCGCTGTGGACCCGGCGCACCGACTGGGGCGCCCGGGCCACCGAGATCTCCTACGCGATGGCGCCGCACGCGCGCGGGTTCGGCCTGGCGGCCGAGGCCGTGGACGCGGTGGCCATCGCGCTGATCCTGGAGCACGGCTTCCAGCGGGTCGAGCTGCGCGTGGCCCCCGGCAACCTGGCCTCCCGCCGCGTCGCCGAGAAGGCCGGCTTCAGTTACGAGGGCCTGCTACGCAACGCCGGGTTCGTCCGCGGCGGCCGGGTGGACCTCGAACTCTGGTCGTTCGTCGCCGCCGACCTGCGCTGACCCGTGCCGGTCACCCGACGATGGCGTCCGAGGGCGCGGTGAACTGGCGGGTCGGTTGGCCCTTCAGTCCGTCGCGCAGGGTCTCCGCGACCGCCGCGATCGGGATCTGGGACTGCCCGTCGCCCACCGCGTTGAACGGGTTGTCCGGGTCGGAGATGAAGCTCGCCGCGGCCAACTCCGGGGTGTAGCCGACGAACCAGGCGGACCGGGTGCTGTCGGTGGTACCGGTCTTGCCGGCCACGGGGCGCCCGACCGTACCCCGGACGCTGTCGGCGGTGGACCAGCCGCCGCAGCCCCCGCGTGCCGGGGTGTCCCCGGTCGGGCAGCGGGCGGCGTCGGTGGCCGCCCGGGCGGCGTCCGCGCTGACCACCTGCCGGCAGCGCGGCTTGGCGACCTCGCGGTGGATGCCGCTGGCGGTGGCGTACGTGGTCGGCGTGCCGTCCCGGTTCATGATCGCCTGCACCGGGATCGCCTCGCAGTACCGGCCGTCGGCGGCGATGGCGGCGTACGCGTTCGCCATCTCCAGCGGGGTGGCGTCGGAGACACCCAGGGTGAACGCACCCCATTTGTTCGCCTTGGTAGGGGAGGCGTGGTCCCGGTCCACGTCGGTCCGCCAGCGAAGCCCGAGCTGCTCGGCGAGGCGGACCCCCTTCTCCGCCCCGATCTTCTCCTCCAGCTGCACGAAGAACGTGTTCACCGACTTGCCGAACCCGGACCACATGGTCTGCCGGCCGGTCATGGCGCCGCTGGCGTTGGATGGGGCCCAGCCGTCGTAGACCCGCGACTGGTAGCGGTACGGAGAGTTGATCTCGGTGGACAGCGGCATCCCGTCGTTGAGCGCGGCCAGCATCGGGAACATCTTGAACGTCGATCCCGCCTGGTAGCCCGGCAGGTCACCGCCGCCGAGCAGGGGTGCCACCGTGTTCGGATAGTTCGCCTTCACTTTCGGCCCGGCCTCCGGGTTGGAGCTCAGCGGATTCTCGCTCAGGTCCAGCGAGTACGCCCGGTTCACCGCCATCGCCTTGACCCGTCCGGTGCCGGGCTCGGAGACGACGATGCCGTTGGCGAACGGGCTGCCGGTGCTCTCCTTGCTGCCGACGTTCTTCTCCGCCGCCTCCTGGATCTTCGGGTCGATGCTGAGCACGATCCGGTAGCCGCCTCGGCGCAGCTTGTCCATCCGTTCCAGCCGGTTCGCCCCGAACGCGGGCTGCGCGCTCCACCAGTTCTTCAGGTAGTCGCAGGCGAAGCCCCAACTGTTGTACTTCTCCGACACCGCGGCGCAGTCGTTCGGCGGGCTGGTCAGCTTCAGCCGGATCGGTTCGGTCTTCGCGGCGGCGGCCGAGTCGGGGGAGAGGTAGCCGAGTTGGCTCATCCGGTCCAGGACGTAGTTGCGCCGCCCGGTGGCCTCCTTCTGGTCGGAGTCGGCCGGGTCGTACTCCGACGGCGACTTGACCAGCCCGGCGAGGGTGGCCGCCTCGACGGGGGTGAGGTCCTTCGGGGTCTTGGAGAAGAAGATCTCGCTGGCCGCGTAGATGCCGTACGCCCGGTGCCCGAAGTACGCCGAGTTCAGGTAGCGCTCCAGGATCTGCTCCTTGCTCATCTCCTTCTCCAGGTCCAGCGCCATCCGCATCTCCTTGACCTTGCGCAGGCTGGTCTGCTGGGTGGCCTCCTGGACCTCCTTGGGGGTGGTCGCGCTGTCCCGCAGGGCCATCCGGACGTACTGCATGGTCAGGGTGGAGGCGCCCTGGGAGACGCCGCTGGAGCGGGTGTTGGCCACGAAGGCCCGGGCCACGCCCTTCGGGTCGACGCCGTGGTGCTGGTAGAAGCGGGAGTCCTCGGCGGCGACGATCGCCTGCTGGATGTTCGGCGACATGTCCGACAGCTTGGTGTACTGCCGGTACTCCTCGTAGAACATGGTCAGCACGGTCTTGCCGTCCGGGGCGTAGAGGTACGAGGTCTCGGCGGGCAGGGCGGTGGTCAGCAGCCTGGTCTTCTGCTCCACGGCGTGCGCGGTGGCCTTCGCGCCGAGCCCGGTGAGGGCGACCAGCGGGTACGCGGCGGCGGCGATCACGATGCCGGCGATCAGCCCGGCGCGGAGGAGAGGGACGAGTCGACCAGCGGCAGCAAGGGGTCGGTTGCTCACGTGGCCAAGTTATGACATTTCCGATTCGTACATGAGAAGAACTCATAAACCGGCGGGTGGTGACGCGGCTTACGCGGAGATCAGCTGTTCCATCGGCGACCTTCCCGGCAGGATCGCGGACATGCGTGATCAGCCGAGCGGAGTGGCACCGGTCGCCGGGACCGGACCGGCCGCAGTTCCCGAGCCGGACCTGGGACACCACGGCGACGTGGAGGTCGGTGCCGGCCTGGTCGACCTCGCCGTCAACGTCCGCCAGGCACCGCTGCCGGACTGGCTGGCCGACCCGATCACCGCCACCCTCAGCGACCTGGGCCGATATCCGGACCCGGCACCGGCCCGAGCCGCGGTCGCCGCCCGGCACCGGCGTCACCCGGACGAGGTACTGCTCACCGCCGGCGCCGCCGAGGGGTTCGTGCTGATCGCCCAGGCGCTGCGCGGTGTCCGCCGGCCGGTCGTGGTGCACCCCCAGTTCACCGAGCCGGAGGCGGCGCTGCGAGCCGCCGGGCACCCGGTGGAGCGGGTGCTGCTGGACGCCGCCGACGACTTCCGGCTCGACCCGGACCGGGTGCCCGCCGACGCCGACCTGGTGATGATCGGCAACCCGACGAACCCGACCTCGGTGCTGCACCCGGCGCGCACCCTGGCCGCGCTGGCCCGACCGGGTCGGATCCTGGTGGTCGACGAGGCGTTCGCCGACACCACCGCCGTACCCGGGCGACCCGGCGAACCGGAGTCGCTGGCCGAGCGGCGCGACCTGCCCGGGCTGCTCGTGCTGCGCAGCCTCACCAAGACCTGGGGCCTGGCCGGCCTGCGCATCGGCTACCTGCTCGGCGCACCGGAGCTGCTGTCCCGGCTGGCCGCCGTCCAGCCGCTCTGGGCGGTCTCCACACCGGCGCTGGCCGCCGCGTCGGCCTGCGCCACCCCCGTCGCGGTCCAGGCCGAACGCGCGATCGCCGCCGACCTCGCCGCCGACCGCGACCACCTGACCGCCCGCCTGGCCGACCTGCCCGGTGTACGCGTCGTCGGCCGCCCGGCCAGCGCGTTCGTGCTGCTGCACCTGCCCGGAGCGACCCGCGTCCGGGCGACTTTGCGCGAGCGTGGCTGGGCGGTACGCCGGGGTGACACGTTCCCTGGGCTCGGCCCGGACTGGCTGCGGGTGGCGGTGCGCGACCGATCCACCACCGATGCGTTCATCGAGGTGCTGCGCGAGACCATGGAGGCATGATGCTGGAGACCACGATCGCGGCGATCCAACCGCCGGACGAGTCGGCGATGGCCGACGCCCGTGCGCTGCACGGCCGGCTCACCAAGCCGGCCGGCTCCCTGGGCGCGCTGGAGGAGCTGTCAGTACGCCTCGCCGGCCTGGCCGGTGCCTGCCCGCCGCCCCTGCCCGAGCCGGCCGCGGTGGCGATCTTCGCGGGGGACCACGGGGTGCACGCCCAGGGGGTGACTCCGTGGCCGCAGGAGGTCACCGGGCAGATGATCGGCAACTTCCTGGCCGGCGGTGCGGTGGTCAACGCTTTCGCCCGGCAGGCGGGCGCCTCGGTCACCGTGGTCGACGTCGGCGTGGCCACGCCGCTGCCCGCTCAGCCGGCCGCTGAGGCATCCGGCCCGGTCGTCCTCGACCCGTCCACGCCCCGGCTGGTCGCCGCGTGCGTTCGCCGGGGCACCCGGGATCTCGCGGTGACCGCCGCGCTCACCCGGGACGAGGCGAGGGCGGCGGTGCAGACCGGCATCCGGATCGCCGACGAGTTGATCGACGCTGGGGCGGCCATCCTGCTCACCGGCGACATGGGCATCGGCAACACCACGCCGGCCGCTGCGCTGATCGCCGCCTTCACCGGCGCCGACCCGCTCGACGCCACCGGCCGAGGAACCGGGGTCGACGACCCGACGTACGCCCGCAAGGTGGCCGTGGTGCGGGCCGCGCTGGCCCGGCACGCGCCCGACCCGGCCGACCCGCTGGGTGTGCTGGCCGCCGTCGGCGGCCTGGAGCACGCCGCCCTGGCCGGGCTGATCCTGGGCGCCGCGGCGCGCCGCACACCGGTGCTGCTGGACGGGGTGATCGCGGTCTCCGCCGCCCTCGCCGCCGCCGCGTTCGCCCCGGACGCGGTCAGCGCCATGGTCGCCGGCCACCGCTCGGCCGAGCCGGGCGCGACGGTGGCGCTGCGCCACCTCGGCCTCGACCCGCTGATCGACCTGGGGCTGCGCCTCGGGGAGGGCACCGGAGCGCTGCTGGCGCTGCCGGTGGTCACCGGCGCGGTTCGGGTGCTGCACGAGGTGGCCACCTTCGACTCGGCGGGCGTGGCGGAGAAGTGAGCGGACCCGGCGAGCGGACGATCCGGCTCGGCGGTGCGGTGCCCGGCATCGCCGCCCGGCGGGGCGAGGAGGCGGCGTGAGCACCAACCCGTACCCCCTCGGCCTGCGGCTCGACGGGCGGCGGGTGGTCGTGGTGGGCGGTGGCGCCGTCGCCACCCGACGTGTCCCGGCGCTGCTGGACGCCGGCGGGGACGTCCTGCTGGTGGCACCGGAGCTGACCCCGGCGCTGCGCGCCCGGGCGGACGCAAACCGGCTGCGCTGGGTGCCCCGCCGGTTCGAGCCGGCTGACCTGGACGGGGCGTGGCTGGTCCAGGTGGCCATCGACGACCCGGTCGCGGCTGCCTCGGTGAGCGCCGTCGCCGCCGAGCGCCGGATCTTCTGCGTCCGGGCCGACGACCGCCTGGCGGCCACCGCCTGGACCCCGGCGGTGACCCGGCACGGCCCGGTCACCGTGGCGGTGCTCGGCGGCGGCGACCCGCGCCGCGCGATGACCGTCCGGGACGCCATCCGCGACCTCCTGAGCGCAAGGAAGGGCCCCCTGCTAACACCTGCGGTAGTGGAAGGGTCCCTTCCTGACGCGGGCGGGCGGGTGGCGCTAGTCGGGGCGGGTCCGGGCGACCCCGAGCTGATCACCGTGAAGGGTTGGCGGCTGCTGACCGAGGCGGACGTGGTGGTCGCCGACCGGTTGGTGCCCGGGCTGCTCCTGGACGAGCTACGCGCCGACGTCGAGCTGGTGGATGCCTCGAAGATCCCCTACGGACCGTCCCGGGCCCAGGAGGAGATCAACCGGATCCTGGTGGACCGTGCCCGGTCCGGCGCCCTGGTGGTCCGGCTCAAGGGCGGTGACCCGTACGTCTTCGGCCGGGGCGGCGAGGAGCTGTTGGCGTGCGCGGCGGCCGGCGTACCGGTGACCGTGGTCCCCGGAGTGACCAGCTCGATAGCCGCCCCCGCCGCCGCCAATATCCCGGTCACCCACCGGGCGGTGGCGCACGAGTTCACCGTGGTCTCCGGGCACGTCGCGCCCGACTCACCGGCCTCGCTGGTGCGCTGGGAGGCGCTCGCCGGGTTGCGAGGCACCCTGGTGATCCTCATGGGGTTGAAGAACCTCGCCGCCATCACGGCCACTCTGATCGCACACGGCCGGTCGCCGCAGACGCCAGCCGCCATCGTCCAGGAGGCCACGACAGGCGCCCAGCGGGTGCTGCGGTCGACGCTCGGCGCGGTGGCCGGCGACCTGCTCACCGCCGACCTGCGCCCGCCCGCGGTCGTCGTGGTGGGCGACGTGGTGCACGCGCTGGACACCTGACGTCAGCCGGCCTCGATGCGGGGCTCCGGCGGGCGGTGCTCCCGGCGTGCGGTGCCTCGGTGGGCGGTGCTTTGGCCGTGCGGTGCTTTGGCCGTGCGATGCCGCGGCGCGCGGTGCACGGTGCCTCGCCGTGCGGTGGCGGGAACGAGCGGCGCGGCACCGGCGGCGGACCCTCCTGCCCTCCTTTGCTCTGCTTCAACCGGCGCAACACCCAGAGGCCATCTCTGTTGCGTTGGTTGAAGCAGAGCAAAGGGCTTGCGAGTAGTCCCCGCTCCTCGGTCGGCGGCGCCGGTCGTCGGTCGCCAGCGCCGACCCCGGGCCCGCCGGCAACGCTCCTCGGCCGGAGGCACCGACTCCGGGCCGGCGGCACCGACCCCCGGCAGGCGCCACCCCCCGGTCGCTGCCCCTGGACAGACGGCGGGCCGGAGCGGTGAAGCTCCGGCCCGCCGTTGAACTGGCGATCGGCTACTGCTTGAGCATGTTGTCCAGCAGCAGGGCGCAGCGGATCAGACCGAGGTGGCTGTACGCCTGCGGGTGGTTGCCCAGCCCGCGCTCGGCGAGCGGGTCGTACTGCTCGGGGAGCAGCCCGGTCGGGCCGGCGGTGAGCACCATCTGCGCGAACAGCTCCTCGGCGTCGGTGCGGCGGCCGGTGCGCAGGTACGCCTCGATCAGCCACGCCGTGCAGATGTGGAAGCCGCCCTCGCGGCCCGGCAGGCCGTCGTCCCAGTGGTAGCGGTAGACGACCGGGCCGCTGCGCAGGTCCGCCTCGATCCGGAGCACCGTGGACAGGAAGCGCGGGTCGTCGCCTGGAAGCAGGCCGGACAGCCCGATCCAGAGCGACGAGGCGTCCATGTCCTCGTCGCCGTACGCGACGCTGTACGCCTCGACCTCCTCGTGCCAGCCGTGCTCCAGCACGTTGGCGGCGATCCGGTCGCGGAGTTCCTTCCAGTCGGGCCGGTCCTCGCCGCCGTGCTGGCGCATCACGTGCAGCGCCCGGTCGACGGTCATCCAGCACATCACCTTGGAGAAGACGTGGTGCCGGGGTGGGAGCCGGGCCTCCCAGATGCCGTGGTCGGGCTCGTGCCAGCGGCGGCGGACCGCCTCGACCATGTTCTCCAGCACCCGCCACTCGTCCTCGCGGACCGAGCCGCGGGCATCGGCGACGGCCGCGATCAGGTCGGAGATCGGGCCGAAGACGTCCAGCTGGAGCTGGTGGTTGGCGAGGTTGCCGACCCGGACCGGTCGGGAGCCGGCATACCCGGGCAGGGTGTCGATGACCGCCTCGGCGCCCAGCTCGTAGCCGTCGATGGTGTAGAGCGGGTGCAACCGCTCCGGGTGGCCGCCGGTGCGTTCGATGCAGCCGTCCACCCAGCGCAGCAGCCCCTCGGCCTCCTCGATGGAACCCAGGTCGACCAACGCGCGGGCGGTCAGCGCCGCGTCGCGGAGCCAGCAGTAGCGGTAGTCCCAGTTGCGGACGCCGCCCAGCTCCTCGGGGAGCGAGGTGGTCGCCGCGGCGAGGATCGAACCGGTCGCCTCGTGGCACAGCCCGCGCAGGGTGAGCGCGCTGCGGGCGACCAGGTCGCGGGCGGTGGACGGCAGCCGCAGCGAGGCGACCCAGTCCTTCCACGGCTGCTCGGCCGCGGCCTGCCGGTCGTGGATCGGCACCCGGTGGTGCTCCAGGCTGTGCGTGGCGAAGCGCAGCTCCAGCACGACCTGCCCGCCGGCGGCGGAGAGGTCGACGACCGCCTTGGCGGTCTCGTAGCCGCCGTCATTGTTGACCTGCCACTCCACCCCCGGGGAGTAGAGCGCGATCGGCTCGTTGGAGCCGAGCACCAGCAGGCCGTCGCCGAGCGGCTGCAACTGGACGGCGACCTGACCGAACTCGGGGCGCGGCGCGAACTCCACCCGAACCCGGCCGCTGCCGGTGAGCACCCGGATCAGGGTCGAGTCGCCGGTGATCACCGCGGGGCCGTCCGGGGTGGTCTCCCGGGCCGGCTTGTCCAGCCAGTCGGTGACGGTGAGCCCGGACCACCGGGTCTCCACGGTCATCGTGCCGGAGCGGTAGCGCTGGCCCAGCGGGATGCCGCCGCGTTCCGGGACGATGCTGAAGTGGCCGGCCGGGCTGCCACCGACCAGGTCGGCGAAGATCGCCGCCGAGTCCGGCTTGGGGTGACACAGCCAGCTGACCTTGGCATCGGGGGTGAGCAGCGCGACGGTGCGGCCGTTGGCCAGCATGGAGTGCCGCTCGATCGGCACCGCCCGCTCGCCGAACAGCCAGTGCCGGCGGGTCTCCAGCAGCAGCCCGAGCGCGCGGGCCGCTTCGAGCGGCTCGGCCACCCGGTAGCCGGCCTGGGTGTCCCCGGGACCGATCTTGATGCCGAGGTCCGGGCCGTGCAGGTTGCCGAACGCGTTCTCGTCGGTCACGTCGTCACCGATGAAGAGCACGGCGCTGGCCGCGAGCTGGGTCCGCAGCTGGTCGATCGCGGTGCCCTTGTGGGTGGCCACCACGGAGAGCTCGATGACCTCCTTGCCCTGGGTGACCGTGACGCCGTCGAAGGTGGCCGGCCCGTTGCGTACCGCCTCGATGGCAGCGGCGGCGACCTGCGGAGCGACCCCCCGGGTGTGCACGGCGACGCTGGCCGGCTTGCGCTCCAGGCGGATGCCGGGATGCTCGGCGGCGATCTCGCGTAGCGCGTTCCGCACCCGGGTGCGCACGGCGACCAGCTCGGGGGAGAGGCGCTCGACGAAGCCGATGTCGAACTCGGAGCCGTGGCTGCCGACGAGGTGCACCTCGCTGGGCAGCCGGGAGAGCGCGGCCAGGTCGCGCAGCGCCCGGCCGGAGATCACCGCCACGGTGGTCTGCGGCAGCGCGGCGAGCGCGCGGATCGCGGCCACCGACTCGGGCAGCGGTACGGCCGTGCTCGGGTCCTCCACGATCGGCGCCAGTGTGCCGTCGTAGTCGCAGGCGATCAGGAGCTGGGGGACCCGGGCGATCCGGCCGATGGCGGAGCGCAGCTCGGGGTCCATCACCCCGGTGGCGGTCGCCGCTCCGTCGTTGACGGACGTGTTCACGCGGCCTCCGCCTCGGAAACTCCAAGCTCGGAGAGGAAAGACTTGGCCCAGTGCCCCACGTCGTGGGTACGCAGGTGACGTTGCATTGTCCGCATCCGGCGGCGTGCCTCGGTTTTCTCCACGTGCACGGCCCGGAGCAGGGCGTCCTTGACCGCGTCCGGGTCGTGCGGGTTACACAAAAAGGCCTGGCGCAGCTCGGTGGCGGCGCCGGCGAACTCACTGAGCACGAGCGCGCCACCCTGGTCGGCGCGCGATGCGACGTACTCCTTGGCCACCAGATTCATTCCGTCTCGCAGCGGGGTCACCATCATGACGTCGGCAGCGACGTACATCGCGGCCAGTTCACTGCGACTGTACGACTGATGCAGGTAGTGCACCGCCGGCACGCCGACCCTGCCGAATTCACCATTAATCCGACCGACTTCGCGCTCCACCTTGACCCGAAGCGCCTGGTAGTGCTCGACGCGTTCCCGGCTCGGCGTGGCCACCTGCACCATAACCGCGTCCGGGACCGTCAACTTTCCGTCAGCCAGCAGCTCGCGAAAAGCCTTCAGCCGCAGCTCGATGCCCTTGGTGTAATCCAGCCGGTCCACGCCCAGGATTATCGTCTTCGGGTCGCCCAGCTCGGCCCGAATCTGCTTGGCACGGGCCTGCACCGCCGGGTCGGCGGCCATCCGTTCCATCTCCTGGGTGTCGATCGAGATGGGGAAGGCGCCCGCCTTCACCTGCCGGCCGTCGACCTGGATCATCTGCCCCTCGTAGCGGAGCCCGAGCAGGTGCCGGGCCAGCCGGACGAAGTTCTGCGCGGCCAGCCGCTGCTGGAAGCCGACCAGGTCGGCGCCGAGCAGGCCGCGAAGGATCTCGGTGCGGAACGGCATCTGCATGAACAGCTCGATCGGCGGGAACGGGATGTGCAGGAAGAAGCCGATCCGCAGGTCCGGCCGCAGCTCCCGGAGCATCGCCGGGACCAGCTGGAGCTGGTAGTCCTGCACCCAGACCGTCGCGCCCTCGGCCGCGACGTCCGCCGCGGCCTCCGCGAACCGGGCGTTGACCAGGCGGTACGCCTCCCGCCAGCGGCGCTTGTAGGCCGGCGTCTCCACCGCGTCGTGATAGAGCGGCCAGATCGTCGCGTTGGACTGGCCCTCGTAGTAGCGCTCCAACTCTTCGGCGCTCAACGGGACCGGATGCAGCCGGATGCCCTCCAGGTCGAACGGCTCGGGGGCGGCGCCGGTGCCGCCGGCCCAGCCGACCCAGGTGCCCTGGTGCTCGGCGAGCACGGGATGCAGCGCGGTGACGAGCCCGCCGGGGCTGCGTCGCCACTGCCGTCCCTCGGGTGTGCTCACCTCGTCGACCGGCAGGCGGTTCGCCACTACGACAAAGGAGCTACGGACGGTCACGATCGGCCACCTCCGGGTGCTGACGGGTCCACCGCGATGAGCGTACTGAGCGTAGCTGCGGCGTCTGTTGCCCCGTGCCGGAGTTCCGTACCCGCTCAGCGTGGGCTGAATCGGAATCGTGATCTTGTTGACAGGGTGGCTCGGTGAGCGGCACGACGTACTCCTGGGGCGGGGTGATGTGGGCGAAGCGGGCCGTACCTGTCAGGATTGACGATGGCGTGCGCGTGGCCGGCTCCCGGCCGGTGGCGGCGGGCGGAGGTCGCAGCCCGCGCCGCGCCGCCGATCATGCGACAGCAACCGACGGAGGTAGCCCGCACCGTGGCCCAGTACATCTACGTCCTGGAAAAGGCGCGCAAGGCGCACGGCGACAAGGTCGTGCTCGACAACGTGACGTTGAGCTTCCTGCCGGGGGCCAAGATCGGTGTGCTCGGCCCGAACGGCGCCGGTAAGTCCAGCCTCCTCAAGATCATGGCAGGGTTGGACAAGCCGAGCAACGGCGAGGCCCGGCTGATGCCCGGCTACACCGTCGGAATGCTCGCCCAGGAGCCTCCGCTCAACGACGCCAAGACCGTGCTCGGCAACGTCGAGGAGGCGGTCGCCGAGACCAAGGCCAAGCTGGAGCGGTTCAACAAGATCGCCGAGCAGATGGCGACCGACTACTCCGACGAGCTGATGGAGAAGATGGGCAAGCTCCAGGAGGAGCTGGACCACCTCGACGCCTGGGACGTCGACTCCAAGCTCGAACTGGCCATGGACGCCCTGCGCTGCCCGCCGCCGGACGCCGACGTGACCCAGCTCTCCGGTGGTGAGCGCCGCCGCGTCGCGCTCTGCAAGCTGCTGCTGGAGGCGCCCGACCTGCTGCTGCTCGACGAGCCCACGAACCACCTGGACGCGGAGAGCGTCTCCTGGCTGGAGCAGCACCTGGCCAAGTACGCCGGCACCGTCATGGCGATCACGCACGACCGGTACTTCCTCGACAACGTGGCCAACTGGATCCTGGAGCTGGACCGCGGCCGCACCTACCCGTACGAGGGCAACTACTCCACGTACCTGGAGAAGAAGGCCGCCCGGCTGGCCGTCGAGGGTCGCCGCGACGCCAAGATGAAGAAGCGCCTCACCGAGGAGCTGGAGTGGGTCCGCTCCAACGCCAAGGCCCGGCAGACCAAGTCCAAGGCACGCCTGGACCGGTACGACGAGATGGCCACCGAGGCGGAGAAGACCCGGAAGCTGGACTTCGAGGAGATCCAGATCCCGCCGGGCCCGCGCCTGGGCAGCACGGTCATCGAGGCGCAGAGTCTCAGCAAGGGCTTCGGCGATCGGCTGCTGATCGACAACCTGTCGTTCTCGCTGCCCCGCAACGGCATCGTCGGCATCATCGGCCCGAACGGTGTCGGCAAGACCACGCTGTTCAAGACCATCGTCGGGTTGGAGGAGCCGACCGGCGGCGACGTCCGGGTCGGTCCCACCGTCTCGCTGTCGTACGTCGACCAGAACCGGCAGGGCCTCGACGGCGACAAGACCGTCTGGGAGGTCGTCTCCGACGGGCTGGACTACCTGATGGTCGGCAAGGTCGAGATGCCGTCGCGGGCGTACATCGCCGCGTTCGGCTTCAAGGGACCGGACCAGCAGAAGCCGACCAAGGTGCTCTCCGGTGGCGAGCGTAACCGGCTCAACCTGGCGCTGACGCTCAAGATCGGCGGCAACGTCATCCTGCTCGACGAGCCGACGAACGACCTGGACGTGGAGACGCTCTCCAGCCTGGAGAACGCGCTGCTGGAGTTCCCCGGCTGCGCCGTGGTCATCTCCCACGACCGGATGTTCCTGGACCGGGTCGCCACGCACATCCTGGCCTGGGAGGGCGACGACCAGAACCCGGCGAAGTGGTTCTGGTTCGAGGGCAACTTCGAGGCGTACGAGAAGAACAAGATCGACCGCCTCGGCGCGGAGGCCGCCCGGCCGCACCGGGTGACCTACCGCAAGCTGACCCGCGACTGACCGGCCGACAAGGTGTCTGACCGGTTCGTCTACCACTGCACACTGCGCTGGTCCGACCTGGACGCGTACGGCCACGTCAACAACTCGCGCTTCCTCACCCTGTACGAGGAGGCGCGGGTGGCGTTGATGTTCGCCGGCGGCCGGGCCTGGGGGGTCGGCTCGTTCGCCGACGGGGTGGTGATCCGCCGGCACGAGGTCGACTACCTGCGCCCGGTCGACTACGCGCTGGGTCGGGCCACCGCGGAGGCCGCACCCACCGTCCGGATCGAGCTGTGGGTGGAGGAGATCCGGGCCTCCCGGTTCACCGTCGCCTACGAGCTGTACGACGGCGAGGTGCTGGCCAGCCGGGCCCGCTCGGTGCTGGTGCCGTTCGACCTGACCCGCCAGGTGCCCCGGCGGATCAGCGCCGAGGAGCGCGAGTTCCTGCTCACCTACGCCCCGCAGGGCGGCGCTGCGTGACCCGGCCGGACACGGCTGGGCCGGACCGGGCGGCGCCGCCCGGGCACGGCCTCACCGGGGTGGCCGACGCGGGTGCCTTCCTGGCCCGGCTGGTCCGGCTGGATCCGGTGGCGCCGGTCCGGCTGCGGCCGGCCGGTGCCGCCGGCCGGGTCGCCCTCTGGGCCCGGCTGCCGTGGCAGGTGCTGGTGGTCCGGACGGTGGACGGCGGCCCGGCCGACGGCGCGTCCACGGACGTCACCGTGGCGGCTCCGGAGCTGCTGGCGGAGCTGGAGCGTGGGGGCGCGGCCCTGCCGGCCCGCCGGGACGCGCAGTGGCGGTGGCCGTTGCCGCCGGCCCGCAGCCAACCGGTGGAGGCGCTGCCCGCCGCCGAGCTGTGGCGGATCGCGGGCGCGGCGGCCGGCACCCTGCGCGCCGCGAGTGAGCACGGCGTGGCCGGTCGCGCGGTGGGCCAACGCGCGCTGCGTGACGCGCTGCTCGACCACGTGGCCGTGCTGGTCACTCCGGACGACCCGCCCGGTCCGCCGGTGGAGGTGCCGCAGCGACTGGTGCAGGGGCTGACGCGGATGGGCTTCCTGGGCACGGCTGACCGCCCGGCGGGCGCCCCCGCGGGTGCCGCCGTCCAGGTGCGGGTGGCCGGCCGTTGGGTCGGCCTGGTGGGACCATACGGAGCGGCCTGGTTGCAGAAGGCCACGGATCTCGCCGTCACACCCCTGGCGACTCGTCCGAACGGATGACCCCTGGTCATTCTTCTGGGCTGGGGCGGTCGTTGGGGGGGTGCTTCAACTCGGCTGTCCGGGTACCGTCCATCCTCGGATCCAACGCACCGTAGGCGGCTGGATCCGCTGGGGAGTGAGGTGCGCGAGCGATGCCGTGGTGGTCATGGCGCCCGGGTCCCGCTGAGGGCGGCGATCCGGAAGCCCGAAGGGGGATCACAGTCGAGAGCGCGGTCCGGGTCGGGCCGCCCAGCCCTCGGCAGCCGGGGGACGACTGTCCGGGAAACGAGCGGCCCGTGCTGACCGAGATGCCGGCCACCGTCGAGGCGGTGAGCCTGCGTCGCGTGTGTGACGCACTCGATCTGCTCGACGTGCGATATCTGGCCGACGGTGACGGCAACCTGCTGGCCATGTGGGAGCGGCACGCCGTGCTGGTCACCCTCGAGGGGCCGGAGGACGAGATTCTGGTGATGCGGGCCCGTCCGCACGCCACGGTGCCGCCGGACTGGGCCGACCGGGCCTACCGGGTGGTCAACGAGTGGAACCACACCCGTCGGTTCTGCAAGGCGTACATCGGTGACCCGACCGAGCGCGGGCAGCTGCCGATCTACGCCGAGCTGCAGGTGCCGCTCGCTGCCGGCACCCACGACGCGCTGCTGGTCGAGATGCTCGACTGCGGCGCCGCGGTGGCCACCAGCTTCGTGGACTGGCTGCACGACGAGGGCGCGCTGCTCTGAGGCTGCCGCCGGGCGGGCGCCGTGACGGGCCCGTCAGGCGCCGTCGGCCGCTTCGTCCACGGCGTTGACCATGAAGTGCGCGGCCCGCTCCAGGTAGTCCCAGAGCGCGCCGGCGATCTCCGGCTCCAGGTCGAGCCGGTCCACGGCGCGGCGCATGTGCCGCAGCCAGGCGTCCCGCTCGGCCAGGCCGATGCGGAACGGCGCGTGCCGCATCCGCAGCCGCGGGTGCCCCCGCTGGGCGGAGTACGTGTTCGGGCCGCCCCAGTACTGCATCAGGAACAGGGTCATCCGGTCCGCCGCCGGGCCCAGGTCCTCCTCCGGGTACATGGGCCGGAGCAGGGGATCGGTGGCGACGCCGGCGTAGAACTCGGCCACCAGCTTGCGGAAGGTCGGCTCGCCGCCGACCGCCTCGAAGAGGGTTGTCGATGCACCGGGTCGGTCGGATTCGCCTGCGGGGTTCACCGTTCCATCCTGCCAGGTGTGGCCCGCGCCAGTCCGACCCGGACGCCGTGCGTCGGGTCACGCCGCCCGCTCCCGTCGGCGCCGGCAGGGACCGGCTCAGGTGACCGCGTGCCGGCGGCGGCCGTCGCCGGTCCGCGGCTCGGGGGCCGCCGCCCCCGTGCCGCCGGCGCTCGGGCTGTCCGGGCCATGTGACTCGGCGTTGGCCGCGGTCGCCGCCGCGATCGTCCCGTCCACGGTCTGCTTGTCCGGCCACCGCAGCGCGGCCACCATCATCAGCAGCACCCCGGCGGCGCTCCACACACCGACCACCAGCGGAATGTCGAACCGGTCGGCGAGCAGCCCGGTGACCAGCACCGCCACACCCTGGATGACCTGCACGCCGGTGGCCATGACGCCGAATGCGCGGGCCCGGAAGATGGCGGGCAGCGCCTGGACGAACAGCCCGTTCGCCATCGGCAGCATGCCGGCGACCGCGAACCCGCAGAGGGCCGCGAGCAGAGCCACCACCAGCGGCGGTGGGTCGAACAGCGCCGGCACGAGGACCAGTGGGGCGAACACGGCCAGCGGCCGCATCAGGGCCAGCCGCCGGGCCGGGCCGAACAGTCGGCTCACCAGCAGCCCGCCGAGGATGAAACCGACCGGGTTGGCCACCATGATCACCGCCTGCGCCACGCCCGCGTCCAGGTCGCCGCCGGTGTCCTGGTTGGCCCAGGCCGCGGCCAGCCCCTCCGGAACGATCGAGAAGAGCATCGCGCTGAAGACCAGCACCGCGATGGCCCGCAGCACCGGTGTGCCGAACACGATCTGGAACCCCTGGGCGGTCTCGCGGAGCAGGTGGCTGCGGTGCGCGGTGGTCATCAGTGGGGCCCGGTCGCGGACGCCCAGCCGGACGATCAGCGCCGAGACGGCGAAGGTCACCGCGTTGATCAGCAGCGCGAGGGCCGGGTCGATCGCGGCGACGGCGGCGCCGACGAGGTAGCCGACGACCTGGGCGGCCTGCCCGATGCTGCTGTTCAGCGACAACCCGACGACCAGCCGGTCCCCGGCGAGGATCTGCGGTATCAGGGCGGACTTCGCCGCCTGGCTGGGCGGGTTGGCCAGCGTGGCGGCGAAGATCAGCAGCAGCACGGCCGGGACGGGCAGGTTCGGGATGGCGATGAGCAGCATCAGCGCCATCCGGATCACGTCACACGCCACCATCACCCGCCGGTACGGGTGCCGCTCGGCCAGCGCGGCGAGCAGAGGCCCACCGAGCAGCCAGGGCAGGTAGCTGACCGCGAAGGCGGCGGCGGAGAGCGCGACGGATTTGGTCTGCTGGTAGACGAGCAGGGTGACGGCGGCCTTGGCGACGTAGTCACCCACCCAGGAGAGGGCGCCGGCCGTGAAGACGGCCCGGAACTCGCGTTGGTCGAACACCTCGCGGAAAGTGGCCGGGCCTTCCACGGAAGGTCGCTCGTCGGGCACCGTCGCCTCCATCGGCCCCCGGAGAGACCGCTCGTGGCAGCCCGGCCGGGAACACTCGTCAGATCTACGGATCAGCGAGGATGTGATCACGCTCCGGCGGGAACGCGTGCTCCGGATTCTGCCCGATCGTCTGACAACTAGCTAGCGCGAACGGATCGTTCGTCGCATCCCCGACTGAACGAACGGACGATACCTGAGGGGCCGGGTGGCCCGCGACCCCTGGATTCGCGGACAGTGCCCGCCGGGTCAGGTCGCACCGCCCTGACCAGTCTCGCCGTCGGCCAACGGCCGGTTCAGTAGACCGGGATAAATGCGCGAGGAGGCGATTTGTGCGGTGATCCCCGAGTTCTCCAGCGCCTCCGCCAGCCGCTGGCGCAGCTCCCGGCCCACCGCGAACTGCCCGTCGGCGGTCGTCTTCACCACCGTCCGGATCACCGCGCCGTCCACCGTCATCTGTTCGACGCCCAGCACCTCCGGCGCCTCCACGATCTCCGGCGACAGCTCCGGGTCCACCGCCACCGAGGCGGCCGCGGTCCGCAACACGGCGGTCGCCTCCTCGGTGCCGCTGAAACCGATCGGGAGGTCCACCACCACCAGGGCCCACCCCTGGCTCTTGTTGCCCACCCGGACGATCTCGCCGTTGCGGATGTACCAGAGCACGCCGCGACCGTCGCGCACCGTGGTGACCCGCAGCCCGACCGACTCGACCACACCGGTCGCCTCGCCCAGGTCGACGGTGTCACCCACGCCGTACTGGTCTTCGATCAGCATGAACAACCCGGCGATCAGATCCTTGACCAGGCTCTGCGCGCCGAAGCCCAGCGCGACGCCGGCGATCCCGGCGCTGGCCAGCAGCGGAGCCAGGTCAAAGCTGAACTCGCGCAGGATCATCAGCAGCGCGATGCCGAAGACGAACGCGGTGGTCAGGCTGCGCAGCACCGAGCCGATCGCCTCGGCCCGCTGCCGACGCCGCTCCGGCACGAACTCGGTCGGGTTGACCGCGGCGGTGGGCACCCGTTCGCGCAGCGGCCGCAGCATCGTCGGCACCGCGCCGTCGGTGGTGGTCCGAACCAACCGGTTGATCGTCCGGTGCAGCGCCCAGCGGGCGACCATCGCCAGCGCCACGATCAGCAGCACCCGGAGCGGCTTGAGCAGGATCCAGTAGCTGCCCTCGGCGAACCACGCCGAGTGGGTCATTCGGTACAGGAACTCGCAGGAGGAACTGCCCTGACAGCTCACCGACGGGGCGGTGGACAGGGCAAGGGGCGTCACGCTGGCGGCACTCACCCTGTCTTCGTACCGCAACGGGTCGGCGCGACCATCGGCGACCCACCGGCCGGGTGATCTGCCGCGGGGAACACCTGCTCGCTCAGCGGTCGGATGTCGGGTGGGCGGCGGCCACCCGGATCCGGCGGATTCCCGGCACCGCCAGGCCGATCAGCAGCACGCCCACGCCAGCCCAGATCCCGAACGCGAAGGTCGTGGAGTGCCGTTCCGCCAGCATCCCGAGACCGGGGCGGGCCACGGCGATGCCGACACCACCGACACAGGCGATCACCCCGAAGATCGTGGCGCGTACCGCCCGCGGGGTGACCTCGTTGGTGAAGACCTCCAGCACCGTCAGGCCGAGGGTGTACCCGAATCCCATCATCGGCAGGAAGAGGAACGGGCCGAGCCGGTCCATCTGGTTGGTCGCCACCAGCGCGGCGAGGATGAGGAGGAACGCGGCGCTCAGCGCACCGGCGCGGTGCGCCGGGCGGACGTATCCGGCGACCAGCCCACCGAGCGCCGAGGCGGCCGCGAACACCCCGTACATCCATCCGGTGACCTGCGCAGACAGGCCCAGATGCAGCGCGAGTGGCTGGAAGAGGATGCGGGCGCTCCAGCCGAACAGCAGCAGCAGCGCGCCCAGCCGCACGGCCCGACGTACGCGGGGGTCGGCTGCCGCGCCCCGGATGTCCGCCAGCACCGAGGAGACCGTGGCGACCACCCGTGAGCCGGCGATCTCCGGCAGCGTGAACGCGAGCAGGAACGCGACCGCGGCCAGTACGGCGGTGACGGCGAACGGGAGCCGGTGGTCCACGTCGTACAGGTAGCCCGCGGCCAGCAGCGAGACGAGGACGGACACGTTGCCGACCGCCCGTACCAGCCCGATCGCCCTGGCCGGGTCGATGTCGAGAGCGTCCTGGGCGCACAGCTCGTACAGGTAGGTGCTGGCGGCGCCGGACGACAACGCCCACAGCACACCCCAGAGCACCCACGCTCCGAACAGCACCTGCACGGACCGGATCTGCGTGATGACGGCGAAGGTCAGCACCGTCGCACCGGCCAGCGCCAGATAGGTGGCCCGCCGCCCGATCCGATCGGCGACCAGCCCCACCGGGAACTCGCAGATCACCGAGACGATCCGGAACGCTCCGTCGGCGAGTACCGCCGTTGTCAGAGGGAAGCCCAGATCGAGCAGGTAGATCAGCCAGATCGGAAACCAGAACTGCACTTCGAGCAGGAACTGGGTGATCGCCAGCGTCCGGATCGGGCGGCTGCGCAGGGCTGTTCGCATCAGGTCCGGTCGCGACGGAAGAACAGATACATGATCACCAACAGCAGCGACACCATGCCGGACGTGATCAGGACGGCGTCCGCGGGCTGCCCGGCGATCCAAGCCATGATCGACGAGCGTCCCAGGTCGTAGACGGCCATGCCCGGGTCGTTGGTCATCGACCGCCCGAACTCGGTCACCGCGAGCGCCGTACCCAGGATCGACGTCACGCCGATGCCCAGCAGGATGAGGTCGGTGAACATCGCCGAACGGGCCGTGCGCCGTGTGGCGAGTTCGGCCAGGCGCCGGTCGCAGACCTCGATCTTGAACCGGACCGGCTGTGCCAGCAAGCTCTCGTAGTCCCAGAACCCGAGGATGGCGTCCATCTCCGCCCGTACCGCGCGCTTGAGGTACTTCGACAGGTCCTGGCGCTCCATGATGATCAGCTCCGCGCGCTGACTCAGCCCCAACAGGTTCCCCTTCAGCTGCTCCAGTTCCCAGCGGGAATCGGCCGCCGCCGAATCCGCGAGGATCTTCGACAGCCGGGCGTCGATCCGATCCAGCGCGCCGTAGAACACCTGCGCGTAGCGCAGGGCGTCCCACTGGTCGCGGAACGGGTCACCGGGCAGCATCCGGCCGCCGACCCCGGTGCGGTCCAGGAAGATGTAGTTCAGCCAGCGGACCAGGTGCTCCAGGTCGCCGTCGAGCAGCCGGTCCGCCGGGTCGCGGACGTCGTCGGCGATCACCACGTCTTTGATCCAGTGCCGGGTCACCGCGTCGGCTCCCGGTTCGGCCGGGTCGAGTACGAGGCTGCGGGTGACCCAGAGCGGCTCGCCGAACTCCGCCGTCAACGGGTCGCCCTCGGGGGTCGCCGCGACCAGGATCCGGTTGTCCCGGTCGGCCGCACGCAGCAGGCGCAGCAGCGGATCCAGGTACCGCGCGACGATCTCCCGCGCTGCCCGCTCACCCATCGCCACCGCTCGGGCCTGGAGTTCGTCGAGGCGGCTCGCCAGGCCCTCGGTGTGCTCGGCGGGCCGCGGATCAACGTCGGCCAGCATCTCCAGCAACATCAGGCCGTGGTCGTACAGCCGGAAGCTGATCTCGACGACCCCGACATGCGGAGCGGTGGTGACGCCGCCGAACACTCCCGGCAGGTGCTCAGGGTGCAGCGTGCCGGTGAGGACGTGCGTCGTCCGCTCGATCGCATGGTCGTCGATGGTGCGGTAGAGGTTCAACGAACGTGTGGCCCGGGTGTGTTCCAGCACGACGGACGGGGGACGCCGGGGCACATCCGCCACCGGGCCCGGCGCCAGCCCCGCCAGCAGCTCGTCCACCGCCCGCTGCTGGTCGGCCCAGAACCGCGCGTACCCATGAGGATCGCGCAGAGACGCACCAGGCACGGCGTAGTAGTCCACCGCGACCGGGGCCAGGATCCGTAGCTGGATCATTCCGTCCCCGGATCGAGCAGCAGGGCACGGGCATCGACGTGCAGCACCCGGCCCTGCGCGGGACCGTTGGTCACCTTCACCTTGACGAGGACCTTTGCCGACGGCGGGCCGCCGGTTCCGACGAACGCCTCGGGCCAGGCCAGCACTCGCGCCCTGGTGCCCTTCGGAGCGAGCAGAACCGGCTTGCCTTCCTGGTCGAGGAGTTCCACCAGACCTGACAGAGCGACCGGAGTCAGGGTCACCTCGTCGAACGCGGACGGTTCGAGCCCGGCGATGATGTCCTCGTACTCCTGGCTCTGACGCATCTTCGTGAGCACTCCGTTGAGCTTCGCCATCACCGAGGCGGTTTCGTTGGTGTCCGCCATCATGAAGTGCAGGCCCTGCACCGAATGCACCAGCCGGTTGTCGCCCTGGAGGTGACCGAAGTCCCCGGCGTCACCGGCGAAGGACGGGTCGGCAAGCACCGCCTGACCGGGGAGCAGCCCCTCGGCGAGCAGGTCGATCCGGCCGTCGGCGAGCGCCTGGAAACCCTCCAGGGCCGATTCGAACTCCACGAATTCGGGAACCGCCGACTCCAACTCGTCCCAGTAGTCGTACCCGGCGATGCCGCCCACTCGTAACGCACCGAGGTCGCCGGCGGACGAGACCTTCGGCTCGCCGTTGCGGCGGTTGTAGAACAGCACGTACTCGAAGTCGATCAGTGGGTCGGAGAGGAGGAACTTGGTACGCCGTGACTCGCTGGCCACCAGCGGAAACGCCCCGATGGAGGCTCCGGAGGAAACCGTCTCCTCGGCCAGGGGCCAGGACGTGTACCTGACCTCGGGGGAGTATCCGGACCGGCTGAGCAATTCGACGACCAGCTCCGTGACCGGGCCGCCGCCGGGCAGATCGGGACCCACGAACGGTGCCCACGCACCGCTGGAGACCAGTACAGCCCGGGACGGCGCGGCGGGGGAACCGCGCAGTCCGACGGCCACGACCCCCGCGGCCGCGACCACCGCCCCCAACAGGACCAGCGCCGGCGCCCAGCTCCGAAGCGGCCGCAGTAGGGCGGACAGTCGGCGCGAGGTCGGGGTCACGACCGACGATCTTATCCGGGCCGATCCATACCCGAGCACCGCCGACCGGAGCGTGGTCCACACCGCGACGAGCCCCGAGTGGACCTTGGACACGCCACGCCCTCGGCGCTGCCACCGCGCCAAGGACACCACAGACCCCAGAAGGGTACGAATCGGCCCCGGTGCGGGTGATCCGCTTACCAGAAGAGAGGGCTACACCGTGCGGTCGGCGCAGCAGCCATTGCCGCAGCCTGAGGCTTGGTCGGTAGCGGTATCGACGGCAGGCAGGGGTGTGCATTCGTCGCAGTGCTCACCCCGCCATGCCTCAATTCCTTCCTTAATTGCCACCCCGGCGATCACGAGTGCCGCGATCGGGTCGGCCCATGACCAACCCCAAGCGGCGTTGAGGACCAGGCCGATGAGCAGCACCGCAGACAGATAGGTGCACAGCATCGTCTGTGTCGAGTCGGCCATGACTGTTGCCGAGCCGAGTTCCCTGCCGGTGCGACGTTTGGCCCGAACGAGCAACGGCATCACGAGCAGCGACGCGACGGCAAGGCCGATGCCGACCCGGCTGGCGTCAGCGTCTCCCCCGGACAGCAATGAGCGGACGGCGTCGAAGGTGACCCAGGCTGCCAGGGCGAAGAACGATGCGCCGATGAGCCGCAGCGCCAGTCGTTCCCTGTCCTCGGGCACCCGAGAGCGGAACTGCCAGATCACGACTGCTGCGCTGGACACCTCGACGAAGGAGTCCAGGCCGAAGCCGATCAGGGCGGTGGAGGAGGCCGCCGCGCCAGCGGCGATCGCGACGAGGCCCTCAAGCAGGTTGTAACCGGCGGTCGCATAGGCCAGCCAAAGGCTGCGTCGGGACAGCACCGCCCGACGCTCCGGAGTCAGCAGCGACGCACTCACGCGCTCACTCCCAAGGTGGAGTCGGCCGGAGTCCCGTAGACCGGGCGCAGAGCTACGGCCTCGCCGGTGGCAGCGAGGACCTGTTCCGCCGAGCGCAGTAGATCCAGCAGCTCAGGCCGGGTGAGGGCGTAGAACGACTGGCGACCCTCTACCCGGTAGTCGATCAGGCTACAGTCACGCAGACACGCCAAGTGCTTTGACACCGTCGACTGCGCCAACCCCAGCTCGCCAGTCAGGTCGACCACCCGAGCCTCGCTGGACGCGATTCGGCGCAGAATCGCAAGCCGGGCCGGATCCCCGAGAGACCGGAACAGCGCCACGGCCGGAGCCAGGCCAGGAGTGCAATCAATCGCCATAACGCGATGATAGCCAGATTGAGCGATGAATAGGAAGATGTCGGTGCGATTCCAGGAAGGGGTGGGATCGAAGATCATCGGGCACAGATCCGGCACAAGTGAGACCGGCAAGGGCTGGCAACCGCTGTCAGGCAACGGCAGAGTTCTCCCAGGTCGGGACGGCGATCCGCCCGGATGCGGATGATCCTCATACCCCAAGAGGGATTAGTACGTGCAATCCGGGGTCCGATCAGGGACTATTGGCGCAACGGACGTCGGTGATCGGACCGGCGTCGACCGTGTGGGTCGTCGTGCCCCACTCCGGTCGGCGGCGGCGCCCAGCTGCCGCTGAACCGGGAGGGTGAGCGCGATGCCTGACATACGACCCACGGTGGGCTCCGGCGCGTTGGTCCTCAACGCCACCTACGAGCCGCTGTGTGTCGTGTCGGTGCGTCGAGCCGCGATCCTCGTTCTCTCCGCCAAGGCGGTCTGCGTCGCCGACGGTGACGGCATCCTGCACAGCGCGCGGGACGCGCTCCCAGTGCCATCGGTCGTCCGGTTGACCCGCTTCGTCCGCGTCCCGTACCGCACCCACGTCGGGCTCTCCCGCCGGGCGATCTTCGCCCGGGACGGGTGGCGGTGCGCCTACTGCCGAGGCCCGGCGGAGACCATCGACCACGTCTTCCCGCGGAGCCGGGGCGGTCGACACGCCTGGGAGAACGTGGTCGCCGCGTGCG
The DNA here is from genome assembly GCF_040608175.1 of Micromonospora sp. NPDC005206. Lineage (NCBI taxonomy): Bacteria > Bacillati > Actinomycetota > Actinomycetes > Micromonosporales > Micromonosporaceae > Micromonospora > Micromonospora sp. NPDC005206. The sequence continues at coordinate 368,204 of NZ_JBEXHU010000005.1, forward strand.
CGCGGTGCAACCACACCAAGGGCGACAAGACCCCCGCCGAGCTGGGTTGGCGGCTGCACGCCCTGCCGGCCGCGCCAAAGGGCACCGCCTGGCGGGTGCTCGGGCACCGCGCCCCCGACCCGCGCTGGGCCGACTGGCTCGACCTGCGCGAGCCCGAAGCCGCAGCCTGACCCAGAGCCGCCCGCTGACCCAAACACCGCCGCCTGACCCGACGCCGCAACCGGGGCTGAAGCCACCCCTGAGCCCGGCGGCTCAAGGCGGCAATGGCCGGCGCGAGGGTTTGCGGGAGCCCGACCCGCGCAGGGATCAAGCCTGACCGCCCGGAGCGGGTCGGGCTCCCGCAACAACCCCAACCTCAGCCACCCTCACGCGACTTGACCAACGAGGCGAACACCACCACGTTGTCCGAGTAGCCGGTCTCGCCGCCGACCCAGCGGCCGCCGCAGGTGATCAGCCGGAGGCTCGGGCGGCTGAAGTCGCCGTACACCTCGTCCACCGGCAGCCGGCCCTTGTCGAACCGCTCCACCGAGTCGACCTCGAAGACGGCGATCCTGCCGTCCGAGCGGGTGACCTCGACCTGGTCGCCGGAACGCAACTCCCGCAGCTGGTGGAAGACCGCCGGCCCGCTGGTGGTGTCCACGTGCCCGACGATCACCGCCGGGCCGTACTGGCCGGGTGCGGGGCCCTGGTCGTACCAGCCGGCCTCCTGGGCGCGGGCCGCGTCCGGCACGGCGATGGTGCCGTCCGGGGCGATGCCCACGTCATGCACCGGCGCCTGCAGGTCCAGCGTGCGGATGGCCAGACCCGTCGGGCGGCTGGCGGGCAGTACCGGAAACTTCTTCGGCGGCGGCCGCAGACCGGCGCTGAGCCGGTCGGGCAGCATGCTGATCCCGGTCACCTGCTCGACGCCGAGCATCGCCACGATCAGCACCATCAGCGCGGCGACGGCCAGCACCGGCACTCCCGGTCCGGTGCCCAACCGCCACCGGGCCGGCGGCGACCCGGCCGGACGGCGTGGCGGCAGCGGGCGGGTCGCCGGGTCGGTGGTGGCTACGCTGGCCGACACCGCCTGCCCCGCGACCCGGCGCAGCCGGCCGGAGGCGCGGGCCAGCAGCCGGCCGGAGGCGCGGAGCGTTGCCCCGGCCCGGCTGCGGGCACCGTGGTCCGGCCGCGCACGCGCGGTTCTGCGGCTCATGGTTGATCCGGCTCAGGAGCCGGCTCCGGTCCGGCGCCGGTTCCGGGCCATGCCGAGCACGATCGCGGTGGCCACGAGCGCCACCCCGCCGAGTACCAGCAGCGATCCGGTGCCGTGACCGCCGGCCGTGCCGCCGCCCCCGGTCGCCGGCCCCTTGCTGGGTGAGGCCATGTTCAGCACGGTCAGCATGGTCGAGGCCGTCTGGCCGTTCTGGCAGCGCAGGTCGACCGGGTAGTCACCGGGCTGTTTGTCGCCCGGGACGGTCACCTCGCCGGTCAGGAACCCCTTGTCCGGTCTGAGCATCACGTTCCCGAACGCGTCGGAGTGCACGTTGGCCTGCTCATTGTTGTTGTTGTCGCAGCTCGCCCGGATATTGACCCGGCTGCCGGCCTGGACGCTGTTCGGCGTCACCTCGATGAAGGTGTTCTCACCGGCGCGTGCCGGCGAGACCGACATCAGGACGAATGCCCCGACCAGCCCGACCAGTGTCAGGGCGGCCGAGAGCGCGCGGTTGATCGTGCGAAGACCCTGCATGATTTCCCCCTCCCGGCGACGACCGCCGGAACCCTCCCCTGGGCACCGCGCTGATTTCCCGCTGGCCAGGGGGCAAACCCGCAGGAGGGCAGGGTGCAGGTGGGGTCAGCGGTGGCGTGAGGTGGTGCCGGCGGACGGGAGCGGGGTGATCGGCTGCCAGTCCAGCGGGGAGGACAGGACCATCGTGCTCGACGGCTGACCGTACGGGGCGAGTCGGTCGATGACCGCCTCGAACTCGCCGATCGAACCGGCCGCCACCTTGAGCATGCTGCACGCGTCCCCGGTGATCCGGTGGATCTCCAGGATCTCCGGCCAGCCGGCGACCGCGGGATCGTGCAGGATGCACCGCGCGCCGTAGCAGGACATCCGGATCAGGGCGACCACGGTGCGACCGGCCCGGGTCAGGTCGACGTGGGCGTGGTAGCCGGTGATCACCCCGGCCTCCTCCAGCCGGCGGACCCGTTCGGCGACCGCAGGTGGGGACAGGTGCACCCGCCGGGACAACTCGCTGAAGGAGAGCCGCGCGTCGGCCTGCAACTCACGCAGCAGCGCCCAGTCCATGTCGTCCACGCTCAGACCTTACTTTCGTGAACTCAATTCGCCTAGCTGCCTTTGTTTCACCAGGAGAACGCGGCGGAAGCCGTTGATCCGGCATTCCGCAGGCCGATCTGACCGCGAGATCATGACGTCGGCAGTCCGGGGGAGGGAGACCAATGGTGGATCAGACGGAGCGGCGGGCGCCGAACCGCGCCGCCACGGTGCGACCGGTGACCCCGCGGCAGCGGGCCGCCCGCGCCGCGCGCAACGGCGGCGAGCCGACGTTGGAGTTCGCCGAGCTGGTGCCGTACGACGCGTACGTGCAGGCGAGCGCCCTGCACCAGTTGCAGCACCCGCTCAGCACCGACCCGGGTGAGATGTCCTTCCTGGTGGTCAGCCAGATCATGGAGCTGTACTTCGGGCTGACCTGCCACGAGCTGCGGGAGACCCAGCGACTGCTGCGCGCCGACCGGGTCTGGGACGCGCTGGCCCCGCTGCGCCGCGCCACGCTGCACCTGGAGGGGCTGAATGCCGCCTGGCAGGGTCTGCGCTGGATGACGCCGGCCGACTTCAACCGGTTCCGCAACCTGCTCGGCGAGGGCTCCGGCTTCCAGTCGGCGATGTACCGGCAGCTGGAGTTCCTGCTCGGGCTGCGCGATCCGGCGCTGATCCGGCCGTTCCGCCGGCAGACCGAGGTGTACGCCGAGCTCAGCGCCGCCCTGGCCAGCCCGAGCCTCTGGGACGACGTGCTCGCGCTGCTCGCCCGGCACGGCTTCGACCTCCCCGCCGACCTGCTCGACCGGGACGTGGCGGTCGAGCACGACCCGCAGCCGTCGGTCGAGGCGGCCTGGGTGCGGATCTACGCCGACGCCGGCCCGGACAACCACCTGCGGCTGCTCGGCGAGGCGTTGAGCGGGGTCGCCGAGGAGTTCGGCGACTGGCGGTGGAACCACGTCAAGGCGGTGCAGCGGACAATGGGCGCCAAGGTCGGCAGCGGCGGCTCCGCCGGACTGGCGTGGTTGCAGCGCAGCATGGCCCGGGTGGTCTTCCCGGAGCTGTGGTCGGCCCGCACCGCGATGTGACCGGAGAGCGAGACACCCCTGTGCACACCCCTCAAACCGAGCCACTGGGCTTCGCCGCTGGCGAAGCGGAGGCCCGCCGCCTGGACGACGCCGACCCGGGCCACCGGCACCTGTTCCACGTGCCGCCGGCCGACGGCGGCAGCCACGCCGAGTCGGCGTACCTCGCCGGCAACTCGCTCGGACTGCAGCCCCGGGCCACCCGTGACGAACTCCTCGCCGATCTGGACGCCTGGCAGCGGCTCGGCGTCGAGGGGCACCTGGAGGCGGAGCGGGCCTGGCTGCCGTACCACGAGCTGTTGACGGCGCCGGCGGCCCGACTGGTCGGCGCCCGGCCCGCGGAGACCGTGGTGATGAACTCGCTCACGGTCAACCTGCACCTGCTGATGGTCAGCTTCTACCGCCCGGCCGGCGCCCGCACCCGCATCGTCATCGAGGACGCCGCGTTCCCCTCGGACAGCTACGCGGTGCGCAGCCAGGCGCGGTTCCACGGCCTGGACCCGGACGAGACCGTGGTCCGGCTGCGCCCGCGCCCCGGCGAGGACGCCCTGCGCACCGAGGACGTGACCGGATACCTGGCCGCCGAGGGTGACCGGGTGGCGCTGGTGCTGCTCGGCGGGGTCAACTACCTGACCGGCGAGCTGCTCGACATCCCGGCGATCACGGCCGCCGGCCGGGCGGCCGGCGCGGTGGTCGGTTGGGACCTGGCGCACGCGGTCGGCAATGTGCCGCTGGCCCTGCACGACTGGGACGTCGACTTCGCCGCCTGGTGCTCCTACAAGTACCTGAACTCGGGGCCGGGCGCGCTGGCCGGTGTCTTCGTGCACGAGCGGCACCTCGGCGACCCCGACCTGCCCCGCTTCGAGGGGTGGTGGAGCACCGCGGCGGCCACCCGGTTCGAGATGACGCCGGTGTCCCGGCCACCGGCCACCGTGGAGGCCTGGCAGATCTCCAACCCGCCGATCTTCGCGATGGGCCCGGTGCGCACCTCGCTGGAGCTGTTCGACGCGGTCGGCATGCCGGCGTTGCGCGTCCGCAGCCTGCGGCTCACCGGTTGGCTGGAGCAACTGCTCGACGAGGTCACCGCCGACCGGCCGCTGCGCGTCATCACCCCGCGCGACCCCGCCCGGCGGGGCTGCCAGCTCTCGGTGCGGATCGGCGCCGGTAGCGCCGCCGAGCTGACCAAGCGCCTGCGGCACGAACACGGCGTGATCGCGGACGCCCGGGAGCCGGACGTGGTCCGGTTCGCCCCGGTGCCGCTCTACTCCACGTATCACGACTGTTGGCGGGCCGCCGCAGCGCTCGCCGCGACGGTTGGGCAGGTGTCCTCATGACTTCCCAGCGCGACGAGATCGCGATCATCGGCGCCGGACTGGCTGGCTGCCTGGCCGCCTGCTTCCTGGCCCGGCGCGGCTACCCGGTGGCGCTCTACGAGCGCCGGCCGGACCCGCGCGCCGGCACGGCGGAGCGGGGCCGCTCCATCAACCTGGCGCTCTCCGAGCGCGGGCTGGACGCGCTGCGCCGGATCGGCCTCGACGAGCAGGTGATGACCGACGCCCTGCCGATGCGCGGCCGGATGATCCACCCGGTCGAGGGGGAGCCGCAGTTCCAGTCGTACAGCGCGGCCGGTGACCGGGCGATCAACTCGATCAGCCGGGGTGCGCTGAACAACGCCCTGCTGGACGCGGCCGCCGAGCTGCCCGGCGTACGGATCGTCTTCGATCACCGGCTGGTCGGGCTCGACCCGACCGACGGCGGCCTGACCTTCGACACCCCGCAGGGCCCGGTCACCGCCAAGGCGTCGGTGGTGCTTGGAGCCGACGGCGCGGGCTCGGCGGTACGCGGGCAGCTGCTGGCGCACGGGCTGCTGAGCGAGAGCGTGGATCTCCTCGACTACGGCTACAAGGAGCTGACCCTGCCGCCACTGGGCGGGGATTTCGCGCTGGATCCGGACGCGCTGCACATCTGGCCGCGCGGCACCTCGATGATGATCGCCCTGCCCAACCCGGACCGCTCCTTCACCTGCACGCTGTTCTGGCCCAACCAGGGCGCAGGCAGCTTCGCCTCGCTGGACAGCCCGGCCGCGATCGAGCGGCACTTCGCCCAGCACTACCCGGACGTGATCCCGCTGGCGCCGGGCCTGGTGGACGACTACCAGCACAACCCGGTGGGCGTGCTCGGCACGGTCCGCTGCACACCCTGGCAGGTCAACGGCACGGTCGGCCTGCTCGGCGACGCCGCGCACGCCATCGTGCCGTTCTACGGCCAGGGCGCCAACTGCGCCTTCGAGGACGTGGTGGAGCTGGACCGCTGTCTCGACGAGTGCGCCGACGACTGGGCGGCGGCGCTGCCCCTGTTCCAGCGGCGGCGGCAGGAGAACGCCGAGGCCATCGCGAGGATGGCGTTGACCAACTTCGTGGAGATGCGGGACAAGGTCGCCTCACCGGTCTTCCAGCTCGGTCGGCGGGTGGAGCACGCACTGGAACGGGCGCTGCCCGGCCGGTACGTTTCCCAGTACGAGCTGGTGTCCTTCTCCACCACCCCGTACGCCGAGGTTCGCCGTCGGGTCCGCCGGCAGCACCGGGCGCTCGGCGTGCTCGCCGGCGGCGCCGCGTTGCTGCTGGTCGGTGCGATCGGCGCGGCGCTCAGCCGAGGGAGGCGCGCATGACTGGCAGCTGGGATCCCCGACTGATGGACGGCCGGGCGCCAGCCGGGCCACCGCGGCTGCGCAACTTCGTGGCCGGCGAGTTCGTCGACGGAGGGCCGACGTTCACCAAAATGAGCCCGGTGACCGGCGAGCAGGTCTTCGAGGTGGCCGAGGCGTCGAAGTCCACCGTGGACGACGCGGTGGCCGCCGCCCGGGCCGCGCTGCGCGGGCCGTGGGGCCGGATGGGCGAACGCGAGCGCGCCGAGGTGCTGCGCCGGGTCGCCGACGAGCTGGAACGCCGCTTCGACGACCTGGTCACCGCCGAGGTCGCCGACACCGGCAAGTCCATCGCCCAGGCCCGCACGCTGGACATCCCTCGGGGCGCGGCGAACTTCCGGGCGTTCGCGGAGATCGTGGCGACCGCGCCCACCGAGTCGTTCACCACGGTCACGCCGACCGGCGGTCGGGCGCTCAACTACGCGGTCCGCAAGCCGGTCGGCGTGGTCGCGGTGATCGTGCCGTGGAACCTGCCGCTGCTGCTGCTCACCTGGAAGGTCGCCCCCGCGCTGGCCTGCGGCAACGCCGTGGTGATCAAGCCCAGCGAGGAGACGCCGGCCTCGGCGACGGTGCTCGCCGAGGTGATGGCCGCCGCCGGCGTACCGGCCGGGGTGTTCAACCTGGTGCACGGGTTCGGGCCCGACTCGGCCGGCGAGTTCCTCACCCGCCACCCCGGGGTGGACGCGATCACCTTCACCGGTGAGTCGGCCACCGGCGGCGCGATCATGCGAGCCGCCGCCGACGGGGTGAAGGCGGTGAGCTTCGAGCTGGGCGGCAAGAACGCCGGCCTGGTCTTCGCCGACGCCGACCTGGACGCTGCGGTGGCCGGCTCGGTGCGCTCCAGCTTCACCAACGGCGGGCAGGTCTGCCTCTGCACCGAGCGCATCTACGTCCAGCGTCCGATCTTCGAGGAGTTCACCGCCCGGCTGGCGAAGCGGGCCGGCGAGCTGGCGTACGGCTGGCCGGCCGACGAGGCGACGGCCACCATGCCGCTGATCTCCCATCAGCACCGGGCCAAGGTGCTCGGCCACTACGAGCTGGCCCGCGCCGAGGGCGCGAAGGTGCTGACCGGCGGCGGCACGCCCACCTTCGGTGACGCTCGCGACGGCGGGTCGTACGTGCAGCCGACGGTGCTCACCGGGCTCGGCGCGGACGCCCGCACCAACCGCGAGGAGATCTTCGGCCCGGTGGTGCACGTCGCGCCGTTCGACACCGAGGACGAGGCGTACGCGCTGGCCAACGGCACCGAGTACGGGCTGGCGGCGACGGTGTGGACCCGGGACGTGGGCCGTGCGCACCGGGCCGGTGCCCGGCTGGACGCCGGCATTGTCTGGGTCAACACCTGGTTCCTGCGCGACCTGCGTACCCCGTTCGGCGGGGTGAAGGCGTCCGGCATCGGCCGCGAGGGTGGCGTGCACTCGTTGAACTTCTACTCCGAACTCACCAACGTCTGCGTGGACCTGTCGTGAGCCACCGCAGCGAGGAGCGGGCATGAAAGCTGACATCGAGGCCGCCAACCGGGAGCTGGCCGAGGCCCGCACCACCGGCAAGCCGTGCCCACCCCTGCGCGGCCGGCTGCTGACGGAGGGCGACGTCGAGTCGGCGTACCGCGTGCAGCAGCTCCAGGCGCGGGCCTGGCAGGGTCAGGGCGAGCGCCGGGTCGGCGCGAAGATCGGGCTTACCTCCCGGGCGGTGCAGGAGAGCTTCGGGGTCTTCCAACCGGACTTCGGCATGCTGACCGACGCGATGGCCGTCGCCGACGGCGCCGAGGTGGCCATCGACCGGCTGCTCCAGCCGCGGGTCGAGGCGGAGGTCGCGTTCGTGCTCGGCAAGGATCTACCGGAGCCGCGGATCACCACGGTCGACCTGGTCCGCGCCGTCGACCACGTGCTGCCGGCGATCGAGATCGTCGACTCACGGATCGCCGCCTGGGACATCTCCATCGTGGACACGGTCGCCGACAACGCCTCCAGCGGGCTCTTCGTGCTCGGCACCACGCCGCGCCGGCTCGCCGACCTCGACCTGCGGCTCTGCGGGATGGTGCTGGAGCACGCCGGTGAGCCGGTCTCGGTGGGCGCCGGCGCGGCCTGCCTGGGCAACCCGCTGCACGCCCTGCACTGGCTGGCCGGCACGCTGGCTCGCGCGGGTGACCCGCTGCGCGCCGGGGACGTGGTGCTCTCCGGGGCCCTCGGCCCGATGGTTCCGGTCACTCCGGGGGCCGCGTACGAGGCGCGGATCTCCGGGCTGGGCTCGGTGCGGACGTGTTTCAGCAAGGAGGGTGGTCAGTGACGACCGGTGTGGCGGTGCTCGGTTCCGGAAACATCGGCACCGACCTGATGATCAAGGTGCTGCGGCTCAGCAGCCAGCTGCGGATGGTGGCGATGGCCGGCATCGATCCGGCCTCCGACGGCCTGGCACGGGCCCGCCGGCTCGGCGTGGCCACCACCGCCGAGGGCGTGGACGGGCTGGTCGCGATGCCGGAGTTCGCCGACGTCGAGCTGGTCTTCGACGCCACGTCGGCCGGCGCGCACCGGCGACACGACGAGGTGCTGCGCGCGCACGGCCGCACGGTGGTCGACCTGACCCCCGCCGCGCTCGGCCCGTACGTGGTGCCGCCGGTCAACCTCGACGAGCACCTGCACGAGCCGAACGTGAACATGGTGACCTGCGGCGGGCAGGCGACCGTGCCGATCGTCGCCGCGGTGCGCCGGGTCACCCCGGTGGCGTACGGGGAGATCGTCGCGTCGATCGCGTCCCGCTCGGCCGGGCCGGGCACCCGGGCCAACATCGACGAGTTCACCGAGACGACGGCCCGGGCCATCGAGGTGGTCGGCGGCGCCGAACGGGGCAAGGCGATCATCGTGCTGAACCCGGCGGACCCGCCGCTGCTGATGCGCGACACCGTCTACTGCCTCTGCCCGGACGCCGACGCCGACACCGCCGCCATCGCCGCCGGGGTGGCCGACATGGTGGCGACCGTGCAGGAGTACGTCCCCGGCTACCGCCTCAAGCAGGACGTGCAGTTCGACCGGGTGGAGGCGTACCTGCCGACGCTCGGGCGTCAGCTCACCGCCCTGCAGGTGTCGGTCTTCCTGGAGGTCTCCGGCGCCGGGCACTACCTGCCGGCGTACGCCGGCAATCTGGACATCATGACCTCCGCCGCGCTGCGTACCGCGGAGCGGCTGGTCGCGCTGCGTGAGGTGATCGCCCGATGACGGCCCTGTACATCCAGGACGTGACGCTGCGCGACGGCATGCACGCCATTGCCCACCGGTACACGGTCGACCAGGTGCGCGCCATCGCCGCCGCGCTGGACGCCGCCGGGGTGGCCGCTATCGAGGTGGCGCACGGCGACGGGCTCGCCGGCTCCAGCGTCAACTACGGCCACGGCGCGGCCAGCGACGCCGAGTGGATCTCCGCTGCCGCCGAGGTGCTGACCACGGCGAAGCTGACGACCCTGCTGCTGCCGGGCATCGGCACCATCGCCGACCTGAAGGCGGCGAAGGCCCTCGGGGTGACCAGCGTCCGCATCGCAACCCACTGCACGGAGGCCGACATCTCCGCCCAGCACATCTCCTGGGCGCGGGAGAACGGCATGGACGTGGCCGGGTTCCTGATGATGTCGCACATGAACGACCCGGCCGGGCTGGCCGGGCAGGCCAAGCTGATGGAGTCGTACGGCGCGCACTGCGTCTACGTCACCGACTCGGGTGGCCGGCTGCTGATGTCCGACGTGGCGCAGCGCGTCGACGCGTACCGGCAGGTGCTGGAGCCGGAGACGCAGATCGGCATCCACGCCCACCACAACCTGTCCCTCGGGGTGGCCAACAGCGTGCTCGCCGTCGAGCACGGCCGGGTCACCGGGTCCGCCCCGGCCGACGCCGACGCGGCGCACGGTCGGACCGTGCGGGTGGACGCCTCACTGGCCGGGATGGGCGCCGGCGCCGGCAACGCCCCGCTGGAGGTCTTCGTCGCGGTCGCCGAGCTGCACGGCTGGCGGCACGGCTGCGACGTGTTCGCGCTGATGGACGCCGCCGACGACCTGGTCCGTCCGCTGCAGGACCGGCCGGTCCAGGTGGACCGGGAGACGCTCTCCCTGGGGTACGCCGGGGTCTACTCCAGCTTCCTGCGGCACGCCGAACGGGCCTCGGCGAAGTACGGCGTCGACGTCCGTTCGATCCTGGTCGAGCTGGGACGGCGACGGATGGTCGGCGGCCAGGAGGACATGATCGTGGACGTGGCGCTGGACCTGGTGGGTCAGCGCGAGAAGAAGGTGGCGCAATGATCGGCGTGGACACCGTGGGCGTCGCGGCGAAACTCGGCGCGGCGGCGGACACCGCCACCGCCATTCCACAGCTCGCCGCGGAGGTGGGGCTGGACGTGCCGAGCGCGTACGGCGTGCAGGCGGCGCTGGTGCAGCGCCGACTGGACCGGGGTGAGCGGCTGGTCGGGCTGAAGATGGGTCTGACCAGCAAGGCGAAGATGGCGCAGGTCGGCGTGGACGAGGTGATCTGGGGGCGGCTCACCGACGCGATGCGGGTGCCCGACGGCGGCGTCGTCGACCCGGCCGCGTACATCCACCCCCGGGTCGAGCCGGAGGTGGCGTTCCTGCTGGACCGGCTGCCCGAGCCGGGCGAGCAGGTCGGCGACTTCGCCTCGGCGGTCCGCGCGGTCGCCCCGGCGATCGAGCTGATCGACTCCCGGTACGCCGACTTCCGGTTCTCCCTGCCGGACGTGATCGCAGACAACACCTCGGCCGCGGCGTTCGTCATCGGGCCGTGGTCGCCGGTGCCGGACGGGTTGGACAACCTCGGCGTGTTGCTGGAGGTCGACGGGCGGGTCGTTCAGGTCGGCTCGACGGCGGCGATCCTCGGCGATCCGCGTCGGGCGCTCGACGAGGGCATCCGGCTGGCCGGCCGGCACGGCGTGCGCCTGCAGTCCGGGTGGGTCTTCCTGGCCGGCGCCGCCACCGCCGCGGTGCCGCTGCGTCCGGGTGCGCACGTGCGGGCCGTGGTGGAGAAGCTCGGCACGGCGTCGTTGAAGGCGTCGGCATGAGCGGCGGGGCGCGGGTGGTGGCCGGAAAGGCCACACCGCGGGGGGCGTTTCCGCACGTCAAGGTCGCGGGCGGGTTCGTCTTCGTCTCCGGTACGTCGTCCCGGCGGGCGGACAACTCGTTCGCCGGTGTCGAGGTGGACGAGTTCGGGACGACGAACCTCGACATCCGGGTGCAGACGCGCGCGGTCGTCGAGAACGTCCGGGATCTGCTGCGCTCGGTCGGCGCCGACCTGGCCGACCTCGTCCAGGTGACGTCGTACCTGGTCAGCATGAACGACTTCGGTGGTTACAACGAGGTGTGGGCGGAGTTCTTCGACGCGTCCGGGCCGACCCGCACGACGGTGGCGGTGCACCAGTTGCCCCACCCGCACCTGCTCATCGAGATTCAGGCCGTGGCCCTTCTTCCCTCGGGAGGTCAGTCGTGAGTGAGATCGCCGAGCCGTTCAGTTTTCCGGGATGGATCGCGGACAACCAGCACCTGTTGAAGCCGCCGGTCGGCAACAAGGAGATGTTCCCCGGCGGGGACGACTTCATCGTGATGGTGGTGGGCGGGCCCAACCAGCGCACCGACTTCCACGTGGACCCGTACGAGGAGTTCTTCTACCAGGTCAAGGGCAACATGCACATCAACCTCATGAGCCCCGAGGGGCCGCGCACGGTGCACGTGCGCGAGGGGCAGATGTGGATGCTGCCGCGGAACACCCCGCACTCGCCGCAGCGGCCGGAGGCCGGTTCGATCGGTGTCGTGGTCGAGCGGGTCCGCGAGGAGGGCACGCTGGAGACGTTCCAGTGGTACTGCCCGGAGTGCGGGCACAAGGTGCACGAGGTCGAGTTGCAGGTCCGGGACATCGCCGCCGATCTGCCGCCGGTGTTCCAGGCGTTCTACGCCGATGAGGCCGCGCGTACCTGCGCCAACTGCGGCACGCTGCACCCGGGCAAGGGCTGATGCCCGCAGGCGTGGTCGACGTGCACACGCACGTCGTACCGAAGGGATGGCCGGACCTCGGCGCCGCGTGCGGCGGGTCCGGCTGGCCCTGGCTGCGGGTCGACTCCGAGCGGGCCGCGATGATCATGGTGGGGGAGTCGGAGTTCCGGCCGGTCGGCGCCGAGTGTTGGGATGCGGCGAGCCGACTGGCCGACATGGACGCGGACGGCGTGGACGTGCAGGTCGTCTCGCCGACACCGGTCTTCTTCAGCTACGACCGCCCCGCCGATCAGGCCGTGAAGGTCGCCCGGATCTTCAACGACCTGACCCTGGAGGTCACCGCGGGCGGCGGCGACCGGTTGGTGCCGTTCTGCCAGGTGCCGTTGCAGGACCCGGACGCCGCCTGCGCCGAACTGGACCGCTGCCTGGCCGCCGGGCACGTCGGCGTGGAGATCGGCAACCACGTCGGCGACCGGGACCTGGACGACGCCGGCGTGGTCACCTTCCTCCAGCACTGCGCTGAGGTGGGGGCGCCGGTCTTCGTCCATCCGTGGGACATGCCGGGCGGCCCCCGCCTGGACCGGTGGATGGCCCGCTGGCTCACCGGGATGCCCGCCGAGACGCACCTGTCGGTGTTGGCGATGATCCTGGGCGGCGTCTTCGACCGGGTGCCGGAGACGTTGCGGCTCTGCTTCGCGCACGGCGGCGGCAGCTTCCCGTTCTGGCTCGGCCGCGCCGACAACGCCTGGCACCGCCGTGGCGACCTGGTCCGTGGCGCGTCGGCAGCTCCGCCGAGCAGCTACGTCGACCGGTTCAGCGTCGACTCGGTGGTCTTCGCGCCGCCCGCGCTGCGCCTGCTGGTCGACACCATGGGAGAGGACCGCGTGCTGGTCGGCAGCGACTATCCGTACCCGTTGGGCGAGCGGCCGGCCGGCGCGGTGGTCCGCGCGGCCGACTTCCTCACCGCCGAGCAGCGCGACAAGGTCCTCGCCACCAACGCCCTGCGCTTCCTGCACGGCTGAGCGCGGTCGCCCTTGCTTGCTGGCTCGCCCCCCGCGGTGGCGGCCTTCCCAACGACGGTGGCGGCCTTACCCACCCCCTCGACAGCCTTTGCTCTGCTTCACTCCACGCAACACCGACCGTCCGGATATCGGACGCTCCCTTGTTGCGTGCGTTGAAGCAGTGCAAAGGCTGTCTGAAGGACTGTCGGCGGTCCGGCGGCAGCGGCGGAGCAATCGAGCGGGAACCGGGCGGGCACCCGCGACGAGCGGCTGTACGGCGACCAAGGGCGCGGCGGCGAGAGCGGCGGCGGCCGGTTGCCGATCGTCGGCGCGTGACGAGTGCACCGGAGGCCGGCGGCCGGCAGGATGACGGCATGGCCGACATGCACGACCTGACCGCGTTGGAGCAGGCCGCCGCCGTGGCGCGCGGCGAGCTGTCCAGCGGGGACCTGGTCGAGCACCACCTGCGCCGGGTGGCGGCGATCGGCGACACCGTGGGCGCGTTCGTCACGGTCACTCCGGAACTGGCCCGGGAGGCCGCCCGCGCGGCCGACGCCGTGCCCGCCGAGGGACGTGGCCCGCTGCACGGCGTACCGACCGCGATCAAGGACCTGACTCTGACCGCCGGGGTCCGCACCACCTTCGGGTCGGCTGCCTTCGTCGACTTCGTCCCGCCGGTCGACGCCGACGTGGTCCGGTTCATCAAGGCCGCCGGGCTGGTGAGCCTGGGCAAGACGACCACCTCCGAGCTGGGCTGCTCGCTCTACTCGGAGGGCCGGGTCGCGCCGCCGGCCCGCAATCCGTGGCAGCTCGCGTACACCGCCGGCGGCTCCAGCGGCGGCGCGGCGGCGGCGGTCGCGGCCGGGCTGGTCCCGGTCGCCCAGGGCTCCGACGGCGGCGGCTCGCTGCGCATCCCGGCGTCGCTCTGCGGCCTGGTCGGCTACAAACCCAGCCGCGGCCTGGTCTCCGGCGGGCCGCTCGGCTCCGGCGCTTTCGGCCTGCCCACCAGCGGGCCGCTCGGCCGGACCGTCACCGACGTCGCCGCACTACTCGACGTCATGGCCGTGCCGGTGCCCGGTGAGCCCTACCTGCCGCCGGCCGCGCCGCCCGGCGGTTACCTGGCCGCCGCCCGCCGGGCCGAGCCCGGCCGACTGCGGATCGGCCGGTTCACCACCCCGATGCTCGCCGACGAGCCGGTGCACCCCGACTGCGTGGCCGCCGTGGACCGGGCGGCCGCGCTGCTCACCGCCGCAGGCCACGAGGTGGTCGAGGTGCCGGCGCCGCTCGGGCCGGAGGCGTGGCCGCTGTTCGAAGTCATCTGGTACGTGCTGGCGCTGGCCCCGGTGCCACCGCAGCGGGAGTCGGAGCTGCTGCCGCTGACCCGGCTGCTGCGAGCCCGGGGTGCCGAGGTCTCCGCCGGCGCCCTGGCCGCCACCCTCGGCGAGTTGCAGGCCCAGGTACGCCTGGGCGCCCGCCGCACCGCAGGCTGCGATCTGCTGCTCTGTCCCACCCTGGCCACACCGCAGGCACCCGTCGGCTGGTTCACCGCGGACGGCGACCCGGCGGCCGATTTCGACCGGCAACGCCGCTTTTCGCCCTACTGCGCCATCTTCAACGTCACCGGCGATCCCTCCGTGTCCCTGCCGCTGGGCACGACCACCGACGGCCTGCCCGTCGGGGTGCTGCTCACCGGCCGGTACGGCGACGACGCGCGACTCATCGCGGCCGCTGCGCAACTGGAGAACTGGTGTGACCAATGGGATCGGCACCCCGCAATCTGGCGGGCCGTCGACTCCGCTAACGTGAATGGCGACGGAGTCGGCCGATCGCCATCATGATCGTTCATCCGACCCGGTTGTTCGAGGTCCTTCTTCCGCCTGGGGGCGTTGGGATTGTCTGTTACCGAGACGTTGCTGGTCTTCGTCGGCATCCCGGCGGCCGCAGTGCTGGTGATCGCCGGCCTGGCGTACGCCGGCGGCCGCGGCGGTGGTACCGGTGGTGGTGGTGGCTCCAAGCGCTACCGCCCGGGCCGACCCTTCGACTTCACTCCGGTCTGGTTCCTTGGCCGCCCGGAGCAGCTGGCCGACTCGGCCGGCACCGCGCTGACTGCGGGCGCGCAGGCGCCCGCGCTGACCAGCCACAAGCTTGAGCAGGCCAGCGTTGAGGCGCCGGCCGGTGGAACCGGAGGCGCAAGTGACCGTTGGTGAGGAGCAGGCCGGGACGGTAAATCCGCCCGAGGTGCTGGACGGGCCGTTCTCGACCCGTCAGTTGCTGCGCATCGACGAGGCGCTACGCCTGGCCGACCAGGGCACCGGCCTGGTCTTCTCGGTCTTCGTCGGCGGCCTCGACGAGCCGGTCCGGGAGCACGCCCAGCGGCTGCACCGCCAGCTCGCCAACCCCGACAAGTCGGTGCTGATCGCGGTGTCGCCCAACCAGCGGCAGCTGGAGATCGTCACCGGACGGCACTCCCGCAAGCGCATCCCCGACACGTACGCCAAGCTGGCCGCGCTCTCCATGGTCGGCGCGTTCAGCGGGGGCGACCTGGCCGGCGGCATCATCAACGGCCTCGACCAGCTCGCCAGCCACGCCGGCAAGGGCTGAGCCCTTCCTCATACGAGAAAGCCCGGCCCGCTTTCAGCGGGCCGGGCTTCGCTCTGTGCGGGCTGGTTTCACGCCGAGGGGCCGGCGCGGGCTGCCGCCCACGCCGACCCCTCGGTCGGATACGGCCGATCAGGCGCCCTGGGCGTCCTTCGCTCGGGCCTTGAGCGCCCGCACGACGCCGTCGCGGCCCTCGGCGACCAGCCGGCGCAGCGGGCCGGGGTGCCCGTCGCCGGCCAGCCACGCGTCGGTGGCCGCCACCGTGTCGTCCTCCACCAGGTAGGTCGGGTACGCCAGCTGGGCGAACTCCTGCGCCGGCTCGCTGTCCCGGGTGGCCCACACCTGGCCGACCGCCGCGAAGTACCGCTCCCGGTACGGGGCGACCAGCTCCACCTGCGCCGGGTGGGCGAAGCCCTGCAACAGCGCCCGGTGCCGCCAGTTGGGCAGCGCGTCCGGGCCGGTCAGCAGCGCCCACACGGCGGTCTTGTTCTCCGCGGTCGGCACCAGCGCGTGCGCGTACGCGGCCTCCCGCTCGCCACTGGCGGTGCGGTCACCGGCCAGCTCCGCCTCGACCTCGGCGGCGCCGGCCGCGCCGTTGGCCACCAGCGCGCCGAGCACCGTCCACCGCAGCTCGGTGTCCACGGTCAGCCCGGCCGGCGCGCCGGAGCCGTCCATCCAGCCGCGCAGGGTGGCCAGGTCCTCCTCGGAGCGGGCCGCCGAGGCGTACGCCCGGGCCCAGGCCAGCTGGAACCCGCTGCCCGCCTCGGCCGCCGCGAGCGCGTCCCTCGCGGTGCGGGCCAGCTCGGCCCAGCCGGTCGGCGCCCAGGCGGGGTCGGCGTACAGGGTGAGGGTGGTGGTCGCCTGCCGCAGGGTGGCGGTGACCAGGTTGATGTCGGTCTCGGCGGGCAGCCCGCTGACCACCAGCGCCACGTAGTCGCGGGCCGCCAGCTCCGCGTCGCGGGTCATGTCCCACGCCGCGGTCCAGCACAACGCCCGGGCCAGCGACGACTCGAAGCCACCGATGTGCTGCACCACCGTGGCCATCGACCGGTCGTCGAGGCGCAGCTTGGTGTAGCTCAGGTCGTCGTCGTTGAGCAGCAGCACGTCGGCCGCCCGGACGCCGCGCAGCTCGGCGAGGTCGGTGCGCTCGCCGGTCACGTCCACCTCGTGCCGCTCGCGGCGGACCAGCCGCCCGTCGGTCAGGTCGTACAGGCCCACGCCGATCCGGTGCGTCCGCATCGTCGGGTACGCGGCCGGCGCCTCCTGCCGGACGACGACCTGCTGGTACGTGCCGTCCGCGCCGATCGTCACCTCCGGGCGCAGCGTGTTGACCTGCGCGGTCTCCAGCCACTGCGCGGCGAACTTGCGCAGCTCCCGGCCCGAGGCCGCCTCCAGCTCGGTGAGCAGGTCGTCGAAGGTGGCGTTGCCCCAGGCGTGCTTGCCAAAGTATGCCCGCAGCCCGGCCACGAACGGCTCCTCACCCACGTACGCGACGAGCTGCTTGAGCACGCTCGCGCCCTTGGCGTAGGTGATGCCGTCGAAGTTGACCTCCACGGCCTCCATGTCCGGCATCTCGGTGTAGACCGGGTGGGTGGAGGAGAGCTGGTCCTGCCGGTAGCCCCAGTTCTTCCGGATGGACAGGAACGTCGTCCACGCCTCGGTGAAGCGGGTGGCGTTGGTGTTGCACCAGTGGCTGGCCCACTCGGCGAACGACTCGTTCAGCCACAGGTCGTTCCACCAGCGCATGGTGACCAGGTCGCCGAACCACATGTGGGCCATCTCGTGCAGGATCGTGTTGGCGCGCTGCTCGTACTCGAAGTCGGTGACCTGCGAGCGGAACAGGTAGTGCGACTCGGCGTGCGTCACGCAGCCGAAGTTCTCCATCGCGCCGGCGTTGAAGTCGGGCACCCAGAGCTGGTCGTACTTCGGCAGCGGGTAGCGCACCCCGAACTTCTCGTGGAAGAAGTCGAAGCCCTGCTTGGTGATCAGGAACAGGTCGTCCGTGTCGAGGTAGGGCGCCATCGACGCCCGGCAGAACGCGCCCAGGTCGATGCCGTCGTGGGTGTCGCGCACCTCGTGGTACGGCCCGGCGCACATCGCCGTGATGTAGGTGCTCATCCGGGGCGACTCGGTGAAGTGCAGCGTCTTGAGCCCCTCACCCGCCGGCTCCTCGCGCTGCACCGGCATGTTGGACACCGCCCGCCAGTGCGCCGGCACGGTGGCGTGCCAGGTGTACACGCTCTTCAGGTCCGGCTGGTCGAAGCAGGCGAAGACCCGCTGCGCGTCGGCCGTTTCGAACTGGCTGTAGAGGTACGTCTCGCCGTCCACCGGGTCGACCGTGCGGTGCAGCCCCTGACCACTGTTGGAATAGCCGAAGTCGGCGTCGACCACCAGGGTGTTCTCGCTGTCCAGCCCGGACAGGGTCAGGCCCTTCTCGGCCGACCAGTCGGACAGGTCGACCGGAGCGCCGTTCAAGGTGGCGGAACGCACCGCGTCGGCGGCCACCTCGATGAACGTGCTCGCGCCCGGCTCGGCACAGCGGAACCGGACCTCGGTCGTCGACCGGAACGTGCGGCCGTCGGCCGCCAGCACGGCCGTCGACAGGTCCAGACTGATGTCGTACCCCGTAACGTCGAGCAGGCGGGCCCGCTCGGTCGCCTCCACCTGCGTCAGGTTGCGCACTCCCGGCACTGTTCGTCTCCATCCCACGTCTCGCCGTACGCCCGGCGGCGCCCGTCCGCCGACCGCTCGTGGCGGCCGGTCCGGATCCGAGTCTTCCACGTACCGGCAGCCGCCGGTGGCCGAGGTCACGCTCTGATTCGGGTGCCAGCCGGCGCGGCCCGGGGTGAAGATTCGTGGAGACGCCGGATCGCCGGCGCCACCTGTCGCGAAGGGACCTCACCGTGACCGAACGTGTCGCCGTGGACATGTGGTTCGATCCGATCTGCCCGTGGGCGTGGATCACCTCCCGCTGGCTGTTGGAGGTCGAGCAGGTCCGGGACGTGGACATCCGTTTCCACGTGATGAGCCTGTCGGTGCTCAACGAGGGCCGGGACCTGCCCGAGCAGTACCAGGAGCTGATGAAGAGCGGCTGGGGTCCAGTGCGGGTCTGCATCGCCGTGGAGGAGCGCTACGGCTCGGATGCCGTCCGCAAGCTCTACACGGCGCTGGGCACCCGGATCCACCTCGGCAAGGAGCAGCTCGGGCCGGAGCTGTTCGCCGCCGCGCTGACCGACGCCGGCCTGGACCCGTCGTTGGCCGAGGTGGCCGGCGGCACCGAGCACGACGCGGCGCTGCGGGCCAGCCACGAGGCCGGTATGCGGCCGGTCGGGCAGGACGTGGGCACCCCGGTGATCCACGCACCCGGCCCGGACGGTGGCCAGGTCGCGTTCTTCGGCCCGGTGATCACGCCCGCGCCGAAGGGGGAGGCTGCCGGCCGGCTCTGGGACGGCGTACTGCTGGTCGCCGGCACCCCGGGCTTCTACGAGCTCAAGCGCACCCGCGAGCAGGGCCCGATCTTCGACTGATCCACGACCACCACGCGCCCCCGTTCCGGACACCGTCGGTTGCCCGGGCGGGGGCGCGTCGCGTCGGACGCCGGGTGCGCCGCCGGGGCCGGGAACGGTCACGGCGTCACCGGTGGACGGGCGGCCTCGTTTCCCTCGGTGTCCGCCGCAGCGACCCGCAGGGCCGCACCCCGCAGCTCGTGGAGGCAATCCCGATGGCCAAGCACCGTGCGTCCGGTGACGATCAACTGACCCGGCAGGGGGTGATCGAGACTTCCGGCGCGGCCTACTGGTCGGTCGACGACTCCCGCTGGCCGGTGGTTCGTCCCGACCTTCCCGCCCACCTGGTGGACCTGCTCGCCCCGCCCATCGTGGTCGGCGTGGCCCGGGTCCCGGTCACCTCCCGCCTGACCCCGCCCGCCGACAGCCCGCCGGCGGAGCCGCTCGGGATCCCCGCGCTGGCCGTCCAGGCGGCTCCCGTACCGTCGGCGCCCGCGCCGGCCCCGCTGTCGGCGGCCACACCGTCGGCGGACGCGCCGGCCCCGCTGTCGGCGGCCGCGCCGGCCGAACCCGCGCCGCCTCCGCCGGCACCCGCCGCCCCGCGTCCGGTGCCGACGCCGCCGCTGAACCCGCGACCCGTCCCGGCGCCGCCGCACGAGCCGCGTCCCGTGCCGGGGCCGCCCGCCGCGCCGCGCCGCAACGCGACCACCGGACCCGCCGCGACCGGCCGGCGGGGCAACGGCGGGTCCGCCGTCGCCGGCCGGCACCGTCGGGGCGCGTCCGGCCGGGCCGGTTGATCGCCGCGCCCCGGCCCAGCGCTTTCATCTGGTGGACGCCGCGCGGGTCCCCGCTACCGGCGACGTCGTCGCCGGTAGCGTCAGCGGACATGACGGTCGTACATCCGATCGCCCGGGCCTGGATCACCACCGGCGGCACCGGCGCGCAGAACTACGACGAGTTCGCCGACGACGCGGAGATCACCGCGATCATCGAGGCGAACCCGCATAGTGCCCTCGGCATCGAGATGCCGCACCGGGCGCCGGAGAGTAAGGGCAAGTCCTTCCTCGACGCGCTGCCGGACGCGGTGGCCCGACTCGCCGAGGCGAAGGCCGACGGCAGCTACACCCCCGCCGAGCAGGTGGTGGTGCTCTACCGGATCAGCGCGCCGGACGACGAGCCGGCGTACGGGCTGTTCGCGATGGTGGACACCGACCAGATCTCCACCCGGGCCGACGAGCCCGGCCTGGTCATCCGCAACGAGGACGTCTTCATCGCCAAGGTGCGTGAGCGGGTGGCGCTGGCCGAGTCGCTCGGTCACCTGCTCTCACCCGTACTCCTGCTCCAGACGGGGCGCGGTGACGAGCTGCACGCCGCGCTCGCGGCGGCGACCGAGGCGGCCGGCGCGCCCGCCGCGGCGGACACCGACCAGGCGGGGCGCACCCACGCCATCTGGCTGCTCGGCCCCGGCCCGGAGCAGGACGAGTTGACCGGCCTCGCGGGCGGCGGGGACCTGGTCGTCGCCGACGGCAACCACCGCAGCCTGGCCGCCCAGACCGGTGGGCTGCCGCGCTTCCTGGCCGTGGTGACCACGCCCGCCTCGGTGGCCATCCAGCCGTACAACCGGCTGGTCAGCGAGCTGACCACCACGCCGGACGAGCTGCTGGACCGGCTGCGCGCGGCGGGAGCCGAGATCGAGCCGATCGACGGCCCGGTCGAGGTCCCGGCGGCTGGCGGCACCGTCCACCTCCGGCTTCCCGGCCAGGGGTACGCGGTGCGCCTGCCCGGCACCGCCGGCGATCGCCTGGAGAACCTGGACCACGCCCTGGTCGAGCGGCTGCTGCTGCGCGACGTGCTGGGCCTGGACCCGGGCGACAAGCGGATCACCTACGTGGGTGGTGACTACCCGGCGAGCTGGCTCACCGGGGAGGTCGACGCCGGGCGGGCCGAGCTGGCGATCCTGATCGCGCCGGTGACCGTCGCGGACTTCGTCGCGGTGAACCTGGCCCGCGAGAAGATGCCGCGAAAGAGCACCTGGTTCACCCCGAAGGCGCGTGGCGGCCTGGTGGTCGCCGAACTGCCCCGCTGAGCGACCGGCCGCACGGCCGTGTGACGAACCCGGCTCGGGGACGCCGCCCCTGCGGCGTCTCCGCCGGCGGCCTGACAGACTTCCCGGTATGCGCGTCTACCTGGGATCCGACCACGCCGGTTTCGAGTTGAAGGTGCACCTCGCCAACCACCTGGCCAAGCAGGGGTACGACGTGGTCGACGTCGGCCCGCACAGCTACGACCCGGACGACGACTACCCGACGTTCTGCCTGCACACCGGCGACCGGGTGGTGGCCGACGAGACCGGCCTCGGGGTGGTCATCGGCGGGTCCGGCAACGGTGAGCAGATTGCCGCGAACAAGGTCGCCGGGGTCCGCGCCGCGCTGGCCTGGAACGTCGAGACCGCCCAGCTGGCCCGCCAGCACAACGACGCGAACGTGGTCGCGGTCGGCGCCCGCCAGCACACCCTGGACGAGGCCACCGCCATCGTCGAGGCGTTCCTGAACACCCCTTTCTCCGGCAACGAGCGGCACGCCCGCCGGATCGCCCAGGTGGCCGCGTACGAGGAGACCCGGGAGCTGCCCGACCTGCCCTGACCCTGGGCGGGCGGTCAGCGCGGCGGGCGGGGCAGCTCCTCGCGGGGCACCCAGTTGCGCCGGACGACCACCACCCGGGCCTCGGCCTCGGCGAGGTCGTCGTCGGTGGGTCGGGCGCCGTCCCGGGCCCGCAGCGCGGCGCTCAGCCCCACCTGCGATGAGCCGGAGCCGACCAGCCCGCGCAGGCCTCGCTCACCGTCGCGCTCGTCGTTGACCGGGCCCCGCCGGCGGGGCGGTGGATCGGTGCCGTCGTGCACAGCGGCGGTGCTGGCCGTCGGACCGTCGGTGCCCTGCCCGGCCGGCTCGGAGTCGGGGTGGTGGCGCAGCCGCCGTCGTCGTCGCTCCGGGTCGCCCATCAGCCGACCGTACCCCGTCCGGTGTGCGATTCGGCACGGTCGTCCCGGCCCGCGCCGGACGGGCTCGGCGACCGATTTGCCGGCTGGCTACCCTCGGATCCAGGCGGCGGTGGTGTCGCCGGTCAGGGGGAGGACGAGATGGCAGACCAGACGCAGCCGTGGGCGGAGCGGACCGTGGAGGTGCCACCGCAGGCCGGCGTCGGGGTGCCGCCGCAGCGGGACGGGTTCCGCCGGGGCGTGGCTCCGGTGGGTCAGCCGCGCAACCCGCGGACCGAGCCCTTCCCGACCGTCGAGCAGGCCCCGACCGGCTGGCCGGACGGCCCGGAACCGCGCCGGCCGCTGAGCTGGCGCCTGGCGCAGCTGCGACGCGGCGGCGAGTGGAGCACGGCGGCCGGGCTCTTCGCGTTCGTGTGCTGGGGGATCTGGGCGCTCTCCGGCCAGGGCGACCTGAGCGGCCCGCTGCTGGTGCTGGTGCTGAGCCTGCTGGTGGCGGTCGGTCTGTTCGCGCTGGCCCGGCTCGTCGGCAGGGTGGTGCTGGAGCGGCAGCTCGGGCGGGTCCGGCGCGGCGCGCGGGGCGCGCACCTGGCGACCGCGGTCTTCCTCGCCGGCCTCGGCGTGGCCTGGCTCCAGCAGACCGAGTGGGTCGTCTCGGCCTGGAACTGGATCTCCTCGAACTGATCCGGGTACGCCCGGGCGGGCCGGCCAACGCCGCCCGCCCGAGCGTACGGTCGCGGTACGCCGCGACACCGGTCGTCTCCCCACCAGGCAAGGCCGCTGCTTACCCGGCCGGCCCCGGTTCATCCGTGGCCGGCCGGTCCGACTGACGTGACGGCGAGACCTGCTCGACCATCCCGTCGTGGTCGTAGAACGGTCCGCGCGGGGCCGCGCCCGGGAGCCGGACGCGACCCCGCCGCAAGGTCAACCGGCGGGCTGGGCGGCCGCGTGGTCGCGGGCCACCCGGACCAGCTCGACGAGGCCGCCGGCGTACTCCTGTGCCTCGCCGTGTGCCTCGTCGAAGGGCGGCTGGAAGCCGACGCCCTCCCACTGGCCGGTGGTCGGGTTCCACCGGTCGTTGCCGACCTCGAAGTCCCAGGCGAAGATGCCCAGCTCGTAGTAGAGCTGGTCGGCGGAGTTGCCGGCGGCCGAGTAGAGAACGTCGGCGACCGGGCCGGTCTGCGACGGCCAGGTGACCGTCCCGCGCTCCTGCGCGATGGCGCCGACGATCCGCCGCGCGCTGTCCAGGAACATCTTCGACTCGTCGATCGACGGCCGGGGCAGGGTGACCCGCCCGTCCGCCCGGTACGCCCCCGGCGGCCACATGAAGTACCCGCCGTAGGAGTGCACGTTCATCGCGAACTTGATGTTCGGGTGGGCCTGGGCGAGCGCGATCACGTTGCTGCTCTCCGCCTCGGACAGCTCCGCGGTGCCCGCGTAGTTGCCCGAGAGGCAGTTGGCGCTGGCGCCCACGTAGCCGTCGAAGTAGGACCCGACGGTGTAGTTGCGGTTGACGTCGACGCCCCACGAGGTGCGGTACCGCGGGTCCCGGGTCGGCCCGGTGCAGTGGTTGACCAGGTTCTTGCGCTGGAAGTTGTAGTCGTTGAACGAGTAGTTCGCGCCGTCCGGGTTGACCGTCGGGATGACGAACACGTCGACCTGCTCCAGCAGCTCGCGGGTGGCCGGATCGGTGCGGGCGTTGGCCAGCATCCGCTCGGCGAACTCCAGCGTCACCAGCGGCGTGGTCCACTCCCGGGCGTGTTCCTGGGAGTACGCCAGCACCCCGACCCGGGAGCCGTCCCGGTGCACGCCGAGGCGCAGCGCCTGGACCGTCCAGGGCTTCGCCGGCACCTCGGTGCCCTGGAGCCCGTCGTCGAGCCGGGCCGGGCCGGCGACCGGCATCGGCAGCCCGGCCGAGCCGTCCTCGACGGTGGCCCGGAACCGGTTCGGTTGGCGGGCGTTGATCGCCGCCGCGACCTCGTCGGTGGTGCTCACCGTCTTGCCGGCGGTGTCGGTGGCGAGCGTGACCGTGAGGACTCGGTCGCGGTAGCTGACGGTCAGCGGTCGGTTCCGCCGGCCCGGGTCGACCGTCCGCACCTGCACACCGTTCATGCCCTGGTCACCGAAGCGGACCGACTCGACCACCACGGCGGACACCGCCGGGTCGCCCAGGTACGCGACGGCGTTGCGCCGGTACCCCTGGGTCCGGTTCGGCAGGTTGATCACGTCGACCAGGCCCCGGTACTGGCGGGCCAGCCGCTTGATCCGCGCCTGGATGTCCACCGGCGTCAGGTACGCGTCGATGAAGTCCTTCTGGTAGCCGGCCGGCAGCGGCGGCGGGGTCGCGTTCGGCCAGAGGGCCGGTGTGACGGCGCGGCTGACCCCGCCGAGGCTGGAGGTGGCGGTCAACTGGACCGGCCGGTTCGGCACCGGCTGGGGGAGCGCGTAGTGGTACTGGTACTCGCCGGAGTCCTCGAAGCGGGACAACGGGAACGACCCGGTGGCGCCGTCCGCCGTACGCCAGCTGACGGTGATCTCAACGTCCGGGTCGTCGGTGGCGGTCGTGGCGACCCGCGCCTGCAGGAACGTCTGCCCGCTCGTGGTCCACCAGTACGCCTGCTGCACCTGGAGGGTGTCCACGGCCGCGGCGGCGGCCGTGGTCCGCTGGCCGGCGGCCGGAGCGCGCAGCCCGGCGGCGGTGCGGGCCTGAGCCGCGCGGACGCTCTCGGCGTGGTGCCGGCTGCCGTCCCCGGCGCGCTGCACGATCTGCACGGCGGTCGCGCCCTGCGCGGTCAGGTCGGCGAGCTGGGCGCCGGTCAGCACCAGGTCGGCGAGGATCCGCCCGTCCCGGGCCCGGGGTCGGTTGGCCAGGTCGGCGCCGGTGGCGACCAGGCGGTCGAGCTGGGCCTGGTCGCGTAGCTGCACCCGGACCAGGGCGGTCTCGGTGGCGGTCAGGGTGATCGGTGTGGCCGGGGCGGCGGGTGCCGCGGTGCCCGGGCCGGGATGGGACAGCACCGCGCTGACCAGGATCGCTGTGGTGGCGGCAGCTGTCCACCGTCGTCGGACGATCATGTGCCCTCCTGACGGACGTCAATGGGTCTGGTCCTTACACCAGTCCATAGATCGACACATGTCAAGGCGCGAGGCCGGTAGCGCCGCGACCGCGACCTGGACGACCGGAACCTGGAGGCGACGGCGCGAGTTCTCCGTTCCGAGATGCAACCCGCTGGACCGGACCCGGCGTGACTATCTCGAATCGGGGATCGGAGGCTTGGATGAGCTATCGCGACAAGGCGTTCGCCGACTACTTCGCGGCGAGGTCGGACGCGATGCGCGGCACCGCGTACCTGCTGTGCGGCGACTGGCACCGGGCGGAGGACCTGGTCCAGACCGCGTTCGTGAAGCTCTACCTGGTCTGGCACCGGGTCGCCCGGCACGAGGTGCTCGACAGCTACGTGCGGCAGATCCTGATCCGGACGTTCCTCGACGAGCGGCGCCGCGGCTGGTGGCGGCGTGAACGGGTGGGCGGCGACAACGCCGAGCAGGCGGTGCCGCCCGACTCGCCGGAGAACCGTCTGGTGCTGCTGCGGGCGCTGGCCTCCGTGGCGCCACGCCAGCGGGCCGTGCTGGTTCTCCGCTACTGGGAGGACCTGTCGGTCGAGGACGTCGCGGCGCTGCTGCAGTGCTCTCCGGGGACGGTGAAGAGCCAGGCGGCGCGCGGGCTGGACACGCTGCGCGGCCTCCTGGCACCCACACACAGCGGGATCGAGATGGGGGAGCGATGAACGGAGAAGACCTGCGCGACGCGCTGCGCAGCGAGATGGCGGATGCCACCCCGCCACCACCATTGAGTACGGCGGCGGCACTCGGAGCCGGTCGCCGGGCCTTCCGTCGCCGCCGTGCCGTCCAGGTGTGTGCCGGATCGGCGGCCGTGGTGCTGGCAGCCGCCGGCTTCGCGGCCGTGGCCACACCGGGCGGCGAGGTCTACCAGCCGGCAGGCGGCGTGCCTGCCGTACCGGCCCCGTCGGCGACGGACACCAAGGAGGCGTGGCCGACCGGGCCGGACGGTCGCCCACAGGAGGATCGGACCGCGCGGGCGGGGTCGAAGTACGACGAGGGTGTACGGCTGCTCGCCGAGGTCGTCTCGGTCGTGCCCGCCGGTTACACCGCACCCGAGGACCCGGCGAACCAGCCCGTCGAGCAGAGGACACTGCGAACTCAGCAAGCACAGTTCGAGGACAAGGTGAACGGCGTCGACCTGTGGAGCTACATGGCCTCGGTCGCCGTCGCCAAGGGCAACGGGACCGGGCGCGTCATCGTCGAGGTGCACGACGCTGGCAACCAGCTACCGACCGAACCGTGTGCGCTGGCCCGCCGGTTCTGGGGCATGCAGGGCGAATGCCAGGTCGAGACCGTCGGAGCGGCGCAGGTGGGCGTCGTCACCCGACCAACCGGCGACGACCGGCTCGACCAGTGGTCGGCATACCGGCATCCGGACGGCGTGGTGGTCTACGTGGCGCAGGGCGCGCAGCTGGACGAGAGCCAGCCGGAGTTGAAGGCGCTTCCGTTCTCCGTACCGCAGTTGGCGGCCCTCGCGGTCGATGAGCGGTTCCACCTGAAGTGAGGAGCTGATCCGGCTTCACCGGGCGGGGGCCCAGGTGCCGCGATCGTGCGGGCCACCTGGGCCTTCGTCTTGTGGAGCGGGCGACGGGAATCGAACCCGCACCGTCAGTTTGGAAGACTGAAGCTCTACCATTGAGCTACGCCCGCGCTCAGCCCCGCCGAAACGGGGCGCGCGGACAGCGTACCCAATGGTCGTGCCGGACGCGCAGCCGCGCCACCGCCTTGCGGCTTCGCGAAGTCCCGCCGTCGCGTCTCACCCCTTGCCGTGCGGGAGGGCCGGGGATCGAGGGAGTAGGAGCGCCCGCCGCTGACGCGGGCGCGATAGGGGTTTTCCGGGAATGTGTCCGGGTGGGAGGTGGCCCCGGCAGGTCTGCGGTGCGCCGACGGCATAGACTGCACGTCGCCACGGGGTGTGGCGCAGCTTGGTAGCGCACTCGCTTTGGGAGCGAGGGGCCGTGGGTTCAAATCCCGCCACCCCGACTGTCGTCCGCGGCCGGGCCGCCGCGGGTGCCGCCGAGTTTTCCGCGCGGTCCCCGGGCGATGCCGGAGCGTCAGGCCGGCTCACCTACACTCGATGGGCTGAATCACGCCCAGACTCAACTGAGATCCGTCAAGGAGTACGCCTGTGAAGAGCACCGTCGAGACTCTGAGCCCGACGCGCGTGCGGCTCGCCATCGAGGTGCCGTTCGTCGAGCTCGAGCCGAGCCTCAAGAAGGCGTACCGGGAGATCGGTTCGCAGGTCCAGGTTCCCGGCTTCCGCCGGGGCAAGGTGCCGACCGCGGTGATCGACCAGCGGGTGGGCCGGGGCACCGTCCTCAACGAGGCGGTCCAGGACGCGATCCCGGACAACATCCTCGCCGCGGTACGCGAGCACGACCTGAAGACGCTGGGGCGCCCCGAGGTCGAGATCACCGAGTTCAACGACGGTGACTCGCTGAACTTCACCGCCGAGGTGGACGTCCGCCCCGAGATCGCCCTGCCCGACGCGTCGACCATCGAGGTGACGGTCGACGAGCTGCAGATCGACGAGAGCGAGATCGACGAGCAGGTGAAGAACCTGCGGGAGCGGTTCGCCACCCTCAAGACCGTCGAGCGGGCCGCCGCCGAGGGCGACTACGTCCAGATCGACCTGAACGCGACCGTCGACGGCGAGGACGTGCCGGGCGGCCAGGCGAGCAACATCTCCCACGAGGTGGGCAGCAAGCAGCTCCTGCCGGGCCTCGACGAGGCCGTGGTCGGTCTCGCCGCCGGCGAGAACACCACCTTCACCACCCAGCTGGTCGGCGGCGACTTCGCGGGCCGGGACGCCGAGGTGGCGGTGACCGTGCGCACGGTCAAGGAGAAGGAGCTGCCGGAGCTGAACGACGAGTTCGCCCAGATGGCGAGCGAGTTCGACACGATCGAGGAGCTCCGCGGCGACCTGCGTGGGCGGGTCACCCAGGGCAAGCAGGTCGAGCAGATCTACGCGGCTCGGGACAAGGCCCTGGCGCAGCTGGTCGAGGCCGCCGAGGTGCCGGCGCCGGAGGGTGTCGTCCGCGAGGAGGTGGCCAGCCGCAAGCAGGCGATGGCCGACCAGCTGGAGCGGATCGGCGCCTCCATGGAGGAGTACCTCGCCGCCGAGGAGAAGACCGAGGAGCAGATCGACGCCGAGCTGACCGAGGCGGCGACCGAGGGCGTGAAGGTGCAGCTGCTGCTGGACACCCTGGCCGACGCCGAGGACGTGCAGGTCTCCGACGACGAGTTCGGCCACGAGATCGTGCACCGGGCCCAGCGGGCCGGGATGACCCCGCAGCAGTACTACGACCAGCTGGTGCGCTCGGGCGCGGCCGGCGCGGTCTTCGGTGACGTGCGGCGGGGCAAGGCGCTCGCGGCCGTCATGGAGCGGATCACGATCAAGGACTCGGCCGGCAACGAGATCACCCTCGACGCGCTGCGCGCCGCCAACGAGGCGGAGCACAACCACGAACACTGATCGTCGGGTGCGGCCGCCGTCCCCCGCTGCGCGGTGGACGGCGGCCGAATCCTTTCCGGGGTACGCCCGGAAGCCCGCGCCGCGGGTACGCCCGACGCAGCTGCGCTGAGAGCGAACAGTGCCCCGACCGGGACTCTGCCGCCCCGCACAGCGGTTAGTGTCGGGAAAGACGGTACGGAGAGCGAAGGGCTGCCATGACCGACATGCACATCCCCAAGAAGTCGCTCCGGGCGATTGACGCGCGCGGTGGCGACTCCATTGGCAACCTCGACGACTCGGTCTACAACCGGTTGCTCAAGGAACGCATCATCTTCCTGGGCAGTGAGGTGACCGACCAGGTCGCCAACCGCATCTGCGCGCAGCTGCTGCTGCTCGCCGCGGAGGACCCGGACCGCGACATCAACCTGTGGATCAACTCGCCGGGTGGCTCGGTCTACTCCGGCATGGCGATCTACGACACCATGCAGTTCATCGACAACGACGTGTCGACCGTGGCGATGGGCATGGCTGCCTCGATGGGCCAGCTGCTGCTCTGCGCGGGCACCAAGGGCAAGCGGTACGCCCTGCCCCACGCCCGGATCATGATGCACCAGCCGTCCGGTGGTCTGGGCGGTACGGCGTCCGACATCGCCATCCAGGCGGAGCAGATGCTCTACACGAAGCGGATGTTCCAGGAGCGGGTCGCGCACCACACCGGCCAGAGCCAGTCGCAGATCGAGGCGGACTCGGACCGGGACCGTTGGTTCACCGCCCAGGAGGCCATGGACTACGGCTTCATCGACAAGGTGATCATCGGGGCCGCTCAGGTTCCGGATGGCGCCGGGACCCTGAGCTGAGGAGCTGACGATGACCGATCTGAGCTTGCCGCCCCAGTTCGCGGCCGTGCACAACCGTTACGTGCTTCCGTCGTTCGTCGAGCGCACGTCGTACGGGGTCAAGGAGTCGAACCCGTACAACAAGCTCTTCGAGGACCGGATCATCTTCCTCGGCGTCCAGGTGGACGACGCGTCGGCCAACGACGTGATGGCCCAGCTGCTGACGCTCGAGGGCACCGACCCGGACCGCGACATCATCATGTACATCAACTCGCCGGGTGGCTCGTTCACCGCGATGACGGCGATCTACGACACCATGCAGTACGTCCGTCCGGACATCTCCACCGTCTGCCTGGGTCAGGCGGCCAGCGCGGCGGCGGTGCTGCTGTCGGCCGGCACCCCGGGCAAGCGGATGGCGCTTCCGAACTCGCGGATCATCATCCACCAGCCGGCCACCGAGGGCGGCTACGGGCAGGGTTCGGACATCGAGATCCAGGCCCGGGAGATCCTGCGGATGCGGACCCAGCTGGAGGACATGCTCTCCCGCCACTGCAACCGCCCGATCGAGCAGGTCCGCAAGGACATCGACCGGGACAAGATCATGACGGCCGAGGAGTCCAAGGAGTACGGGCTGGTCGACACGATCCTGACCAGCCGCAAGAAGGGTCTGCTGGCGGCCAACGCCGCCAGCTGAGCAGTACCGGGTCAGAGGTTGGCCGGGGCGTCGTTCCCGGCCGACCTCTGACACACCCGTTTTGGGGGTCGGAGAATGCCCCGCCAGCGGGTAACGTCGGGTCCGTACCGCTTCGCCGGTTGGGCCGGCGGGGTGAACGGAGCCGGACGGCGCGCAGCGTCCGCAGGGTCAGGGCCGGGTCTCCGGCCGATGAGTGCAGGGAGAACGTAGGTGGCACGGATCGGTGACGGCGGCGACCTACTGAAATGCTCCTTCTGCGGCAAGTCGCAGAAGCAGGTGAAGAAGCTCATCGCGGGCCCCGGGGTCTACATCTGCGACGAGTGCATCGATCTCTGCAACGAGATCATCGAAGAAGAGCTGGCCGAGTCCGGCGAGGTGAAGTGGGAAGAGCTTCCCAAGCCGATGGAGATCTGCCAGTTCCTCGACAACTACGTGGTCGGGCAGGATCAGGCCAAGAAGGCGCTCGCCGTCGCGGTCTACAACCACTACAAGCGGATCCAGGCCGAGGCGGCCGGCGCGCCGGGCTCCGGCAGCGACGCCGTCGAGCTGGCCAAGTCCAACATCCTGCTGCTCGGCCCGACCGGGTGCGGCAAGACCCACCTGGCGCAGACGCTGGCCCGGATGTTGAACGTCCCGTTCGCGATCGCCGACGCCACCGCGCTGACCGAGGCGGGTTACGTCGGCGAAGACGTGGAGAACATCCTCCTCAAGCTGATCCAGGCCGCCGACTACGACATCAAGCGCGCCGAGACCGGCATCATCTACATCGACGAGGTCGACAAGATCGCCCGCAAGTCGGAGAATCCGTCGATCACCCGGGACGTCTCCGGCGAGGGTGTGCAGCAGGCCCTGCTCAAGATGCTGGAAGGCACGGTGGCCAACGTGCCGCCGCAGGGCGGGCGCAAGCACCCGCACCAGGAGTTCATCCAGATCGACACCACCAACGTGCTGTTCATCTGCGGTGGCGCGTTCGCCGGTCTGGATCAGATCATCGAGTCCCGCACCGGGCAGGGTGGCACCGGCTTCGGTGCCCGGCTCCGGTCGGTGTCCGACCGGTCGACCGATGACATCTTCAGCCAGGTCATGCCGGAGGACATGCTCAAGTTCGGGCTGATCCCCGAGTTCGTGGGCCGACTGCCGGTGATCACCAACGTGCGCAGCCTGGACCGCAGCGCCCTGGTGCGGATCCTCACCGAGCCGCGCAACGCCCTGGTCCGGCAATACCAGCGCCTCTTCGAGCTGGACGGGGTCGAGCTGGAGTTCGACGAGCCGGCGCTCGAGGCGATCGCCGACCAGGCCATGCTGCGGGGCACCGGCGCCCGCGGCCTGCGGGCCATCATCGAGGAGGTTCTGCTCTCCGCGATGTACGAGGTGCCGAGCAACCCCGACGCCGCCCGAGTGCTGATCACCCGCGAGGTGGTCCTGGAGAACGTCAACCCGACCATCGTGCCCCGCGAGTTCACCGGCCGTCAGGCCCGGCGGGACCGCGAGGAGAAGTCGGCCTGATCGTCCTCGCGTC
This sequence comes from Micromonospora sp. NPDC005206, assembly GCF_040608175.1. Classification (NCBI taxonomy): domain Bacteria; kingdom Bacillati; phylum Actinomycetota; class Actinomycetes; order Micromonosporales; family Micromonosporaceae; genus Micromonospora; species Micromonospora sp. NPDC005206. The sequence goes on from NZ_JBEXHU010000005.1 coordinate 399,953, forward strand.
GCGCCGGCCGCTCAGTCCTGACGCGGCCGGCGTGAGCGGGTCCGTCGATCCCACTCGCCCGACGGGGTGACGGTCACCATCATCAGTCGGGCCGGTTCGTCGGTGTCGTTGCGATAGCCGTGTTCCCGGTCGGCGTGGAACTCGATCGTCTCGCCGGCCCGGACGGGGTGGTCCTGCCCGTCGACCCGGACGACGACCGCGCCGGTCAGCACGTGGAGGACCTCCCGGGTGCCGCGCGGGTGGTCGGGGGAGCGGTGTGCCTCGCCGGGTTCCAGCCGCCAGTCCCAGAGCTCGACCAGGTCCGGTTCGCCCAGCCCGCTGAGCAGGTGGGCCGTGCCGCCTCGTTCGCCCTGCCAGAGCACGGGCGCGTCGGCGACCGGGGTGATCTTCACGGTCCGTTCCTCGTCGGGCTCCAGCAGGCGGGCGATGTTGACCCCGAACGCGTCGGCGACCCGGCAGAGCGTGCCGACGCTCGGGTTGGTGCGCGCGCTCTCGATCTGCACGAGCATCCCCTTGCTCACCCCCGACCGTCCGGCCAACTCCTCGAAGGACCAGCCGCGCGTGGCACGTAGCTCGCGTACCTGTCGGGCCACCGCGGCGGTCACCGCGCCTACACGGCCCGCTCCGATCTCGGTCATTGAACTATCCTATGCGGTCATTATTGTGATACGACTGTCGCATGCTCCCCATTGTCCTGGCAGCGGTGTCCGCGGTCGCGTTCGGCACGGCCGACTTCTCCGGCGGGAAGGCGTCCCGCCGGGCCGACCCGATCGCCGTCACGGTGGTCTCCCAGCTGCTCAGCGTCCCGCTGCTGGTCGTCCTGGTGCTGGTCGTGCCCGGGACCCCCACCGTGGGCGACATCGCCTGGGGGCTGATCGCCGGGGTGGCCGGCGCGGCCGGGGTCATGCTGCTCTACCGGGCTCTCGCCGGCGGGATGATGGCCGTCGTGGCGCCGGTCACCGCGATCACCGCCGCGATAGTGCCGATCGTCGCCGGCCTGTTCACCTCGACGTTCCCCGGCGCCCCCGCGCTCATCGGCGCCGGCCTCGCCGTGCTGGCGATCGCACTGGTCAGCCTGGGCGAGGGCGGCAGCCGCCGGGCCGTCCCAGCGCGGCTGGTAAGGCTGGCGCTGGGCGCCGGGGCGCTCTTCGGCGTCTTCTTCACGCTGCTCGGCCAGGCCGGCGAGGGGGCCGGCATGTGGCCGGTGGCGGCCGTACGGGCCAGCTCGATCGCGTTCGGCCTCGCCCTGGCCGCCGGCACCGGCGTGCGGCTCCGGCTCGGGCGGCGCGTACTGGTGTGGGCCGCGGTCGCCGGCCTGCTCGACAGTGCCGCGAACGCGCTCTTCCTCGCCGCCGCCGCCCGCGGTCACCTGAGCATCGTCGCGGCGATCGCCGCGCTCTACCCGGCCAGCACGGTGCTGCTCGCGCTCGCCGTCGACCGGGAGAAGTTGCGACCGGTCCAGGTCGCCGGGCTCGGCTTCGCCGCCGGGGCTCTGGTGCTGGCCAGCATCTGAGGCTGCCGATGCAGCCCGTTCGGCCGTACCCTTGGCCCATGCGCGTCGCCGTCTGCCAGCTGAACGCCCGGGATGACCGCAAAGCCAACCTGGCAGCCGCGGAGGTCCTGCTGGAACGTGCCGCCGCCGGCGGCGCGGACCTCGCGGTCCTGCCGGAGTACGTCGACTACCTGGGCCCCGCCGCCGGGTTGCCCGAGCCGGAGCCGGTGGACGGCGAGGTGGGCAGCTTCTTCGCCGGCATCGCCCGGCGACTCGGCATCTGGGTGGTGGCCGGCTCGTTCCACGAGGCCGGCCCCGACCCGGAGCACACCTGGAACACGTCGCTGGTCTTCGACCGGTCCGGCAGCCTGGCCGCGAGCTACCGCAAGATCCACCTGTACGACGTGGAGATACCCGGCCGGGTCTCCTACCTGGAGTCGGCGAGCGTCGCCGCTGGCGACCGGCCGGTGGTGGTCGACGTCGAGGGGCTCCGGGTGGGCCTGTCCATCTGTTACGACCTGCGCTTCCCGGAGCTGTATCGGCGCCTGGCCACCGAGGGTGGCGCCCACCTGCTGGTGGTCCCGGCGGCGTTCATGCTGCACACCGGACGGGACCACTGGGAGGTCCTGCTGCGGGCGCGGGCGATCGAGAACCAGTGCTTCGTCGCGGCCGCCGGCCAGACCGGCGACCACGAGCCCGGCCGCACCTGTTTCGGGCGCAGCATGGTGGTCGACCCGTGGGGGACGATCCTCACCCAGTTGCCGGACGGCCCGGGGGTGTCCGTCGTCGACCTCGACCTCGACCGGCTCGTCCAGATCCGGGCCGAACTGCCGAGCCTGGCCAACCGCCGGCTCTGAGCCCTCAGCCCTCCAGCAGCACGCCGAGCACCGTGAAGCCCGCGATGACCGCGGCGGTCACCAGCAGAGCGGTGGTCATCCGGGATCGGCCCCTCCGGGCCAGTCGCCCCACCGAGAGCACCAGGACGACCAGGACGACCGCGCCGATCACCAACTGCCAGAACGGCAGGAGGAGGCCGAGCAGCGCCTCCTCGGCGTGCACCGTGACGCCGAGCCCGGACTCATCCATGCCTGACACTCTGGCACGCCGATGCGCTCCGCGTCGCGGGCTACGCGGGGACCGCCGCCGGCCCCCTTCGACCAACCAGTGATGAACCCTGATTTGCCTTCTCCGGGCCGTCCGCGTAACTTTCTCTCTGCACGGGGGAGGCCGGACAAACCGGCCGAGAGCGGGCGCCAGGCTCGTGGCGGGAACGCCGAGCGAGACTGAGAAATCGGGCGGTGCGGATCACTCCGGAAACGGGGTTGCAGACGCGAAGCCGACCGGGTAGAGTGCTGAAGCCGGCAGGAGCCGGGCGGAGAGCCGCGAAGCGGTGATCGGCCGGTCTGCGGCTTCCCACGACAGTAACGACCGCCGGGTACGGCGTGCGTCGTCGTGGATCAGGACCAAAAAGTTGATCACCTCGGACACGAGGTTGACAACGAAAGTTCGACCAAGTAAGTTTGAGCGGTTGCCCCGAGATGGGGTCCCAGCGAGTGGGGCTTTTGATCGGTGTGTGGTTGTTCTTTGAGAACTCAACAGGGTGCTTGATAAGCCAGTGCCAATTATGATTTATACCCCGGACTGGTGGTCCTTTTGGATTGCTGGTTGGGATTCCTTTGGCAACACTTTTGTTGTCAGGATGCTGTTCGACAAGTTTTTGTTGGAGAGTTTGATCCTGGCTCAGGACGAACGCTGGCGGCGTGCTTAACACATGCAAGTCGAGCGGAAAGGCCCTTCGGGGTACTCGAG